>CAJONQ010000022.1 GCA_905235835.1 uncultured Prevotella sp.
CGAATGACCTGTTTTAATGAAAAAAACAGGTCATTTTGACCCACTAAATACCTATAAATGCTTTATTTACAGGCAGTTCCACAATAGTAACTATGGAGGAAACTGTCAGTTTCTCCTAAGGGAACTGACAGTTTCTACGGAGGGAACTGACAGTTCCCATTGTTGGAACAAGGGGTAACTGATATCGGAACGAGCCCTTCGGACTACCCGAACAACCCTTAGATGACCCTCGGAGTGTAGGTTCGGTTATTTTTTAAAAGGAAACCTACACGGGTTAACCGTCTAATTATCAAATTATTAACTATAATAGTGTAGGTTAATGCTATTTTTTGACATCAAATTCAATTTTCTCAGATTACCAACTTTTTAGGCAACTTTCTTATCCCAAACTGGGGTAAACTGATTGGATTCCCTTTAAGTCATTTTCGCGGAGAGAACAGGATTCTTTCAGTCGCTACGCTTTGTGAAAGCGACTTCGTCGATGACGAACCTGGTTCTCATCCGTTCTCTTATAATTGGTCTTCCAAGTCTGTCTTTGCGGAGAGAACAGGATTCGAACCTGCGAACCGGTTTTGCCGGTTACACGCTTTCCAGGCGTGCCTCTTCAACCACTCGAGCACCTCTCCTTGTTGTTAGCGGATGCAAAGGTACGAATAAGTGAGCACAATACAAAACAAAAAAACGATTTTTTTGTTTTTATTGTCGAACGAAAGCACTTTCAACGAAGTTAAAGGTAAGAAATTAAATCTGAATACCAAAAACTTTTCGCACATTTTCGTTCGTTTGTCTGCAAATCTCGTCCTCACTCACCCGATAAGCCTCAGCCATCTTAGTAATGACATGGCGAATAAACGCTGGTTCGTTACGCTGTCCACGCATCGGCACCGGTGCCATGTAGGGGGCATCTGTCTCTATAACGATACGGTCTAAGGGAACACTTGCGAGTAACACTTCTGGCAGATGACTCTTCTTAAAGGTCAGCACACCACCGACTCCCAATACGAAATTGTCAAACTCCAGCAGTTGACGTGCCTCTACCTCATTACCCGTGAAACAATGGAACACGCCACCCGGTAACTCTCGCGCATACCTTTTTAATATAGCGACCATCTCATTCTGCGCCTTCCGACAATGTATCATCAACGGCAAACGAGTCTCCACCGACCAACGAACCTGTTCCTCAAAAGCCTCTAACTGTTCCTGCTCATACTCACGGCTCCAATAGAAGTCAAGTCCGACTTCACCAATGGCGATACAATTGGAAGTTGATAGCTGGGATTGTAATGTCAATAGTACTTCCCTCCAATCCGCCTTCACTTCCTCTGGATGCAGTCCCAGCATCGGGTAGCAGTAATCAGGGTAGCGTTGGCAGACCTCCATCACCGTCTGACACGACGAAAGGTCGATGGCAGGAACGAAGACTCTCGCACAACCAGCGTCCTTGGCTCGTTGTACGACAGCATCTAAGTCGTCACGGAACTCCTCACCATCCAGATGGCAATGGGTATCTATGTAATGCGTCATTACTTATTACGATGAAGCAGTTCTTCCATATACTGGCGGAGTGCTTGCTTACGCTCATCTGGTACACCGACCTTATTCAGGCTCTCTGCTGCCTTTGCGAAATAATCATTGATTTTCTCCTCACATAGCTGACGGATACCAATCTCGTCATAGAGACGAGTGACTGATGCCACCTTGACATCACGATTGAAAGTCTTTGCCTCAATCCAACGAGTCAGTTCCGCACGTTGTTTGTCATCCGCACGGTTATAAGCATTAATCAGCATATAAGTCTTTTTGTTGGAGGTGATATCACCACCTATTGCCTTACCGAACACCTTAGCGTCACCATAGACATCCAACAGGTCGTCTTGCAATTGGAAAGCAAGTCCTAACTGCTCACCAAACTTATAGAGGTTGGCAACATCCTCCTTTGGTGCACCTGCAAGAACAGCACCAATCTTCATAGCACAGGCAAGTAATACAGATGTTTTAAGACGAATCATCTCTATGTATTCCTCCTCACAAACATCATTGCGAGTCTCAAACGCCATGTCATATTCTTGCCCCTCGCAGATTTCCAATGCTGTCTCAGAGAAGCAGTCAAGTACTGCCACCAACTTTTCAGAAGGCACTTGCGCTATACGCTGATAGGCAAGCACCAGCATAGAGTCACCCGACAGGATAGCCTTATTGGTATTCCAATGCTTATGCACTGTCTCATGTCCACGACGAAGGTCGGCATTATCCATCAAATCGTCATGTAACAGCGTGTAGTTATGATATGTTTCCAATCCACAGGCAGGCATTAATATCTTTTCTGGTTCATCCTCATACAGATTATATGCCATCAGCATCAGTACAGGACGGATGCGTTTGCCCCCCATTGACAACACATAACGAATAGGGTCATACAGTGACTCGGGCTTCCTCTCATAAGGAAGCTGGTCTAAGAAATCATTAACAGATTTCAGAATTTCATTAGATGTCTTTATCATAGTCTTATAATTTAAATACTATAGGAATACTGACTTTCGTGCGACAGGGTTTCCCATTCTGCACGTTGCCAGTTGGGCATCATTCCCAAGACTCGCAAAGCTTCTCTGTCACACTCTCTGGAAAGAGACTGCACGATCTTCAATCCTGTTATCGAGCCATCCTTCTCCACATAGAAGTTGGCAATAACTTTTCCCTCAGTCTTCCGAACCTGTGCCAACTTGGGATATTTCAGATTCTTTGTCAGCCATTTCATGAACTCTACAGCACCACCAGGATACTGGGGGAGGTCCTCCACCAAGCGGAACTTCAAAGGATTGTCTTCTGGATCGATACCCATGGGGGCTATTGCCTTGGGTTCCTCCTCACCTTGCAGTTCCTTCAACAACGCCTCATCCTCGCCGTCACCCTCATCTTCTGCGACCTGCTCCTCTTGAGGTTGTATTTCCACATTATCATCCACAATGCGAAGTTGCTCTGCTTCCTTAGGTTGTGACTTATCTGGCTCTAACTGAGCCAGTTGCTCCTCAATAGACATGGGAATCATTTCATCCTCATGCACCAACTCATCCAAGTCAAGGGTTGACTCATCGTCTGTCGACTCCATGCTATTCCACTCCAGAGCGACAAACAGCATAGCGAGCACCAGTACCAGTCCTAACAGGAATCCAGTAGTGCGTTGCTGCTCCAAATCCGCCTGTGGTGTTTTCTTTTGTTCCATGTCGTCGGCAATAAATACGATTGTCGTGCGTTATTAATTTGCAAAGTTACGAAAAGTCGAGCGCAAAACAAAGAAACTCGTTTCTTTTTTGCCGAGACGGAGTATTTTCGCCATCTTTGATGGCAAAGTTACGAAAAAAGCAGTATCTTTGCGCTTAATTTAGGAATTATTAGATGAAAAGAGTCATTTTTGCCCTGATTATTGTCTTTTCTGCCCTCCATGCAGATGCACAGGAGAGTCAGGAGGTATATAGTTTCCTTCGGCTCCCTGTCAGTGCTCACGTAGCAGCTTTGGGAGGTGACAATATCACCATAGATGACGACGACCCTACCGTCATCTTTCATAATCCCGCACTGATCTGCAATACTGCCGACAAGAGTATCAACCTCAATTTCATGACGTACATGGAGGGGGCAAAGACTGCCTCTGCGTCGTTTGTCAAAGCCTGGGGAGAGCGTGCCACATGGGGTGTCAGTGCTCAGTACATGGATTATGGTAGTATGAAGGAGATGACCAGTGACAATATCGAGCAGGGTACTTTCTCGGCAAAAGACATTGCGGTGGCAGGAACCTTTGCCTATCTGCTCAGCGACCGGTGGAGCGGTGGTGTCACCCTGCGCTTCATATCCTCGTCGATAGCTGGCTATAACTCCATCGGTATCGCCTCCGACTTGGGTCTGAACTATTATGACGAGGAACGTGGATGGTCTATCTCCGCTACGGCAAAGAACCTTGGTGGACAGGTGAAGGCATATCATGACACTTTTGAGAAGATTCCTATCGATTTGCAGGTAGGTGTATCTAAGAGACTGGCTGCCGCTCCTTTGCGTTTCTCCGCAACCCTGTCCCGTCTCAACCGCTGGGATACTAATTTCATCCAGCATGTCGCATTAGGTGTTGATGTCTTCATCGGTGACAACATCTATATTGCCGGAGGTTATAACTTCCGTCGTCGCGACGAGATGAAGATTAGCGAAGGGGATGGCAGCAGCAGCCATGGAGCTGGTCTGTCTGTTGGAGCAGGACTGTCCATTAAGCGTTTCAAACTCAATGTCGCTTATGCGAAATATCATGTCTCTGCCTCCTCCATATTGATTAACGCGACATATTCGTTATAATATCATCTCGAAATATCGTATCGTAATGTCGAAATATCGAATACAACAAAGAATATGAAAAAGATTACAATAGCGATTGACGGTCACTCTTCATGCGGTAAGAGTACCATGGCGAAAGACCTTGCCCGTGAGGTGGGTTATGTATATGTTGATACTGGTGCTATGTACCGTAGTGTCACCCTCTTTGCCCTCCGCAACGGACTCTTCACCGCTGACGGCATCAAGGAGGAGGAACTGCGTCGCCGTATGCCAGAGATCAATATCTCGTTTAAGTTCAATGCGGAGACGGGGCGTCCCGACACTTATCTGAATGGGGAACTCGTTGAGCAGGAAATCCGCACGATGGAGGTCAGCAACCATGTCAGTCCTATCGCTACGCTCGGTTTTGTCCGTGAGGCAATGGTGGCACAGCAACAGCAGATGGGTAAGGACAAGGGGGTCGTGATGGATGGTCGTGACATCGGTACTACCGTTTTCCCTAACGCCGAGCTGAAAGTTTATGTCACTGCCTCTGCTGAGGTACGTGCCCAGCGGCGTTATGACGAGTTGAAGGCAAAGGGTATGGAGGCTGACTATGAGGAGATACTCAAGAACGTACAGGAGCGTGACTATATCGACTCCCATCGTGAGGTGTCTCCCTTACGCAAAGCAGATGATGCCATCGAACTCGACAACAGCAACATGACGATTGCAGAGCAGAAGCAATGGCTTCTTGACAGATTCAACGAGGCGACAAAGTAATGCCTCCGATCGCAGTGAGTAATGCCTTCCGTAGGGGTAGCCGATTACTGGTCATTGTAGCAGGATAAATCACAATCGTGCTACAGGCTCCGCCCTTTATTTATCGGCATTTCAGCCACATTGTAGCAGGGATAGCAGGATTATTTAATTGAGCAATACCCTCATCACTTACACGTTACTCAACAACCACCCAAGATAGATGAGGTAGCCGAGGACGAGGACGGCACCCTCCCAACGCTCTACCGTATACTTGGTACGGGAGAATAGCCATACAAGGACGACTGAGCCGAGCATCAGCGAGAGGTCGACCATCGTGATACCTTGTATCTGCATGGGACTAATGGTGGCGGTGAGTCCTAATATCAACAGGATATTGAAGACATTGGAGCCGATGACATTACCAATAGCGATGGCGGATTGTCCCTTACGTGCCGCTACTACACTGGTGGCAAGTTCTGGCAAGGAGGTGCCTCCTGCGACAATCGTCAAGCCTACCACGCCCTCACTCAAACCTAAAGCGTATGCGACACGGGAGGCGGAATCGACAAAGATATTACTGCCAATCACCAACAGGGCAAGACCTAAGAACACGAAAAACACACTCACCCAGGGATTAACAACTTTGATTTCTGTTGTCGGTTCCGCCTTTCCAGCCTTTGCCTGCGACAAAGTATAGTACATAAAGGCAGCAAAACCTACCAACAAGACAATACCGTCGATACGTCCAAGGGATGCGTCAAATGCATACTGAAATAACAGGACAGAGGCACCCACAGCAAAGGGGATGTCTTTACGAACCGTACTCTTACTGATGGTCATGGGGGCTACCATTGCCGCACATCCGACTATCAGCATGGCATTCATGGTATTGGAGCCCACCACATTACCAATCGCCATATCAGGTGTACCTTTCAAGGCGGATACCAGACTAACGAAGAGTTCTGGCGCAGAGGTTCCTGCGGCAACAATCGTCAGACCAATGATGATCTCCGGCACATTCATACGACGAGCCAAGGCAGAGGCTCCTTCTGTCAGACGGTCTGCTCCATAGAGCACCATCGCCACACCTGCTATGATTAATAGAATATCAAATATCATCCTCGTCAAAATCAAAATCATCAAAACCCTCTAAGGAAGGACCGATGAACTCATCCAGTGCACGACGTTCCTTCTTCGTAGGACGACCGGTACCACGGGCACGATCTACAAAACCACTGATGCGGTTCATCTCCAATAACTCATACTGGTCGGCAGGAGTCACATTCTCATAAATCTCTGGGATGAGTTTCGCCCCTACCCTCTGCTCAATGGTCTTCAGTATCTTAAAGGAATAAGTGACGGGAGGTTTGCGGACACTGACGACCTCACCCACCTTCACCATACGGGAAGGCTTGACATTCATACCGTTCATCGTCACACGACCGTTCTTGATGGCATCAACAGCGATACTACGTGTCTTGAAGATACGCGCTGCCCACAACCACTTGTCAACTCTTGCTTCCTCCATTCTTACCTAATTTATTATATTGGTTCATGGTAACATCAATACCAGCCAATACGAAACTCTTGACGATATCCACCCCTAAGTCGATGGCTGGCTGCAGCACCTTCAGTTCCTCCTCACCATAACGTCCCAGTACATAGTCAATCTGCATACCCTGCGGGTAATCGCTACCGATACCCATCCGCAGTCGGGCATAGTTCTGTCCGATGAGTTGCTGGATATGTCCCAGACCGTTATGTCCGCCATTGGAGCCGTTCGCCTTCAGGCGGAACTGTCCCAAGGGAATCGCCACATCATCACTGATGACCAGCAGACGACTCTGATCAACATTCTCCTTGTTGAGCCAATAGCGTACAGCATTACCGCTGAGGTTCATATAAGTAGAAGGTTTGAGGAGAAACACCTTACGACCTTTAAGACTTGTCTCGCCCACAAAGCCATAGCGCTTATCCTCTAAAACGATATTGGACGCCTTTGCGAAAGCGTCCAATACCATAAATCCTGTATTGTGGCGGGTCATGTCGTACTCATCGCCGACGTTTCCCAAACCAACAATTAAATACTTGTCCATTCTATTACTCTGCAGCCTCATCTGCTGACGCAGCCGAACGAGAAGCACGTGTTGTCCTAACAGAACATACGATAACCTCCTTCGGAGTAGCAATCTCCAAGCCCTCGAAGCTCAGTGAGCCAACCTTGATGCTCTTGCCGAGCTCCAATGAGGTAACGTCGATTTCGAGAACCTCAGGAATATTCTTATAAGGAGCAGTAACGTTGATCTTACGGATCTGCAACTGGAGCTTACCACCATCACGTACACCCTGAGCGTGACCAGTCAGTTTCACAGGAATACCGACAGTGATGTTCTTCTTCTCGTTGATCTCGTAGAAGTCAGCGTGAATCAGCGCGTCTGTTGTGGGGTGGAACTGAAGCTCCTTGATGATAGCCTTGTGCTCCTTACCGTCAACAGTAATGTTTACTACATATACATGAGGAGAATAAATCACCTTACGCATCTCTGACATAGGAACAGCGAAAGAGAATGCCTCAGGAAGATTTTTGTCATTCTTTGACTCACCATACAGATTACAGGGTACCAAACCCTCCTTGCGAAGCAACTTAGAGGCTTTCTTGCCTGTCTCGGTGCGCTTCTGACCGTTTACACTAATTTCTTTCATAATTAAGTTGTGTTACTCTAAATTAAGTTATACATTTTTGCTTAATTCACCATCACACGATGCGAAAAGCGGGTGCAAAGGTACGAATAAGTGAGTGAAAAACCAAAAGAAAATCCATTTTTCTTTCGTTTTTCCGAACGAAAGTACGTTAGACGTGAGTCAAAGGTACGAATAAGTGAGCGAAAAACCAAATTTTATTTACTTTTTCTTGCACAATCGGGGATTTCTTCGTATTTTTGCAGGTGATAAGAGTATCAAACATGCTATTCTATAGAATATGATTAATCGTGAGCTTATAAGAATCAAGGTTGTTCAGTTAACCTATGCGTACTATCAAAACGGTAATAAGAACATTGAGGCAGCAGAGAAAGAACTTCTCTTCAGTCTTTCAAAAGCGTATGACCTTTATAATTATCTGTTAGCCCTTATTGTGGCTATCACCAAAGAGTCACGCCGTTACCTGGAGGTGGCACAGTCGAAGGCTAAGCGTGAAGGTACTGCGATGCCCTCGCAGAAATTCGCCTATAACCGTTTTGCCATTCAACTGGAAGAGAACAAGATGCTGAACGAGTTTTTGGAGACTAAGAAACTGAATTGGGATGACGAGCCAGAATTCTTGAAGAAGATGTACCATCTGATAGCAGATAGTCAGGTATATCAAGATTATATGGAGTCTGAAGAAGATAACTATGAGGCTGACAGAGAGTTATGGCGGAAGATTTATCGGACGATCATTCAGGATAATGATGATCTGGATGCTTTGCTGGAAGAGCAGAGTCTCTACTGGAATGATGACAAAGAGGTGGTGGACACCTTTGTGTTGAAGACAATCAAGCGTTTTGAGGAGAAGAACCACTCCAAACAGGAGTTATTACCCGAATACGGTAGCGATGAGGATAAGGATTATGCCCGTAAGTTGTTCCGTGCCACCATTATGAATGCTGACGAATACCAGCGGTACATGAGTGAGGCTTCCCGTAACTGGGATTTCTCCCGTCTTGCCTATATGGATATTGTGATTATGCAGATTGCCATTGCTGAGTTGATGACATTCCCCAGTATTCCTGTCAGTGTGACTATCAATGAGTTTGTGGAGATTGCCAAATACTACTCCACCCCACGTAGTGGAGGTTACACCAATGGTATGCTGGATGCTATTGCCCGTCACTTGATCTATACAGGACGACTGCTGAAGCATATGGACGAGAAAGTTGAATAATTAAATCTTTAAATAACAATGACACAGATTTTTCTCGCTGCACAAGCCGCACAGGGCGGTGGCAGCATGACCAGTTTTATTATTATGATGGTGGCTATCTTCGCCATCATGTATTTCTTTATGATCAAGCCTCAGCAGAAGCGTCAGAAGGAGATTCAGAACTTCCAGAACTCGCTGACTGAGGGAACACCTGTAGTCACTGGTGGTGGTATCTATGGAACAGTCAAGAAGATTGACCTTGCTACCGGCATCATTGAGGTGAAGATTGCCGACGGAGTCGTTATTCGTGTTGACAAAGGCTCTGTTTTCAAAGACATGGCAAGCACACCTACACAGAAATAAGGTATCGCTGACTGGCAGGGAAAACGATGGAGTCCAGGCGAATATCATTATATATCAGACGCTTCTTGTTCAACAGAATGAGCAAGGAGTTTCTGATATTCACCTTCTTCCTCATCCTGTCAGGAATCTTCTGGCTTATTCTTACCCTCAATGAGACGTATGAGCGGGAGATTAAGGTGACGATGCAGATCAAAGGTGTTCCTAAGAATGTCGTTCTCACCTCCAATGAGATAGACACCTTACGAGTTGTCGTCAGGGATAAGGGTTGGCTGTTGATGAGATACCTGTATGACAAAAACCGTAACATCAACATCAACTTTAAGAATTTCGACCGTGGTAACGGATATGGTATCGCCTCTTCGTCAGAGGTCAAGCGACTCATCAACCAACAGTTGGAGATGTCAACAACCATCAATTCCGTAAAACCAGATCGCATAGAGTTCTTCTACAACAACGGAGAGCGGAAGCGTGTACCCCTCAGATGGGCAGGTCGTGTAATTCCCGAACAACTCTATTTCATCTCCCACGTACAGTATTGGCCCGACAGTGTGGACATCTACTCTTCCAAAGAAAAGTTAGACAGTATCAATGCCATCTACACTGAGAATTTGAACTATGTAGGTTTCCGTGACACACTGATGGTGACTTGCAAGACCTCCCATCCGAAAGATGTCAAGGTTGTCCCTGATCAGGTGCGTATCGGATTCTTTACGGATGTGCTGACTGAGGAGAGTTTTGACGGAATTCCTATCAAGGCTATCAACATGCCCGCAGGAAAAGTGCTGCGTACTTTCCCACCAAAAGTCAAGGTTCATTTCGTCACAGGTGTCAGTCTGTTCCGTACCCTTCGTCCAGATGACTTTACGGTAATAGCAGACTATGAGGAGATTGTCCAGAACCCATCTGATAAATGTAATATCTACCTGAAGGTGATTCCGCACGGTATTAGCAAAGCGGTATTAGAGACCAAGACAGTAGACTATCTGATAGAAGAGGAATGAAGATAGGTATCACAGGAGGAATTGGGTCTGGCAAGAGTTACGTATGCCGATGCCTGACAGCAAAATATGGTATAGAGGTGTATGACTGTGACGCTGCCGCTAAGCGTCTCATCCGCACCTCACCAGTCATCCAACAGGAACTCACAGTACTGATAGGTGAAGAGACCTATGTGGACGGACAACTCAACAAAGCGGCAATGGCACATTTCCTATTACAGAGTGAAGACCATGCCAAGGCGATTGACGCTATCGTACATCCTGCTGTTTTCCGTGACTTTGAGGAGAGTGGCATGAAGTGGATGGAGAGTGCGATCATGTATGAGTCAGGTATCTACCAACTGGTCGATCAAGTGATTGCTGTGACAGCACCTTTAGAGGTACGCATCGACAGGGTGATGCAGCGTGATCATATCACTCGTGAGAAGGTGTTGCAATGGATAGAACGCCAACTGCCGCAGGAAGAGGTCGTAAGAAGAGCTAACTATGAGATAGTCAATGATGGCGTGTCCGATATTGACGAGCAGTTGGCTCACATCCTCGATATCTCGGAATATCGAGATATCGAGATATCGAGATGTCGAAAAGAAAACAACAATAAACAATAAAACAATATGAAACAGACTATTTTAGCCATCTCAGGCAAACCGGGACTTTACAAATTGGTATCACGCTCTAAGAACAGCCTTATTGTTGAGGCACTTGACGGAACAGGCAAGCGTATGCCTGCCTTCGGTACCGACCGTATCACCTCTCTTGCCGACATCGCAATGTTCACAGAAACAGACGATGTACCCTTGATGAAGGTACTTGCATCCCTGCGTGACTTAGAGAAAGGGAAGGTTTCCAGCCTCAACTACAAGAAAGCCACTCCTAAAGAGTTGCACGACTACTTCACCAAGGTACTGCCAGAATGGGACCAGGAGCGTGTTCATAACAGTGATATCAAGAAACTGATTCAGTGGTATGACATCCTGATTACTGCAGGTATCACTGATTTCGAGGAAGAACTGGCACCAACAGAGGGTGACAATATTGATGACAGAAAAGAAGAATAAACAAATAAACAATCACCCACCCATATGAGGAAAGGCGCTCCGTCAAGAAGTGCCTTTCTTTTTTCTTAGAATCTGGGTCTGCCAAAGCCTCCACCACCAGGACGACCACCGCCAGGACCTCCGAAGCCTCCGCCTCGACGACCACCACCAGGACCGCCTTCCGGTCCTCTGGGTCCACCATTCTTACCACCAAAGATATTCAGGCGGTAGATGACATGCAACATGGCATAGTTGGTAATGGCATTATACTCCGTATCGCTACGACGCATAGCATCCACCGCACGACTAAAGGTAGACTGCTGATGCAGGATATCATACATTTGGAGGGAGAGTGTCAAGGCATTGCCACGCAGGAATGAGTGTGACAATTGTGCATTCCATATCAACTCATTCGTGTTCATCGACGCGTCATTATAACCACGACGACTGTTCATATTCATACTGGTAGAGAGCTGAGTGCCCCATGGAGCCGTCAACTGCAGACTACCACCATAGGAGAATGTCCACGTATCGAGGTTGTTATTGCTCTGCAACTCACTACGGGCATGCATATATTCCAGCGAACCGTCCAACTCCACTTCCAACCAATCGTTACGATAGCTGGCAGCAAGACGCTCACCCAAGGTCGTTGTACGGGTGGTAGATTTCTGGGAATCCGCATTTCTGTTGACACTGACATAACCCACGTTGTTCACATAACGCAAGGTGGTGAAGGTATTGACGTTAAAGAAGCCAGCAGAGTCTATCACCGTATTAAACATGAACATCCCGAAGGTATTCCAGTTTCCATTGATATTCTCTGGTCTTGTGGTTCGTCCACCTGACTGCTCGTTATAGGTCACCATATTAGAAATAGAGTTTCTGGTGGTGGAGAAATTCACGTGTGCCATAATACTACGCTGATGGTTCTGGATGTAGTTATTATAGAACAAACGGAAATTCTGGGTGAACGAGGGTTTCAGTCCCGGGTTACCCTTTCGGATGTTCAGCGGATCACTGTCATCAGTAATATCCAACAGGTCACTCATTGAAGGCTGACTGCTGTTTGCACGATAGGTAAAGCGCAACTGACTTACCTTCGAGATCTTCCAACGGAAGTCTGCTGTCGGGGCAAAATTCGTCACTGTACGTGTCGTATCGGTATGAACACCCTGATAGTCTTGTGTGAAATGAGAGCGTTGGGGCATGATCTGGAAACCGACATTCAGGTTATATGCCTTACGCACTACTCGCAACATGATCTCCGCCGTATGGTTGTAGTTACGGTATTCTGAGAAACGGCTCAATTTATCATCCCTGAAACTCTCTAAAGGATTACCACCTAACAAGGCGAGATAATCGTCCCATCCACGATAGACTGGAGTAACCCCAAAGAAATCTGCAGGGAATGTACTAAAATCATACGTGGCACGATCACTCTTCGTATAGCTATACTGATACTGGTAACTAAACTGCAAGTAAGTCTGACGGAAGATTGGCTCGCTATAAGTGGCACGGATACCATAGTTCCAGTTCTTAGTTGGTGTCACCGCATGACGGTTTGCCTGATAGGTAGAGTCCTCACCCTGTTGGTTCACTAACTGGAAATAATCCACCCAACTATTGCTGAATGACTTACTGGTTCCCTCCCCCACATTACCAGAGAGGCGCAAGGTGATATTTCTGCCATTATTACTCAACCGACGGTTCAGCTGCAACCAGCCACCAGCACTCTTGGAGTCACTATAGGAAATAGAGTTGTTAAGGTTTCTGTTCTTGACGATACCTTTATCGACTAATATTTTCAAAGCCTCATCATCCATCGGGTCCCTTACCGTTTTATAAGGATCGTCATCAAAGGTCAGGGACAGCCCTTCGCTCAATCCATCACTGGAGTTATAGTTAAACTCCGGACGCATCATGATGTTCGTCATGGAGTCGGGTGTCCATTCCAGACGGAAACGGGCATCCCAACTATTTGAACGGGTTAAGTTACTGTTCTGGCTGTTGCCAAAAGTAGAAGTTGTCCCACTCATGAAGTTTTCCGTAGAGCTGCGTACGACAGCATCCCCATCACGATGGTTCCAACGGATACTGGCATCTAATTTCAACAAGTCTTTCTTCTCGTAGTTAAGGTTGAAACCAGCCATCTTCGTAGCCGTCAGACCTTGTCTGCCACCTCCGAAGCGACCACCTCCACCACCAGGGAAGCCCATGTCATTCACGTTATTGGCACTCAGAGGAACGAATATTTTCAAATCAGAACTCTGCATACCCGCAAAGACACGACCGCTATAACGATGTTTTGTACCTGCCGCCAGATCAGCATTCAGCATAAATCCCTTATTCATGCCTCGTTTGATACCAAAGTCAAGTACAGTCTCCTCCTCACCGTCATCAATACCACTGACACGGGAAAGGTCGCTCTTCTGGTCGTAAGCCTTCACCCGCTCCACGATAGAGGTAGGCAGGTTCTTCATAGCGGTCTTCGTATCACCCGTCATAAACTCCTTACCATCAATAAGTATTTTCTTCACTTCCTTACCATTGATGGTCACCTTACCATCGTCATCCACTTGTGCACCAGGTAGTTTCTTCACCAGCTCCTCGATGACAGAGCCTTCAGGGGTGCGATAGGCGGAGGCGTTATATACAAAAGTATCCTCTTTCACTGTTACCTTGGCTGCCTGTCCTGTCACCGTTGCTCCTTTCAACATAATGGCATCAGGGTGCAGGTCGATAGATCCCAAGGCAACATCCTTGTCTGCAGACACTTTGACAGTCTTTGTAAATGGTTTGAAGCCCACACAGGTTACCTGAACGATATAGGTACCTGCCGCAGGAGCCTTCATACGGAATAATCCGTTCAAGTCAGTTAGTGCACCTGTCACCATCGTACTGTCCTTTTTCAGCAATCGTACAGTGGTTTGTGCCACAGGTTCCTGAGAGTCACTCTCAAGAACCTTACCCGTTATGTTTCGTTGTGCCATCGCTTGTATACCTGATACAGCCATGAACAAAAACAGCAAAATCCTCTTCATTCCTTGTTTGTTGATTATGCACTTTGGACGCTTCTAAAAGAGAAAAGTTTAACGATATAAATCAAAAAAAATGTATTCCTGACAATTATTCTACTTTTTTATAGATGTATTTGCAAATTTTATATTAATTTTGCATGCGCATATGGAACAACAAAGGGTTATCTTTTCTGAGAATCTAGGACAGACACTGGAGCAAGCCGTGAGCGAATGTGCTCACGACCGTTTATTGGTACTTGTCGACGAGACGACCCATGACTGTTGTCTACCTGTCATCCGTAACTACGACTGTATGAAAGAGGCACAGGTCATCACCATCCCTGCAACAGATACCCATAAGACACTGGAGTCACTTGCCCATGTGTGGAGTGAGATGCAACAGATGGGAGCCACCCGCCATTCGCTGATGATCAACCTCGGAGGAGGGATGGTTACTGATTTGGGAGGATTTGCCGCCTCAACGTTTAAAAGAGGTATACCTTATATTAATATACCCACCACCCTGCTCTCCATGGTAGACGCCAGTGTGGGCGGTAAGACAGGTATCAACTTCGGAGGACTGAAGAATGAGATTGGGGTGTTCAACAATGCCCGTTGTGTCATCCTCGACACCACATTCCTGCATACCCTTGACCACGAGAACATTCTCTCTGGTTATGCGGAGATGCTGAAACACGGACTGATTGACTGCGATAGTCATTGGGCAGAACTGCTCAACAACCCTATAGACACTATAGGTACTATCGTTACTATAGACACTATAAAAACGATCTCCCACCTCCTAGTCAAGAGTGTTGCCGTCAAACAGCGCATCGTCACCGAGGACCCTACCGAGAAAGGTATCCGCAAGGCACTGAACCTCGGACATACGGCAGGACACGCCTTCGAGTCACTTGCCTTGGAGCGCAAACCTATTCTCCATGGCTATGCCGTAGCCTACGGGCTGGTGGTGGAGCTATATCTCTGCTGTATCAAAACAGGCTTTCCGCAGGATAAGATGCGCCAGACTGTCAACTTCATCAAGGAGAATTATGGACGCATGACGATTACCTGTGATGACTATCCGCACCTCATCGAACTGATGCACCATGACAAAAAAAATGTGGGTAATGACATCAACTTCACCCTGCTTGGTGGTATCGGAGATATCCGTATCAACCAGACGGCTACAGAGGAGGAGATCAAAGAGGCATTAGACTTTTACAGGGAATACTAATCCCTGAATCAATACACTACTACCTATTTAGATTGCTAACAACCGAAGGCGGGATTCATCCGTGAGGACGTGTCCCGCTTATATTTTTCTGATTTAACAGGAAAAACATTTGGTTATTCAGTATTTTTGTATAACTTTGCACGTAAGTTATATTTACTATAATAAACAATGAAAAGAATCTTAGTGACTGGCGGAGCTGGTTTTATAGGATCCCACCTCTGCGAACGCCTTGTTAACGAAGACAACGATGTCATTTGTATTGACAATTTCTATAGCGGCTCTAAGGAGAACGTATGGCATCTGATCGGGAAGCCTAACTTCGAGTTAGTGCGCCATGATGTCATCAATCCCTATTGGGCTGAGGTGGATGAGATCTATAATCTTGCCTGTCCAGCCTCCCCTATTTATTACCAGACCGACCCGATACAGACTACCAAGACCAGTTTCTTCGGAGCATACCACATGTTAGGACTGGCACGCCGTACGAAAGCAAAGATCCTACAGTCATCGACCAGTGAGGTTTATGGTGATCCTAACATACACCCACAGCCAGAGAGCTACTGGGGTAATGTGAACCCTATCGGACTGCGTTCCTGCTATGATGAGGGTAAGCGTGTCGCTGAGACGCTTTTCTTCGACTACCACCGTCTGCATAACGTCCGTACTAAGGTTATCCGTATCTTCAACACCTATGGTCCCCGTATGGCTGTCAACGATGGTCGTGTGGTATCTAACTTCGTCGTTCAGGCACTGCGTGGTGAGGACCTTACCATCTATGGTGACGGTCAGCAGACTCGTTCCTTCCAGTATGTGAGTGACTTGATTGAGGGCATGATTCGTGTGATGGACACTGACGACAGCTTTACCGGTCCTGTCAATCTGGGTAACCCAGGTGAGTTCACCATGCTCGAACTGGCTGAGAAAGTCATTCAGAAGATTGGTGGTAAGAGTAAGATCGTGTTCCGACCCTTACCCAGTGACGACCCGAAGATGCGTCGTCCAGACATCACCTTGGCAAAACAGAAGTTAGGATGGGAGCCGAAGGTCAAGTTGGATGAAGGACTGGACCACATTATCGCTTACTTCCGCGAGTATCTGAAACTATAAAGCAACAAAAAACATGGAAACTGAACTATTTTGGGGATTCTCCCTTCACGCATGGATTACTATTGTGACGGTATTGGGTATGTTCACTACCCTGCTTTGCACTAAATTACGTACTGACCTCGTCTTTCTTTGTGCCATCGGCATCTTGTATGTCACTGGTGTCCTTGATGCAAAGGAAGCCTTCTCGGGATTCAGTTCCACCTCTGTAGTTATCATCGGTGTGCTGTTTATCGTCGTCGCTGGACTGACCTATACGGGAGTTCTGCAATGGATTGTCAAAAACCTGTTAGGACAACCCACTTCCTATGCAAAGGCGGTAATGAGGCTGATGCTCCCCGTGGCTGCACTCAGTTCGTTCCTGAGTAACACCACGGTCGTCGCCATGTTCGTCAACATCGTGAAGATGTGGTCGAAGAAATTAGGGGTATCACCCTCCAAACTGCTGATTCCATTGAGTTATGCGTCTGGAATGGGTGGTGTCTGCACGTTGATCGGTACACCTCCTAACCTGATTATCTCTGGTTTGTATGCCGACAAGACAGGGAATGCCATGAACGTGTTAGCGACAACGATACCCGGACTGTTCTGTCTTTGCGTCGGTGTCCTCTCTGTTATTGCCTTACGAAAGTTATTACCTGAGCGGAAAGTTCCTGAGTCTGCCTTCGAGGCAACATCAGAATATACTGTTGAACTGTTAGTCCCATCTGACAATCCCCTTATCGGTAAGACTGTAGGAGAGGCAGGACTATACGATGCCAAGGGAGGTTCGTTGCTGGAACTCTACCATTTCGACAATGTGCCGTCTCCGCTTACTGCCGATGAGTTCATCTTAGGCGGTGACCATTTGGTCTATGCTGGACAGATTGATGAGATACTGGAACTGAAGAAAACACACGGACTGGTAAGTGCCAACCATCATATATTCTCCTTGGATGAACTGGACAAGAACCGCCAGTTGCGCACCGCCTATATCACGTTCGGCAGTCCCTTGATTGGTAAAACTATCGAGAGCAGTGCGTTTGAGCGTGACAATAATATGACGCTGGTAGCTGTAGCCCGTCGTGGAAAGCGAATCAATGAGACTCTTCGCAAAGTGGTGTTACAGGCTGGTGACACCTTACTCTTGTCGTGTCCCCCACAACTGAATATCAATACCGACAAACTATCGTCGCAGATACAGTTCTTCGACAACTCCCAGATACCCAATATCAGTTGGAAGACCACTGCCTCCACACTGATCATGCTGGCTATGGTCGTTGTCTCTGCCCTGAACATCATGCCTTTGCTGCAATGTGCCTTTATCGCTGCCGCCGCTATGCTTATCATTGGTTGCTGCACACCAGAACAGGCGATGAAGTCAATCAATGGGGAAATACTGATGGTGTTCGCTGGTAGTGTCGTACTGGGACTCGCTATCCAGAAGACGGGCATTGCCGAACGACTTGCCTTTGGCATCCTGGATGTCTGTGGTACCAATCCGCTTGTCGTCATGACTGCCATTTGTCTGGTGGGTACCTTCATCACGGAGTTTATATCCAACACGGCGGCTGGTGCTATGTTCTTCCCGATCATGTACGAGGCGGCAGAAAAAATGGGCTATGAGCCTTATCCTTTCCTCATAGCCCTGATGATTAGTATCAGCAGTAGTTTCGCCACACCTATCGGCTCTCCTACGCACATGCTGGTATATGGTCCTGGTGGTTATCGGTTCAGCGACTTCATGCGTATTGGTCTCTTGATGAACTTCATCATCCTCGCTGCCAATATCCTCATCGTGAACATCATCTATCCGCTCACACCGTTACAGCCATAGGTCAGATTATCTCACCTGTAGACAATTAATGACAAACTTAAAACTATCAATATGAAAAAACTATTAAGTATCTTAGCCGTGATGGCTTTAGCATTAGCCCCTTGTATGGCACAGACTGGTAAAACGAATAATTTCCACATCAAACGTGGAACAAACCTTAGTCACTGGCTGTCGCAGTCGGAAGCCCGTGGCGAGATGCGTCGCCTGCATATCCAAGAGGATGACTTTGAGCGACTGGAGAAACTGGGGTTTGACTTCGTTCGTATCCCCATTGACGAGGTACAGTTCTGGGATGAGCAAGGCAACAAACTGCCAGAGGCATGGACGCTGCTTACCAATGCCCTTGACCTTGCCCGCAAGCATCATATCCGTGCTATCGTCGACCTGCATATCATCCGCTCCCACTATTTCAATGCCGTCAACGAGGGTGCTGCCAATACCCTCTTTACCTCGGAGAAGGCGCAACAGGACTTGATTAACCTATGGTACCAGTTGTCGGATGTCCTGAAAGGATACAGCAACGACTGGGTCGCCTATGAGTTCATGAACGAGCCTGTGGCAGAAGAGCATGAGCAGTGGAACAAATTGGTGGCAAAGGTACACAAGGCATTGCGTAAGGTGGAGCCTGAGCGGACACTGGTCATAGGCTCTAACCGCTGGCAGGGCTACGAGACCATGAAATATTTAAAGGTACCTAAGAACGACAAGAATATCGTGCTGTCATTCCATTATTACAACCCGATGATCCTGACCCATTATACTGCCTGGTGGACACCCATCGGCAAATATACTGGTAAGTTACACTACCCCGGCATCCTTGTGTCAAAGGAAGACTATGATGCCGCTCCCGATGAGATCAAACCTGAGTTGGAGCCTTATACCCGTCAGGTATGGGATATCAACAAGATTCGTGAGGACTTCAAGGATGCTATTGCCGTGGCAAAGAAATACGGACTACAACTGTTCTGTGGTGAGTGGGGCTTTTACGAACTTACCGACAAAGAGATGGGCTACCAGTGGACGAAAGATATGCTCACCGTCTTCGACGAGTTTAATATCGCATGGACTACGTGGTGTTATGACGCAGACTTCGGCTTCTGGGATCAGCAGCATGACTGTTTCAAGGACAAACCGCTCGTAGACCTGTTGACTGGCAAGTAATCTATTTCAAACGCTTGAGCAGTTCCAGCAATACCTGCCAGATATCATCCGGTCTTTAACTCTACCCGCTCACTAAGATTCATCTGCTCTCGTCCGTCGCATCTTGTTGCGATACTCACGGGGCGTGCAGCCGAGATGCTGCTTGACGAAGCGGCCGAAGAAGGACTCGTTGGGGAATTCCAGTTCGGTACAGATTTCCTTGACAGTCAGATTAGTGCTGCGCAGTCGCTGGGCAATCATGTTGGCTGTGTAGCGGTGGATCATTTCCAACGGGGTCTTTCCGCTCGACTCGCGGACGAGAGTGGCGAGATACTTGGGGGTGATGCATAACTGCTGAGCGAAGTAGTCAACCTTCCGGTTCTTGCCACCGCTGGCCCAGAGCAACGAGACGAACTGCTTGAAGAGTCGCTCCTTCTGCGACATGCCCTCGTTCTCGTCGTCGCGTTCCCGATGGTTCACCACATCGGCAATCATATAGAGGAACGCCTGCACCACGGCGCGCATCATGGGGCGGTAGTAGCGGCTGTCAGTCATCCGCTCTGCCTGCTGGGCTATCTGGTAGAGGTTCTCCGCCACCTGCATCTTTCCTTCGCTGAGTGTCACTACGGGACGTTCGACCAGCGTGAGAGCCTCCTGCCACGTGGCGCGATAATTATGGAACACGTTCTCCATCGCCGTAATCGAGAATCCGAAGCCACGGAAATGCACATCGGGCGTTACCATCAGTTGCTGGATAACAACTATCGGCAGCAGGACGAGTCCTTGTCCGACGCCCACCTCATATTCCACATCTCTTATCCTTGCCTTCATCGTGCCCCGCTGACATATCAACAGGAGCACAGCGTTCAGGTCGGTCAGGCTCGACTTGACCTTCCACTGTCCATCGGTCTCCGACGACTCAAAAATGTCACCGAAGTTGTCGAAGATCATCACGTCGCCATTGTTGTAGTTCAGTTCTCTCTCTTGATTCATGATTCTGATTACATTTAGAACAGATATTACAGCTTTCGGCGACAAAGGTACATATTTTTTCGCAAACTTACCGTCACAAACGTCCATATCTTTGACCTGAACGTTAACACTGCTGGTTTTTAGTCTGGATTTCCTCACGATAATGCACCGCGAATGACTACTTTTGCAACTGAAATCAGAAAAAGAAGATAATGATGAGAAAGAAAAAAGGAACATTGCTCGCCCTGTGCGGATGGTTGACGATAACCATAAGCTCGGCACAGACGATGACCTTGGGCGAGTGTATCCGCATGGGTATCGAGCGCAACCTGCAACTGGCAGAGAAACGTATCGACATCCAGAAGGGCGAGACGCAGATCAGTCAGAGCCGTGCCATGCTGTTGCCACGGGTGGATGGCTCGCTGCAGGTGATTGACTACCTGAAAGACCCCGTGCAGGTGAGCAACTCCGTGTATCTCAATATGGACTTCCCCGACGAGCCGCAATGGTTGAGGGTGCGCACGATGCAATACTCGTCGCAGGCGATGCTGAAGGCGCAGATGCCGCTCTACAACCAGAGCATCCTGGCCGCCATCAATGCTGCCAAGGTGGTGAAGGAGCTTCACACGCTGGCCTACGACAAGGCCGTGGAGACCCTCACCGTGCAGATAGCCAAGGTATATTACGCCGCACAGTCGTGCAAGGAACAGCGGCTGCTGCTCGACGAGGACGTGAAGCGCATGACCGAACTCGCCGCCATCGCCAAGGCTATGCTTACGCAGGGTGTCATCCTCGAGACCGACTACACCCGAATCTCCATCAACATCACCAACTTGGAAACCCAGCGGGAGCAGTATCAGATGGTGCTCGACCAGCAGTTGAACACGCTGCGCTTCCTCTTGGACATGGAGGCTTCGGATGCCATCGACGTTGAGCGCATGGAGGCAGCACTGCGTCCTGTGCCCCGTCAGGGCATGAACGGCTTGCTGCCCGACCAGCAGTTGCTCGATGCACAGCACCTGCTCACTGAGAAGCAAATCAGCCTGACGCGCGCAGGCTATCTGCCCAGCATCGGACTCTTCGGACAGGCAGGTTACATGGGTTACCAAGAGAAGTTCGGCGACTTCTTCAAGAAGTTCGACAACCGTCAGTTTGGCATGGCTGCCGTGGGTCTGCAGGTCAACATCCCCATATTCGATGCCAGCGAGAAGCGACTGAAGATCAAGCAATACCGCTACGATGCCGAGAAGCTCAAGACCAACCGCCAGTTGCTCGATGCCTCGCTGCGGAAGGACTACGCCAACGCTACGCTGCAACTAACACAAAACGAACAAATATACACCACCCAGAGCCAGAACCGAGAGCAGGCGCAGCGCGTCTATGACCTCACTGCCCGTCGCTATAAGGAGGGCGTGGCCTCGATGACCGAACTGCTGCAGGACGACATGCGGCTCATCAGCAGCGAGCAGAACGTGGTGAACGCCCACCTGCAATACAACCTTGCCCTCATCGACTGCCTGCGGTTAGAGAATAACCTTGGGGCGTTGAAGTAGTGGAAAATTGATAATTGACAATTGATAATAGATAATAGAAGAAATATGAAGAAACTCGCAGTAAGGATTCTGGCCCTGTGCCTTGTGGTGGTGGGGCTGTTTGTGATTATCAGCCTGTTTATTGACGGCGACACGGAGTGGACCAACGACGCGCAGGTGGAGCAGTACATCTCGCCCATCAATGCGAAGGTGTCCGGCTACATCAAGGAGATACGCTTCAAGGAGCATCAGTTTGTACATCAAGGTGACACGCTGATACTCATTGACGACCGTGACTACTTAGTAAACCTGAAGCAGGCGGAGGCACAGTTGGCTGATGCCAAGAGCGGCAGGGTTATTGTTGACCGCACCGAGAATACGGCTGCTACCGCTGCATCGGTGTATGACGCAGGCATTGAGGAGGCTAAAATCCGCATCGCCAAGTTGGAGCGCGACACAAAGCGATTCACCGAGTTGCTGAAACAGAACGCTGCCACGCCCATTCAGGTGGAGCAGTATCAGACGGAGTTGGACGCCGCCCGCAAGAAACTGGAGCAGTTGGAGCGCCAGAAGGCAGCCTCACGGTCGCAGGTCAGCGAGGTGACGCAGCGCAAGACCAATGCCGAGGCCACCATCCTGCGGGCTGAAGCTGGGGTAGATATGGCACGCCTGACCCTCAGTTACACCGTGGTGACGGCTCCGCATGACGGCTGGCTTGGTCGCCGCACCATTCAGGTGGGACAGTTGGTCAGCCCGGGTGTGACGCTGACCACCATCATACCGAACACGAACAAATGGATTGTCGCCAACTTCAAGGAGACACAACTCGCCCGCATCCGCAAGGGGCAGACGGTGACCGTGACCGTAGATGCCATCCCCGGCAAGGAGTTCACGGGCAAGGTCTCGGATATCTCACAGGCCACAGGTTCTAAGTATGCCATCATCCCCACCGACAACTCGTCGGGCAATTTCGTGAAGATTCAGCAGCGCGTGCCCGTGCGCATTGACCTCGACGGCCTTACCCAAGAGGACAACGAGCGCATGTCGGCAGGCATGATGTGCGAAGTGAAGGTAAAAGTGAAAAGTGAATAATTTGCTACCGCTGCTATGACAGATGAAAAGAAAGCATCGGCGTTGCCATTCTATTCCTGGATGCCGAAGCCGTTGGGCATCCTGATATTCTTTATACTCTATATGTCGCCGGTGTTCCTGGGGGGCATGAACCTCAGTCTCGCCCCCGACATCGTGGGTGACTTAGGTTGGATTACGGAGGATGTGCAGATGGCATTCTTCGCAATAGCCGTCGGTCTGTGTGTGTTCCCGCCGCTGATGTTGAAATACCTCACCACTCACCGCCTGAAGCAGACGTTGATAGTGGGACTTCTGCTCATGATTGCCGGTAACCTTTGCATCGTTACTACACGTTCGGTTCTGGTGATGTGTATTATCTGTCTGGTGATGGGGTGCCTGCGCGTGATGGTACTCGTCAGCCTGACTTTCTCTGTTGGACCTTATCTGCTTAACGTTAGCGTTATCGATATGTTCACCAAGGATCTGCCGCCCATGTCTTCTGATGAGAAAAAAGAAGCCTCTCACGGCAAGGCGGTGCTCATGCTCATACTCTACATCATCATACTGGTGTATGCTTATTTCTTTAACTGGCTCTGTGCATGGGTAGCTATAGAGTACAGCTGGCGCATGTCGTTCGCCTTTGTCATAGGACTCCAGCTGTTTTCACTGTTGCTGGTGCTCGTCACGATGGAGACGGAGCCCGTGCAGCCCGACCAGCAGATGGACTGGGGCATGGTGCTCGACACCGTGCTGATGATGGGCATGCTCATCCCCTTGACCTTTGTGCTGCTCTTCGGCAGGACGCTCGACTGGCTGTGGTCGCCGCGCATCGTGTTCTGTATCGGCGTGACGCTCGTCTGCACGGGACTGTTCCTCAGTCGTACGCTACGCAGCGACTATCTCAACCTGCGCATCTTCAACTACCGCAACCCGCTCATCGCCACCTTCCTCTTCATGATGGCGATGGTGTGCAACACGCCCGCCAGCATCGTACCGAGTTTCGCCCAGCTGATTACCAACATCAACCAGGAGCAGTGGGCCTCGCTCTACCTGTGGGCTGTGCTCGGCATCTTCGTCGGCTTCGCCATCGGCATGCTCTTAGGCATGAAGCGCACCCACTACCGTTATGTCTTCGCTCTCGGTTTCCTGCTGATGTGCGCCTGCCATGTGTATATGTATTTCCAGTATCAGACCGAGGGATTCTATGAGAACATGCGCCTTCCGGTAGTGCTCACATACGCCGGACTGATGCTGCTCTATCCGCTCATCGCCTCCTACGGCATGAATGGTCTGCCCACCCGCCACTTCGTCGGCTTCGTGTTCATCATGATTCTGATGCGCAACTGCTTCGCTCCCGTCCTCGGTGTCAGTCTGCTGACCAACAAGATGCAGGAGCGTCAGCAATACTACAACACGCGCCTGGTGGAGAACGTGGATGCCCAGAACCCCAACGTACAGGCCATCGGAGGTGTCAATGCCACCACCGTTCCCCTACTCTACCTGAGCAAGGCCCGCCAGAGTGGCATCATGGCCATGCGCGACGTCAGCGGCATCACCATCTGGGTCACGGCGGGCATGGCCGTCATCTGTCTCCTCCTGCCGATGCGGAAAGAGGACAGGGTGTAATCCCTTGGTAAAAGATAAAAAATAGACTATTCTTCCTTGGCTTCTTTTTAGAGTTTTCCAATCTTGGCTGCAAATTTAAATAAAATTTCCGAGATTATAAGCCAGTTGAGATAAAAACTGAAACAAATTGCCCCGAAAAGTTAGAAATCAAGGCCTCCATACG
>CAJONQ010000023.1 GCA_905235835.1 uncultured Prevotella sp.
AATGGAATTAGATGTATTGACAGCCATCTCGCCTATAGATGGTCGTTACAGGAACAAGACAGAGCAGTTGGCAGGATATTTTTCGGAGTATGCGCTTATTCGTTATAGAGTTCGCGTGGAGATAGAATACTTCATTACTCTTTGTGAGTTACCATTGCCACAACTGGAAGACTTTGACCATACCCTCTTTGAGCGTCTGCGTGATATCTATCGCAACTTCACGGAGGAGAACTCAGCACGTGTCAAGGAGATAGAGAAGACTACCAATCACGATGTAAAGGCTGTGGAGTACTTCATCAAGGAAGAACTCGACAAGATCGGTGACTTTGAGAAATACAAGGAGTTCATCCACTTCGGACTGACCTCACAGGATATCAACAACACCAGCGTGCCCCTCTCTATCAAGGAGGCACTGGAGAATGTGTACTATCCCATGGTGGAGGAACTCATCGAGCAGTTGAACGACTATGCGGAGCAATGGAAGAATGTGCCGATGCTTGCCAAGACCCATGGACAGCCCGCTTCCCCAACCCGTCTGGGTAAGGAGGTGATGGTGTATGTCTATCGTCTGGAAGAGCAGTTGCGTGGTCTGAAGGATACCCCTATCACCGCTAAGTTTGGTGGTGCAACGGGTAACTATAATGCCCATCATGTCGCATATCCGCAGTATGACTGGCGTGAGTTCGGCAATAAGTTCGTCAGCGAGAAACTCGGACTGGAGCGTGAGCAGTGGACCACCCAGATATCGAACTACGACTGGATGGGTGCTATCTTCGATGCCATGCGTCGTATCAATACCATCATCATCGACCTCGACCGTGACTTCTGGATGTATATCTCTATGGAGTATTTCAAGCAGAAGATCAAGGCTGGTGAGGTGGGGTCGAGTGCTATGCCACATAAGGTGAACCCTATCGACTATGAGAACTCGGAGGGTAACCTTGGCATTGCCAACGCTATCTTGCAGTTCCTTGCACAGAAACTGCCTGTCAGTCGCTTACAACGTGACTTGACAGACTCTACCGTACTTCGTAATGTGGGTGTTCCTATGGGACATGCGTTGATTGCTATCCAAAGCACCTTGAAAGGACTGCGTAAGCTGATCCTTAATGAAGAGAAATTGCAGGAAGACCTCGACAATACATGGGCAGTAGTCGCTGAGGCTATCCAGACCATCCTGCGTCGTGAGGCTTATCCTCATCCATACGAGGCACTGAAAGCACTTACACGTACCAATCAGAAGATGACTCCAGAGCTGATACATGAGTTTATTCAGGGACTCGATGTCAGTGCGGAGGTCAAAGAGGAATTAATGGCTATTACGCCAATGAGTTATACGGGAATTTAATAAAGTATTTACAACACAAGAGGGAGCCGGGAGGCTTTCGGACTAATAGTTTTAAATAGAAAAATTAAAGAACTAAAAAATGAAAGAATTATGGAATTAGAGAACGAAAAGAAAACAGAGGAACAGTCCTCAGAGCAGAACGCTGCAGGCCGTGAGGGCTACACAAACCAAACAAGTGGTTATCAAGGTTACAAACCAGGACGCTCACCACGTCCACGTATTCATCAACAGGTGCGCCCTTATAATCAGGGAGGCTACAATCGTAATCAGAATCAGGAAGAGGGTGGCTTCCGTCCTGAGGGCTTTGGTGCAGGTCTGCAAAGCAGTGCTCCACAGCGTCAGGGTGGCTATCGTCCCCGCTTCAATCCTAATAATAATGGCGAGGGTGGCTATCGTCCTCGTAACAACTATCAGCAGGGTGGTTATCAGCCACGTCAGCAAGGTGGCTACCAGCAGCGTGGAGGTTATCAGCCCCAAGGTGGCTATCGTCCCCGTTATAACCAGCAGGCAGAAGGTGAGGAGGGAGGATACCAGCCTCGTGGTGGCTATCAGCCCCGTCAGCAGGGCGGTTATGGACAGCCCCGTGGCGGTTATCAGCAGCGTGGCGGCTATGGTCAGCCCCGTGGTGGTTATCAGCAGCGTGGCGGTTATGGACAGCCTCGCCAGCAGGGTGGTTATAACAAACAGCATGGTGGCTATCGTCAGCATACTGCAGACTATGATCCCAATGCAAAGTACAGCTTCAAGAAGCGTATAGAATATAAGGAGGAGAACTACGATCCCAATGAGCCTATTCGTCTGAACAAGTTCCTTGCCAATGCAGGTGTTTGCAGCCGTCGTGAGGCAGATGAGTTTATCCAGGCAGGAGTTGTAACAGTTAACGGGCAGGTAGTGACAGAACTGGGCACCAAGGTGCTGCGTACTGACGAGGTGAAGTTCCATGACGCTCCTGTTACACCAGAGAAGAAGGTTTATGTATTGCTTAATAAGCCAAAGGATTATGTGACAACCAGTGACGATCCTCAGCAGCGTAAGACCGTGATGGATCTTGTGAAGGGTGCTTGTCCTGAGCGTATCTATCCTGTTGGTCGCCTCGACCGCAATACGACGGGTGTGCTTCTCTTGACGAATGATGGTGATATGGCTTCTAAGCTGACGCATCCTAAATTCCTGAAGAAGAAGATTTACCATGTTCATCTCGATAAGAATGTGACTGCCTATGATATGCAGCAGATTGCTGAGGGTATCACATTAGAGGATGGTGACGTCAAGGCAGATGATATCCAGTATGCTGATCCTGTTGACAAGAAACAGGTAGGTATAGAGATTCACTCTGGAAAGAACCGTATCGTTCGCCGTATCTTTGAGAGTCTTGGTTATAAGGTGACAAAACTGGACCGTGTACAGTTTGCAGGACTGACCAAGAAGAACCTTCGTCGTGGTGACTGGCGTTACCTGACAGAGGAGGAGGTTGACCGCTTAAGAATGGGAGCTTACGAATAGTTCATAGTTTAGAGTTCATAGTTTATAGTTCAATGAAAAGAACAAAGATAGTTGACGTACTGAAGAGTACGGATTTTGGAAAAGAAGTATGTGTGAAGGGCTGGGTGCGCACGCACCGCAGTTCCAAGGCTGTCGACTTTATTGCCTTGAACGACGGCTCCACCATCAAGAACGTGCAGGTCGTTGTCGACCCGGCGAAGTTTGATGAGGAGTTGTTGAAGCAGATGACTACCGGCTCATGTATCTGTGCGGTAGGAACTTTGGTGGAGAGCCAGGGCGCAGGTCAGACCAGTGAGGTTCAGGCAACAGGTTTGGAACTCTATGGTGCTTGCGACAATACCTATCCGATGCAGAAGAAAGGACAGTCGTTTGAGGTGATGCGTAAGAACGCCCATATGCGTCTCCGTACCAATACCTTTGGTGCGGTGATGCGTATCCGTCATAATATGGCGATTGCCATCCATACCTATTTCCATGAGCATGGCTTCTTCTATTTCCATACCCCACTGATCACCGCAAGTGACTGCGAGGGGGCAGGAAACATGTTTCAGGTAACTACCAAGAATCTCTACGACCTGAAGAAGGATGAGAATGGTAAGATTATCTATGATGATGATTTCTTTGGTGAGCAGACTTCTCTGACGGTATCAGGACAGTTGGAGGGTGAGTTAGGTGCTACCGCACTTGGCTCTATCTATACCTTCGGTCCTACATTCCGTGCTGAGAACTCTAATACCCCCCGTCACCTTGCGGAGTTCTGGATGGTGGAGCCAGAGGTCGCCTTCATGGATCAGGAAGAGTTGATGGACTTCGAGGAGGACTTTATTAAATATTGTGTCCGTTGGGCACTTGACAACTGTAAGGACGACCTCGCTTTCCTCAATCAGATGATAGACAAGTCGCTGATTGCCCGCTTGGAGGGAGTGCTGAAGGAGACATTTGTCCGTCTTCCTTATACTGAGGGTGTCAATATCCTTCAGGAGGCGATGAAGAATGGTAAGAAGTTTGAGTTCCCTTGCAACTGGGGTGATGACCTTGCTTCTGAGCATGAGCGTTACTTGGTAGAGGAGCATTTCAAGAAACCAGTTATCATGACAGACTATCCTCGTGCGTTCAAGTCATTCTATATGAAGCAGAACCAAGATACTGCTGACGGCGGCTCTGTAGGTTATAAAGGTGCTGTGGCTCCTGGTCCTACGATGCAAGGTACTGACGTGTTGTTCCCACAGATTGGTGAGATTATCGGTGGCTCTGTCCGTGAGGAGAGCTATGATAAGCTGATGAGTGAGATCAAACGTCGTGATATGGATATGACGCACCTGTGGTGGTACATCGATACCCGTCGCTGGGGATCCTGTCCCCATGCCGGTTTCGGACTAGGCTTTGAGCGTCTGATATTGTTTGTGACGGGAATGCAGAACATCCGTGATGTCATTCCATTCCCACGTACCCCAAAGAGTGCGGAGTTCTAAACGAGGTTGGTCGATTATCAAATAAATATGTTCCAAATTTCTTTATAAAAAGTTTGGAACATATCTTTTTTTTGTCTATATTTGCATTTGTAAATTAGTATTAATTTAATTCAAATGGCTATGAGGAAAATATTTTTAGTTTTTGTGATTACTGTCTTTGGCATTGGTCAAGCATCAGCACAGGATTTTGAGCGTGGTATCTTTAATCATTTAGGTGCTAATTTTAGTGTAGGTACAGAAGGAATTGGCATTGGGGTTGCCGCTCCATGTACTGAGTATCTGGAGTTCGGACTGGGCATTAACTTCTTCCCAGGTATTAAAATCAAGGATGATGTAACCATTGACGTAATGGGTCTGCCTATTGATAACAAAGTGAACATTAAGGGGTCGTTGAGTCGTACGACGCTGGATTTTAAGGCTAATGTCTATCCTTTTGGTAATAGAAGCTCTTTCTTTGTGGCTGCAGGTTTCTCGTTTGGTGGCAAGAAGATATTCGATTTGAATGGTCACAATGACGATGTTGCAGGATTGACTCCACAGGAGAGATCTCTTATTGCTGCAGATCTTGCAGACTATAGGTTGGAGTTTGATGAAAATGGTGACATCAATGGTGATGTACGTGTTAAGAGTTTCCGTCCTTATCTTGGTCTGGGCTTTGGTCGACTGGTTCCTAAGAACCGTGTGGGCTTCCGTTTTGAGTTAGGTTGCCAGTTTATGGGTAAGATGAGGGTTTATCAGAATGACACGGAGTTAGATACAGGTGCTTCGGAGAAAGGAAATGACGACCTGTCGAAATGGATAGATAAGTTTAAAGTATATCCTGTATTGAAGTTTACCTTAACAGGACGTATCTTCTAAACGAGGGTGATTCCCTCATCAGAAATAGTAATCAGTCGGCGGCGGTAAAGGTCGCCGACTGATTTTTTATATATTTTCTTAGATACTCCGAAGCGCAGGGCGATGTCCTCAGAGGGACTCTTGTCTCCTAAGTCACAATGACCACCATTCTCTTGCAGGTAGCGCAAGAGCTCGTCAGAGAAGTCGAGGGCACGCTGGTAGCCATCGTGTTTCTGATAGCGTTCCACCTTGGCGGTTGCCATCAACCGGTGGGTCTTCTCATCCTCCATCACATAGACGTAGTAGCGTTGTCCTTTCTGCATCCGTTGTTTCTGCTCACGGAAAGGACAGAATAAATCTTTCATCAGTCCCCAAGTCCCCAGTTAAGGAAGGCTCCGTATTCATTCGTCCATGCACACTCCAGCCATGCGAAATCACCCACCTTTGCAAGGGGAGTGAGTGTGGTGGCAATCAGCTTCTCGTCTTGGTCAAGGTAGATGAACACCTTGATGTCATCTCCTACTTGGGCACCTTTGGGTACATAGCGGGAAGGAAGTAGGATGTCACCTTCATCAGCGCCATCCAAGTACATGCCAAAGTCTACCTTTTTAATGATGCGTAGGGTATTGTAGTCTCCGAGTTTGATTTTCATAGTTTCGTAGTATTTATAGTTCCTATAGTATTTATAGTTCCTATAGGAATAGTTTCTAGTTGACCATCACGCATATGGATGGTGCGGTCAGTGATGCTTGCCAATTGCTCATCATGAGTAACAATGACAAAGGTCTGTCCAAACTTGTCACGTAGGTCGAAGAAGAGTTGATGTAGTTCTTCCTTGTTTTTGGAGTCAAGGGAACCGCTGGGCTCATCGGCAAGGATAACGGCAGGACGGTTAACCAATGCGCGTGCCACAGCAACGCGTTGTTTCTCGCCACCACTCAATTCGTTTGGCTTATGACTGGCACGGTCAGTAAGTCCCATGAACTCGAGCAGTTCTTGTGCCCTTTTCTTTGCCTCCCGGTGGGAAACTCCGGCAATATAAGCAGGAATCATGATATTTTCTATTGCCGTGAATTCTGGCAGTAACTGATGAAACTGGAACACGAAACCGATATGCTGATTACGGAAGTCTGCTAGTTTCTTCTTGCTCAGTTGGCCCACGTCAATGCCGTCAATGATAACAGACCCAGCGTCGGGACGATCCAATGTACCTATGATTTGCAGCAGAGTTGTCTTGCCAGCTCCACTGGGACCTACAATACTAACCACCTCGCCTTTGTCGATGTGAAGGTCAATACCTTTTAATACTTCAAGCGAGCCGAAACTCTTCCTAATTCCTTTTGTTGTTATCATGAGCTTAATGGGCTTAATGAGTTGGATGAGTACGATGAGTATTTATCCAGCGGAGGATAGTATCATAAATACTGCTCTCCTCCTGATGTTGTGCCTCTGTGAATGTCATGCTTTCCTCCTTCGTGTCACCATGTTGGTCGGGGAAGATAATCATGAGGTTTTTACCGGAGAAATGTCGCATCAGTTCATTGGGAAGTCGTTCCAAGGCATTCTTGTAGGAGATAGTACCCTTACGTGCAGTGATAACGACAAACATGTGATCCTCATTGATCGTCTCTGCTAACCGGGGAAGCTCGTTCCAATGTGCCATATACGTGTATTCTGCTCGTACCCCTGAATGGAAATTATTGATATATTCCCGAATTAATGTCATACTCTCGTTGCGGCCATGAAACTGGATACGGCAATCCAGATTCTCTGCCATACGACTCAGTCTTTCTAACCATCTGTGGAATCCCGGCTCAAACTCAGCACGTGAAGGTACCACCACCTGTATGCGTCGTAAGGTATTCAGAGGTTGTACAAAACGGGTTAAGATGATTTGTCGATTTAGACCATTATATAGACTCTGTATGAAGTCTCCCCAGAATTTGGGGTTGACCTCGGTATGGACATGCATACCCATGATGATCTCAGAACCTGCAAACTCTCTGAACGCATGTTTAATGCCGTTGGCGATATTGGTGGCGAGACGTACTTGTGTCTGCATCTTTACCTCACTGGCACTTGCCTGTTGCTGTAGTTGCTCTAAGAGTCTTATTCCTTTTTCTCTGTTGGTGGCAGAGTTGCTATCGTCATAAACAACATTAAGTGCCACGATACCCCTGTTCTGCTGGTGATTGCGCATCATAATAGCAAGGTCCAACAACTGGGGTGCAATTTCCGGGTATTTCACGCAGAGCAGAATCTTCTCGTCATCCCTTTTGCTGTTATCTGTGTTTAAATGCGCCTTCTCTTGGAGGATAATCTGTTGGGCGGCATGGGCGGTCATCATGGAACTGATGATACAAGTGACAAGAATCATGATGACGACACCATTCAGTATCTCGTCATTCACCAGATAGACATCGGGGCTTACCTCCAGTCTCATACCCACCATGACCATGGCAATAGCACCGGCAGCATGGGCACTGGTAAGTCCAAACATCATATTGCCTGCAGATTTGGGTAGTCTGAACAATAGACTGGATAAATATGCCGCCACCGCTTTCCCAAAGGTACCGAAGAAGACAATCATCAATACAATCCATATCATGTGCCACCCAGTAAAGAGGGAACCGATATTGATGAGCATACCCACACCTATCAGGAAGTAGGGGATGAAGAGCGCATTACCAATAAACTCTATGCGGTTCATCAATGGTGAGACATGAGGGATATACCGGTTGAGTATCAGTCCGGAGATGAAAGCACCCATAATACCTTCCACACCTACCGCCTCCGATGCTGCGGCACTGAGGAACATGACGGCAAGTACGAAGATAAACTGCATGACCGCATCAGAATAGCGACGCAGGAAATAGCGGGCAAGTTTAGGAATCAGCCAGATGCTGGCACCACAGAAGACGGCGAACTTCAATAGGAACAGTATCCAAAACGTGAAACCGGCATCTTCACCATAAGAGGCGGCAAGTGCCGCCAGCATCAACAGAGCGAGGAAGAGGGAGATCATGGATGATCCCACGCTCAGCATCACACTGGAGTTTCGCTGTAGTCCGTAACGTCCGACGATAGGATAGGCTATCAGCGTGTTCGATGCCATGATACATCCTAAGAGGAAGGATGCCTGTGCCGAATAGTGTAATAGCCACATTGCCATGAAATAGGTCATGATAAGTGGAACCAGACATGTCAGCAATCCGAATATCAGGAACCGCTTGGAGTTCTTTTTCACACTCTCCAAATCCATCTCCAGTCCAGCCAGAAACATGATATAGAGTAGTCCTACCTTACCAAACAGCTCGAAGGAGGAGTCACGCTCCAGGATGTTCAGTCCATATTTGCCGATCAGCATACCGGCAAGTACCATACCAATGATATGTGGGATGCGCAGTTTACCCATGATGATAGGGGCAAACAAGATGATGAGCAACACGACAAAGAATATCAGTGTTGGGTCTGTAATCGGAAAATATTGCGCAAAGTATATCATTTCGGCTGCAAAGGTACGCATTTTTGCAAAATAAATGCTACCTTTGCACGCAAAATGTAATTCAAGATAAAAATTAGACTTATGAAAGTAGCTATTGTAGGCGCCTCAGGTGCTGTAGGTCAGGAGTTCTTGAGAATCCTCGACCAGAGAGATTTTCCGATGGATGAACTGGTGTTGTTTGGCTCAGAGCGAAGCGCAGGTACCAAGTATACCTTCCGTGGTAAGGAACTGACAGTGAAGTTGCTCCAGCATAACGATGACTTTAAGGATGTTGATATCGCTTTCACCTCAGCGGGAGCTGGTACCTCTAAGGAGTTTGCGGAGACCATTACGAAGTATGGTTGTGTGATGATAGACAATAGTTCCGCTTTCCGTATGGATGAGGACGTTCCTTTGGTAGTGCCCGAGTGTAATGCGGAAGATGCTTTGAACCGCCCCCGTGGTATTATCGCTAATCCTAACTGTACCACGATTATGATGGTTGTTGTTCTCCAGCCGTTGGAGAAGCTGAGCCATATCAAACGCATCCATGTCAGCAGTTACCAGAGTGCCTCTGGTGCCGGTGCCGCTGCCATGGCAGAGTTGCAACAGCAATATAAGGAGATGGTGGAGGATGGCGAGGTGAAGACCATCAAGAAGTTCCCTCATCAGCTTGCTTATAATGTCATTCCTCAGATTGATGTCTTCCAGCCAAATGGTTATACCAAGGAGGAGATGAAGATGTATAACGAGACGCAGAAGATCATGCATACCGATGCCAAGTGTTCTGCCATGTGTGTTCGTGTCAGCTCTTTGCGTTCTCACTCCGAGAGTGTATGGATTGAGACAGAGCGTCCTCTCACTGTTGAGGAGGCACAGCAGGCGATTGCCGCTGCTCCCGGATGTACACTGGTTGACGACCCTGCCCATCTCGTTTACCCGATGCCTTTGGAGACAGCAGGTAAGGATGATGTCTATGTAGGTCGTGTCCGTAAGGACCTCTCTGATGAGAATGGCTTGACCTTCTGGCTCTCTGGTGACCAGATTCGCAAGGGTGCCGCTCTCAATGCTGTGCAGATCGGAGAGTATCTGATTAAGGTAGGGAATGTAAAGTAACCCTGGATAAGTTCATATAAAAAGCGGAAGTCTGACGGCTTCCGCTTTTTGTGTCGACACTTGGATTCGGACCAAGGACCCCCACCATGTCAAGGTGATACTCTAACCAGCTGAGCTATGCCGACTTTTCAGTGCGCCTGACAGGACTCGAACCTGCACGTCGCGAGACACTAGATCCTAAGTCTAGCGCGTCTACCAATTCCGCCACAGGCGCTTTCGACATGCAAAAGTACGAAGAAAAGCGGAAATAGCCAAATTATTCGACTAAAAGTTTCCTTGCAGCCTCGATGATAGAGTCGATATCCTTTGCCCTGTCCTCATCCGTCAGTTGAACGTTATAGTCGGGCTCGATACCGAATTCCGTCTGTTGCTTGTCCTTGTCATACATAGGACAGGCAGAGAAACGGACGTTCCATCCGTTAGGAAGACTGCTGCTCATGGGCATACCAGAGCCGCCACCGGTATGGTCACCTACTATCTTCACGTTAGGGAGTGCCTTCATCATGGAGGTAAACTCATTGGCGGCACTGAACACAGAGCGGTTCGTCAATACACAAACTGGCTTGTGCCAACGGAGGTTGCTGGATGGCTCCAAGTATTGAGCCTCCATACTGCTGAAGTCGTGATGCCCGGTTCCTGTCTTATGCTGTAAATACCCAACTAATGTTTTCTCTTTGACAAAGCGGGCAGCAAGCTTCTCGGCATTAGTCAAATCGCCACCGCCGTTATTACGGATGTCGATGATAATACCCCGGCAAAGGATCAGATAGGAGAGCACGTCATCCAGATTACCCTCCCCGATAGGATTCTGGAAAGACTCATAACGGATATAGCCGATGTTGTCATCAAGGACACGATAGCTGATGCCACTGGATATCTTATAGTCTGTCCCGAGGTATTTGCGTTCCAGACTGTCACTGAAGTTCTTGGGGTAAGCCTCCTGCCATGTCCAGTAGCGTCCATAGTCATAACTCGATGATAGGTTGACATGTCCGTCACGCAGTTCCGCCAGCATATCACAGAGCACCTCGAAGAGTTGTGTCTCTGTCATGTTATCGTTCACGCGTACCTTATATTTATGATACACCTCTTGCCAGTCGAGTCCATACTCATGTTGTTTATAGTCGAAGAAGCAATAGTGCTCATCGATAATCTTCCACAGCGCCTCGAAATTACCAGCCGGAGTGTCCGGTCTCTCCTCCTCGTCGACGCAGGAGGTGAGGGAGAATAGTATAGTCACTATAGTTACTATAGGAACTATAGAAAATAAAAGTCTTTTCATAAGCGATGCGGAATGAGTGAGAAACGACGGGTGAAACCAATCAGGAAGCGATGGGTATAGACATGCTGTTTCAGTTGGTTTACTTTGTATTGCTGGTAGTTACCCAAGTAGCCGATACGTAATGCCCACGAGCCGTTGAGGTTGGCATCAATCGTCAGCATCTGTCTCCATTCGGGTGCCGTCACGAAAGTGGTGAATACCACATTATGGTCGTAGTTGCCCCGATTGAATATCTCGTAATACGACTGTCCGTAGTTGGGTGAGAACATCACACCGGCAAGTGGCAGGTTTACCTCATACCGTGCTACCATCGGTTTGTTGAAGAGCGTGAAGCGATAGGAGGCGACACCTGTCGGCATGATATTCAGATGGGCACGAGCCTGAGCCGGGTTATTACCGTTGGAAGTGTTATAGATGAATCCCAACGTAGCATTTGCCACACCACCAGCCTGTAGGGTCAGTCGGTCATTCAGGAATGTCCAGTTATAGAGCTTTCCCCAATAGAAGTTATAAGCGCCCTCCAGTTCTTTCCTTGAGTTGGCACGGTCATGGACATACGACAGATTCGCCTCATGCTCCATCAAGGTGCTCCATCGGCGATAGGGACGCTTGCGCTCTACTGTGGCGACAAAGCTGAGACCTATACCCTTGAAATGCTCTGCGGAGAGATAGGTGTCGAGGATATGGGTACCTCCCACACCGACCATCCTACTGCTGGTAATCACTTTTGCCGAGTCCGACTGTGCCCTAACGGACAGGTGTGTTAGGGAGAGTAGGACCAATAGGACGAGTAGGGGCTTACTGATAGTCTTCATCGGAGAATAGGGTTTGCTGTCCAGTCAGTTCATCCATCACCTGTTGCTGACTCTTGCCGGCATCAGGGTCGAGGTTCTCTTCCTCTTCCTCTGTAAGTTCAGTAGGTTCGGTAGGTTCGGCAGGGAAGCGTGTCGGCTCCAGTTCCACGATATTGTCAATCTGGTTGGTGGTGAGTCGCTTACCCTTTGCCTTATAACCTTTGACGGCAATAAACTGCTCCACGTCAATCTCCTCAGTACCACGGAAATCGTCGGCTCCTCCGTAGGTGATCTGAATACGAGGATAGACCTGGTCCGTCAGTAGTATCTGTTGTGAGTTCACATTCTCGCCGATATAGTTCTGCTTCTTCTTCGATGCCTCCATCAAGAAGCGTTTCACGTATGGATAACCTTGGTTGTCGGCATCATAGAGCACACAGCTCCATACCTTCTCCGCCTCGTATTTCTCTAAGTGGGCGATGTTATCCTCGAAATGGACATTGACATCGAACCCGGAGAGGTAGTATTCACCATTCTTCAGGATGACGAGGATAGCGTCACCATCGTTGAACTCACCTAACAGTTGTCCGTGCTCGTCATAGTTAAGACGGTTGACATCGGGGTCATACCATACCTTACGTCCACCCAATGTGGAGTGTCCGTGACTCTTCAGTCCGATGCGGTGTATCTGGTATTTCGTCAGGATGACACCCTTGGCACTGCGTCCCTTGATACCCACCTCCGAGAAGTCCTTGTCGAAGAATATCTTCTTGAGCTTGGGAGCAGGGTCGAGAGTCACCTTGATGACCTCTGCCTCACCATTCGGATTTGCCGTGAAGTAGACCACCTTCGAGCCTGGTGTGCCGTTGGTGATATCGTATTCACGGTCACGGGTAATCGCTGGCACATTGAAACGCTTGATATAGTAGATACCCTTCTTACCGTCACGATAGACGGCGTTATAGATGGTACGCTGGTCGTTCTTCTTGAAGACACTCAGCCACATCACGTTCTTACCGACGAAGAGTTTGTCGGCAACACGTACCACCTTGAACTTACCATCCTTATAGAAGATGATGATGTCGTCGATGTCCGAGCAGTTGCAGACGAACTCGTCCTTCTTCAGACCGGTGCCGATGAAGCCGTCCGTGCGGTTGATATATAGTTTCTGGTTTGCCTCCACCACCTTCGTCGCCTCGATGGTGTCGAAGTTGCGGATCTCCGTCAGACGTGGGTGGTCCTTACCATATTTGTCTTTGAGGAACTTAAACCAGTCGGCAGTCACCTCCACGAGGTTGGCAAGGTCACGGTCTATCTCGTCGATCTCCGCTTTGATACGAGCCATCAGCTCGTCTGCCTTGTCCTTATTGAACTTCAGGATGCGTTGCATCTTGATCTCCAGCAGTTTGAGGATGTCATCCTTCGTCACCTCACGTATCATCTGCGGATAGAACGGGGTCAGTCGCTCATCGATATGCTCACAGACAGCGTCTATAGTCGGTGCCGTCTCAAACTTCTTGTCCTTATAGATACGCTCCTCGATGAAAATTTTCTCGAGGGAGTAGAAATGCAGCTGCTCTAATAACTCACCCTTGCGGATCTCCAACTCCTGCCGGATCAGGTCCTTCGTGCGGTCGACAGAGTGGCGCAGCACATCCGAGATGGTGAGGAACTGCGGTTTGTTATCCTCGATGACACAGCAGTTGGGAGAGATGTTGATCTCACAGTCGGAGAACGCATAGAGAGCGTCTAATGTCTTGTCGGACGAGACACCGGGAGCCAGTTGCACCTGTATCTCCACCTTCGCCGCCGTCAGGTCCTCCACATGACGGGCCTTGATCTTACCCTTCTCAATGGCTTTCAAGATAGAGTCAATCAGGGTCTCCGTCGTCTTGGAGAAAGGAATCTCACGGATGACGAGTGTCTTGGGGTCGAGTTTCTCGATCTTAGCACGTACCTTCAGCACACCGCCACGCTGTCCGTCATTGTATTTCGAGACATCGATGCTTCCACCCGTCGGGAAGTCGGGGAAGAGCTGGAAGGGCTCGTCGTGCAGATAAGCGACAGCGGCGTCACAGATATCCACGAAGTTATGGGGCAACACCTTGGTCGACAGACCGACGGCGATACCCTCGGCACCCTGCGCCAGCAGCAGTGGATACTTCACCGGCAGCGTGATAGGCTCCTTGTTCCTGCCGTCATACGACATCTGCCATTCAGTGGTCTTGGGATTAAAAACGGTATCGAGGGCGAATTTCGACAGACGAGCCTCGATATAACGGGGAGCCGCCGCTTTGTTACCTGTCAGGATATTACCCCAGTTACCCTGCGTGTCCACCAGCAGGTCTTTCTGTCCCAGCTGTACTAAGGCGTCACCAATAGAGGCGTCACCGTGAGGGTGAAATTGCATGGTGTGTCCCACGATGTTAGCCACCTTGTTGAACCTGCCGTCGTCCATGCGCTTCATCGAGTGCAGGATGCGCCGCTGTACGGGTTTCAGACCGTCCTCGATATGCGGTACGGCACGGTCGAGGATGGTATAGGAGGCATAGTCCAGAAACCAGTTCTGGTACATGCCGCTCAGGTGGTGCACTGCCGCAGCGTCGAAGCGGTTGACAGGCTTATAGTCAGAGTGAGCTTCGGAGCTCTCGGAGCTCTCGGAAAAATCGGAGACCTCTGAGTTCTCTGAGTCTTTGATGTCTTTAATCTCGTCGTCCATGAATGCTTTATTTCTTGTTGAATGTAGTCGTTTTCTTGATGATATCCCAGTACTCCTTTCTATGTCATTTGTGTCTCATGTCCTTTGATGATCTCCTCCAACTGGTCATACGCACTTTGTAGCTTGTCGTTAGCCTCTGCGAGTCGGTGCTCGGCTTTACGACGGTAAGTGGAGTATAGAATGAAAAAGACCACGAACAAAACCAGTATGCCTGCTGTTCCTATGAAACGCTGCTGTTGGATCCTTGCCTGATGATGGGCGATCTCTGCTTCTTTCTGCTCCGTCTCGTAGATAGTGGCAAGTTCTGCCTCTCTACTTTCCGCTTCGCGTCGTCGCACGACGTGATGGTAAGTAGTGTAAGGAGAGTGAACAAAAACGCTATTTTTATTCTCATTTACTTCTTGATGAGTGATGCTACCCATAGAATAGCGACGGCACCAATGATTGCCGTACCGAGTTGTCCTAAGATACCACCCCATGAGATGCCCAGTTGCTCAAAGAGCCAACCGCCTACCAGACCGCCAAACAGTCCCAGTACGATGTTCATAATCAGTCCGAAACCTCCGCCTTTTATCAACTTGCCGGCGCAGAAGCCTGCCAAGCATCCTAAGATAAGTGATCCTATCAATCCCATAATAATATTACGTTTTAGTTAATTGCTTATAAAGCCCTTATTTTAAGGGTTGTTGCAAAGTTAGTAATTATTTCTGAATTATCGAAACATTTGCCCGTTTTTCTTTAGAAAACCTTTGTGATGTCCTAAAGATTTAGTATCTTTGCACCATTAATTAACCAAATTAGCAACTATGGGCTACAATATCAAATTCAGCGTGCATCGCAACCCGCAGAAAGACAGCGAGGGGAACGACACGTATCAAGTGAGACATGAGACGAGTGAGACAGTGGGGAAAGCGTACTTCCTGCGGCATCTCAAAAACTGCAACACGTTCCGTCCGGAACTGATGGAGGCGGCGCTGACCGTCTTGGAACAGGAGATTATCAACCAACTGACGGACAACCTGCGGCTGCACTTGGAGGGGCTGGGGACGTTCTTCCTGAAGTTGAAGTTCAAACCTCGGTATGACGAGTATGGGATGGAGCAGAAAATCCAGTTTACCGACCCTGCGAAGATTACGGGTAATGACGTGTGCATCGACACCATCGGCTTCACCCCCGACCGTCAGTTCCTGAAACAACTGAACGAGCACGGCTACCACTTCATCAATGCCACAGGCAGAGGAAGGGTGGGACACTCTACCCAGCAGACGGAAGAGCAAATCAAAAGACGACTCGACGAGTGGTTTGACGACCATGAGATGCTGACCTGCAGGAACATGATGTACCTTTTCGGGATCACGAAATACATGGCTCGGAAGTGGCTTGACAAACTCACAACCTCACCTTCACCGTACCTGATACCTCGGAAGATAGGTAATATCGTGTCGTATCGTTGTGCTCGACGAAAGTGAGAAAGCATCCTACGCAGTTGTAAGTGCCGTTGTAATCAATGAGAAGTGCCGTAGAAATCGATCGTTTCAAGCATCCTAACTAACGGTTGACTCCAGTCAACCAATCGTTTGACTCCAGTCAACCGACCGTTTGACTCCATGTCAACCAATCGTTTGACTCTAAGTCAACCGTCAATAACCTACCTGAAGAGCGGTGTGTCAAGTATACCAATGTGTGTGACTTGCTGTTCACCCTCCATGTTAAAGGTAAGGACAGCACTTGTCGCATCCACGTCGAGTGTCACCTGCGCACCCTCGATCAAGGGCAGAGAACTGTTGCTCCCCACAGGAAAGTTGCAGCAAACGGGGATGTTGTAACGTCTCAGGTGCTGGATAATCATCTGTTCCGCACTATCGAACTGCAGGTCGTACTTGATAGCGGCGAACTCTCCCAGGATGACACCCTTGATGCCCTCAAAGTTCTTTTGCAGGCGGAGCATGTAGAACAGACGGTCGATATGGTGCAGCGCCTCCTCCACCTCTTCTATAAATAAGATGATGTCGTGACCGGGGGCAAGGTTGTATTCTGTTCCCGCAAGAATCGAGTAACTCGACAGGTTACCACCCACCAGCACACCTTCCGCATGTCCTGGGATGTTACGCTGGTCGGCAGGCACCACGTACTGCGGCACCTTTCCGAAGAGGATGTCGTGTAACAGTCCGACGCTTATACCATCGTTCTCGGCAATATCCATCGACATGGGTCCATGGATGCTGATCACTCCTGCTGCCACCTCGGCACAGAGTAAGCAGGTGATGTCACCATATCCGACGAGCCATTTAGGATTATTCTTAAAAGAAGAGAGGGGAATGCGGTCTAACAAGTGTGCGCAACCATAACCGCCTCGTGTACAGATGATCGCTTTGATATCATCCTGCTCCAAAGCCCAGCGCAGGTCATCAGCACGCTGATCGGCTGTACCTGCATAAGCAGAGGCATGCTGGCGGTCGTTATGACGACCGAAAACGGGTTCCAAACCCCAACTCCTGACCACCTCTGCGGCTTGCGTGATCGTCTCCCCCGGCAACCAATATGCTGGGGATACGAACGCAACTTTGTCGCCTTTCTTTAAATAAGGTGGTTGTACAATCTTCTTACCAGAAACCGAATAATTAACCAACATTTTTCAAATGTTTTTTCTCATACCGCAAAGTTAAAGGTTTCTTATCAAAAAGCAACGTTTTATCATCTATATACTGTGTTTTTTTGTAAATATTGCACCTATTTTGCAGAAATTAAACTTTCGTGTATGCTCGTCAAGAGAGCACCCGTCAATAGCGTAAGGCTATAAGTCTGTTCATTGTTAGGGTAGGTTATATTAAATAATGTTGCAAATATACAAAGATTTCTCAATTATTTCGTACCTTTAACTTCGTTTAAGGTACTTACATTCGAAAAAACGCAAATTAATTTGCTTTTTTGCTCACTTAATCGTACCTTTGCACCCATAATTTCGAAATTATAGTATTATTTATGGCACAAGAAGACGTATTTAAGAAAATCGTAAGCCACTGCAAGGAGTATGGGTTTGTGTTCCCCAGCAGTGATATCTACGATGGATTAGGCGCTGTTTACGACTACGGTCAGAACGGCGTGGAGTTGAAGAATAATATCAAAGAGTACTGGTGGAAGTCGATGGTACTGTTGCACGAGAACATCGTGGGCATCGACTCAGCTATCTTTATGCACCCCACGATATGGAAGGCTTCCGGTCACGTGGACGCTTTCAACGATCCCTTGATAGACAACCGTGACTCGAAGAAACGCTATCGTGCTGACGTGCTCATCGAGGACCAGATCGCTAAGTATGACGAGAAGATTCAGAAAGAGGTGGAGAAGGCTCGTAAGCGCTTCGGTGACTCTTTCGATGAGGCGAAGTACTTGGAGACCAGTGAGCGTGTGAAGGAGACTAAGGAGAAGCGTGATGCGCTGCATGCCCGTTATGCCGCCGCTATGCAGGGTCCTGACTTGGAGGCGCTGAAGCAGATCATCCTCGACGAGGAGATCGTTTGTCCTATCAGTGGTACCCGCAACTGGACGGATGTCCGTCAGTTCAACCTGATGTTCTCCACGGAGATGGGTGCCAGTGCCGACGGCTCTATGAAGGTGTACCTGCGTCCTGAGACGGCACAGGGTATCTTTGTCAACTACCTGAACGTGCAGAAGACGGGGCGTATGAAGATTCCTTTTGGTATCGCACAGATTGGTAAGGCATTCCGTAACGAGATCGTGGCTCGTCAGTTTATCTTCCGTATGCGTGAGTTCGAGCAGATGGAGATGCAGTTCTTCGTCGCCCCTGGCACGGAGCTGGAGTGGTTCCCCAAGTGGAAGCAGACCCGTATGGCATGGCACCAGGCACTGGGCTTCGGTGCGGAGAACTATCGTTTCCACGATCATGACAAGCTCGCCCACTATGCCAATGCCGCTACGGACATCGAGTTCAAGATGCCGTTCGGTTTCAAGGAGGTGGAGGGTATCCACTCACGTACCAACTTCGACCTGTCGCAGCATGAGAAATACTCCGGTAAGAGCATCAAATACTTCGACCCACAGACCAATGAGAGCTATACGCCGTTCGTCATCGAGACCTCTATCGGTGTCGACCGTATGTTCCTCTCTATCATGTGTCACTCCTTCTGCGAGGAGAAACTGGAGAACGGTGAGACCCGTGTGGTATTGAGACTGCCTGCAGCACTGGCTCCCGTGAAACTTGCCGTGATGCCTCTGGTGAAGAAAGACGGACTGCCCGAGAAGGCTCGTGAGATCATCAACGACCTGAAGTTCCACTTCAACTGCCAGTATGACGAGAAAGACTCTATCGGTAAACGCTATCGTCGTCAAGATGCCATCGGTACTCCGTACTGTGTGACTGTCGACCACGACTCACTGAACGACGGTAAGGTAACGCTCCGCTTCCGTGACACCATGGAGCAGGAGCGTGTGAATATCTCTGATCTCGCTGCCATCATCGAGGATAAGGTAAGCATCGCAAGTCTGCTTAAAAAACTGCAATAATGAAAATCAAGCATTACATATTCGTCTGTCTCTCACTGCTCGTCCTTGCGTCGTGCAGTGAGAAAGACGATGCTATCGTAGAGTATGCGGACTGGAAGAACAAGAACGAGCAGTACTTTGAGGCTGCCTATCTTGCAGCCGACTGGGACTTTACGCTGAGGAAGTACTCCTTGAAAGAAGAGATGGCTACCAAGCATACGGACTACGTGCTGGTGAAAGAGTATGAAAGTGACGTGGATGCCCCTGCGGCAACACCCTACCTGACCGATACGGTACAGGTGCATTATGTAGGCAGTCTCATTCCCTCGCCATCGTATGCCTCAGGATTTCAGTTCGACCAGAGTTATCTGGAACCCTTCGACTGGGATACGGCTGTACCCAGGAAGTTCGCGGTCAATAGTCTGGTGACAGGTTTCACGACGGCTTTGTTGAATATGCATAGGGGTGACTTTTGGTATGTGACTGTTCCCTATCAGCTGGGATATGGCACGGCAGACAATGGTTCTATTCCGGGATATAGCACACTCCGCTTTTTGATACGACTGGAAGACTTTTGGACAAAGACAAAGGGTGACCGTTACTAATCGGTCACCTTTTCTTTTTCCATATCTTTTCTGGACTTCGACTTCGTCACCAGCCATACACCGCTGAATACCAATATGACGGCAAGGGCATGGGTGGGCTTCAATACTCCGATACCCATCAGCAACGACGCGGCAACGGAGACGATAGGTTGTACGTAATTATAGACGGACACTACGGTAGGACGTAGTGTGCGCTGTCCTATCATCGTCAAGATATAACCGAAGAAAGTTCCGATACATACCACATAGGCGACTTCCCACCATGTCTTAGTGGGAATAGGTTGTGCCAAGACACCTGTCACATGGGAGAAAGTGAAAGGCAACAGCATGAGGGTTGCCCACGAGAACATATACTTGTTGATGGTGAAGACGTTGTAACGTCGTATCAATGGATTAAACAATGACAAGTATAAAGCAAACGAGAACTGGGCGAAGAGACAGAGCAGGTCACCACGGATGTCACCCACCTTGTCGCTGGCATGGGCGGCAGAGGTTAATATCAAGATCAGAGCACCAGAGCATCCCATCAGAACACCTAACGCTTTCTTACCGGTAATAGGCTCTTTTAGAATCAGTGCCGCCAATACCATGGCGAAGATAGGCATGGAGGTCGTCACGATAGAGGCATTGATGGGGGAGGTAATGCTCAGTCCTATCGTATAGCAACACTGGTTACATACCAGTCCGAAGAGTCCTGCACCTATGAACATCAACTTGTCACGCAAAGGAACATGTTCCTTGGGTGCGAAGAAGGAGGCAATCCAGAATAGCAGACATGCTCCTACCACCCGGAAAGTAACCATGGTGATGCCATCGAAGCCATGGGTCATGGCATCTTTCCCCACAGGAGCCATGAGTCCCCATCCAGCACATGCTCCAAACATGGAAAGGTGTGCGATAAGGGCACGATGATTGCTTGTTTTATCCATTTTAATATTTTTTCGCCTGCAAAAGTACACATAATTCGGGAATAATCACTATTTTTGCGATATAAACATAATCGATATGCAAAAGTACGCGGATTATATCAAGCAGATAGAGATAGACTCTCTATGGGGTGACAGGAAGCACATCGTATGGGACCTCGACCCGAAGGTGAATGTGCTCAGTGGTATCAATGGTGTGGGTAAGTCTACTATATTAAATAAGGTGGTGAGGAGTATCAATACCAATGGGGATATCCAAAACCATATGCTGAAGGGAGTACGTATCAAGTCGGAGCCGGAGGATGCGACGCATGTGCGCTTCGACATCATCCGCTCGTTAGACAGTAATATCTCGCAGACCCTGTCGGAAGGGGATGGGGTGATGCGTGAGACACTGTCGGCTCTTGCTGGTATGGGGGGTGGCTCTCTACTCGACCTGCAACTCTATAACCTGCAACGTAAATACCTTGACTATCAGGTGAACATCGGCAACCGTATCATCGAAGAACTGCAAAAGGGGAATATGGATGCTGCCCAGCATCTGTCAGAACCCAAGAAACGCTTCCAGGATATCGTCGATGACTTGTTCAAAGAGACGGGTAAGCAAATCATTCGCACGGAGAATGAGATACGCTTCTCGCAGATCGGTGAGACGTTATTACCGTATAAGCTCTCCAGTGGGGAGAAGCAGATGCTCGTCATCCTGCTGACCGTCTTGGTGGAAGACCAGCAACCTTATGTGCTCCTGATGGATGAGCCGGAGGTTTCCTTGCATATCGAATGGCAGAAGCAACTCATCAGCTTAATATTGGAATTGAATCCTAACGTGCAGATTATCCTGACCACTCATTCTCCCGCAGTGATTATGAGCGGCTGGATGGATAAAGTGACGGAAGTTTCGGATATTACACTATAATTACTATAGCCACTATAGTTACTATAGGCACTATCAAATATGAAAGGACTGAAAGATCATCTCAATAGTCGCTATTTCGAGGCGGCAAACCAAATGACCTCGAAAAAGGCAAGACGGCGTATCGTAGCTTATGTGGAGAGTTACGATGATATCTATTTCTGGCGTACCGTTTTGAGCCGTTTTGAGGATGACAAGCGCTACTTTGAGGTAATGCTCCCCTCTCACCAGAAACTGGAACGCGGAAAGAAGTCGGTGCTCATGAACTTCATCGAGGGGAGAATCGGTCAGGATATGATTGCCTGTGTGGATGCTGATTATGACTACCTGTTGCAAGGTGCTACCCCACAGTCGAGGAAGGTGGTGGAGAGCCCTTATGTGTTCCATACCTATGTCTATGCTATCGAGAACCTGCAATGTTATGCTCCTTCTCTGCATGATGTCTGTGTCGCCGTGACCCTCAACGACCACCGTATCTTTGACTTTACTGATTACCTCACGCAGTACAGCGAGGCGATATTCCCGTTGTTCATTTGGTCGGTATGGGCTTATCGGACAGGTAATCATAATAAATTCTCTTTGTCTGATATGGCAAGAGTGATAGACCCAGGGGGCTTTAATGTGTTCGATCCCCAGCCGTCTATCGACCATCTCCGTCAGAAAGTCAACCGGAAGGTCAGACAGTTACAGGCGGAGTTCCCTGATAATAAAGAGCCATACCTGAGGCTAAAGGCGGAGATCAAGGAACTGGGTGTTACTCCACAGACCACCTATCTCTATGTGCAGGGACACTCGTTATTCGACAACGTGATAGTCCCTATATTAAATAAGGTGTGCAACCGTCTCCGCTTAGAGCGGCAAGAGGAGATCAGTCGTACGGCTCGTCATCACACCCAGCGTAAAAACGAGATGTCCTGCTATGAGCACTCATTGCAGGACATCCGTCAGATGCTTAAGAAAAACAACGGCTACATGCAGGCAGAACAGTTCCGTCGTGTACAATCAGACGTGGAACAGTTCCTTACGACAGCACGTAAGTCTCCAGAAACTTAATGGTTCCTTCCGTGCGTACCTCCTTGACAGTCGCAGGGACGAGTATCGTCTCTCCTGCCTGGAACGTTACTTCCTCGCCGTCTATGATGATAGTTCCTTTTCCCTTCAGACCAATCAAGATGACAAAGGAGTCTAACTCGCTATAATCCATCGTCATCGGCTCCGTCAGGTCGTATACAGCCGTATTGAAATAGGGACACTCTACCAGTAACTGGCTCTCGTTCTTCTGTGGATTGTATTTCGTGCGGTAATCCTCAAGGACGGTATAGTTGATGCTCTCTGATGCTTCTTGGGTATGTATAGTTACCGTCTTTGTCCTTACGCTTGAAGTCATAAATACGATAGGTGACATCGGAGGTCTGCTGAATCTCGGCAAGGAAACAACCGGCACCAATGGCATGGATACGTCCTGCAGGAATAAAGAAACAGTCTCCTTCCTTCACCTCATACTGGGCAAGGGCATCACAGATAGTATCATCCTCCACCATCTGCTTGTACTGCTCTGGTGTGATCTGTAGTTTAAGTCCATTATAGAGCTTTGCCTCAGGGGCACTGTCCATGACAAACCACATCTCGGTCTTGCCACGGCTCTTGCCTTGTCGGTGAGCAATCTCATCGGTAGGGTGTACCTGTATGCTTAGGTCTTGTCGGGCATCGATAAACTTGATGAGCAAAGGAAACTCGTCTCCGAAACGATTGTAGTTTGCCTCACCGACTAACTGTCCTTTGAGGTCACGCACTAATTGGTTGAGGGAACGTCCGTCACCAACGGCAATCGTCTCGTTGTCCTTAACACCGGAAATCTCCCAGCTCTCGCCCACATTCTCCATCTGGGCATTGAGCTTCTTGAAGGGGATGATTTTATCACCACCCCATAGGGTTTGTTTTAAAAGCGGTTCAAATTTGTAGTAATTCATAAATACTATTTGTTTAATTGTCTTTCCAGAATCCTGGAGTAAATAATACCAATACACTCATAATCTCCAAACGACCTACCAGCATCAGGAAGGAGCATACCCATTTGATGAAATCTGGTAACTGGCTCCATGACATCTCAGGACCTATCTGGGTTCCAAGGGAAGGTCCTACATTACTGATACAACTCAATGCGATGGTGATAGCATTCGTATTGTCAATGCCAGCCATAATCATAATCGTGGCGGAAAGCAATACCATGAGGGTAAAGATCGCAAAGAAAGCAAGCAGGGTATTCAGTTTCTGCTGAGGTACAGGCTGACCGTTAATCTTTACAGGCAGTACTGCATTCGGATGAAGCAACTTATAGAACTCGTTGCGAATCAGTTTTATAATCATCACACCACGTATACATTTAAATCCTCCTGTTGTAGAACCCGCACAGGCACCCAAGAACATCAGACAGCCAAGGATAACCCATGTGATGTGAGGCCATCGTGCCGCGTCATCGTTGAAGAGTCCTGTGGTGGTGATAAACGATACTACCTGGAACAATGACGAGCGGAAGGCTCGCTCCAGACCATAGCCGTTGCTTGACATTAATAGATACATAATCCACATGGTGGATGCCATAACAACGAAGATGAACAGTTTAAACTCAGAATTCTTAAATAGGTTAGCTATCTTGAATTTGAATATAGCAAGATAAAGCATGGTGAAATTAATACCAGCCAAAAATTGGAAAAGGATTGCGATATACTCAATAGTGGGTGAATGAAAGAATGCGGTAGAGTCATTGTGAGGTGCGAATCCTCCTGTTGCCGTTGTCGTCATCGCATAGTTGATACTATCAAACCAGTTCATTCCAGCAAGATAAAATGAAAGGATGCAACCAATGGTCAAAGCGGAATAGACGGACCAAATCCATTTTGCCGTAGTGGAGAGACGGGGATGCATCTTGGACCTGATAGGACCTGTCGCTTCGGCGGCAAACACTTTCACACTACCACTGCCAACCATGGAGGGAAGGATGGCAATCGTGAAGAACACAATTCCTAAAGCGCCAATCCATTGGGTCTGTGTCCGCCAGAACAAAATGGCATGAGGCATCCATTCTACATCGTCAATGATGGTGGCTCCTGTCGTGGTGAAACCTGACATGGTCTCGAAAAATGCGTCTGTTACATTATCAATATATCCACCTATCAGAAAAGGAATCATACCGAACACACTGAAAATAGTCCATGTCAGTGTGACTAAGAGATAAGCATCACGACGGCTCAGGTTGTTAGTGGCATTCCTTCCCATGAATTTGAGAATAAACGCACAACTGAAGGTAAACAGGGTAGACAACAGGAAAGCCATCATGTCGTCTTCCATATAATAGAATGATATACCCGTACAAAGGGTCAGCAGTGTTCCTAAAAGAAAGAGCAGAGAACCAATGATTTCGTATATCAGGGGGAAGTTTACCATAATGCGTTTGACTTGAAATACTTCTCGACTTTCTTGAGGTTCTGTTCATGGCAAAAGACCATTACTGAATCACCTGCCATGATTTGTGTATTACCATTAACAAGGATACCTTCCTCGTTGCGTACTAAACCACCAATAGTGACACCAAAGGGCAAACCGAGGTCTTTCACTGGTTTTTTGGTGACTTTAGAATTTTCGGCAGCGATAAACTCTGCAACATCGGAGTCAACCATCATCAAGGAACGGACATTGCTGACATCCGCATCCAGCATCATCTGGTAGATATGGCTGGCTGCAACTGTCTTCTTATTGATAATCGTACCGATATCAAGACTCTCCGCCATCTCTACATAGTCGAGGTTCTCTACCATTGCCACAGTCTTCCTTACTCCAAGTCGCTTGGCTGTCAGACAAGCAAGGATGTTCGTCTCTGCATTACCAGTTAGGGCAACAAAGGCTTGCGTGTTCTCAATACCTTCTTCCTGTAAAAGACCAAGATCACGGGCATCCCCATGAATAATCATGGTGTCGGTATCGCAGAGTAATTCGTTCAACTGTTCACAGCGTCGCTCGCTCTTCTCGATAATTTTCAGGTTCATATAATCGGGAAGGGTCAAGCCAACGCGAACGGCAGTCTTTCCTCCTCCCATAATAATCACATTCTTCACATCAGCATAATGTTCTTTCCCAGAAATCTTGCGGATATATGGAATGTATTCGCTGGTAGTCATAAAATAGGTGAGATCATTGGCACATAACTTGTCATTACCACTAGGAATCAAAGTCTCTCCACCTCGCTTGATGGCTACGATATGATATGGGTCATCAGGACCACAAAGATTCTTCAGTGGCTGGTCGAGAATCTCGCATGTCTTCCTCAGTTTAATACCTAACATCACCAAAGCGCCACCATGTACATCCCAACGCTGTCTGACCCATGACATCTTTAAGCCGTTGGTAATATCTATGGCAGCCAGTACTTCTGGATAGATCAGAGAATTGACACCCATCTTTTCAAAGAAAGGCTTCAGGTTAGGGGCAAGATACTCGTAATTGTCAATACGTGCCACCGTTTTCTTTGCTCCTAAGGCATGGGCAATACTACATGCGTTCATGTTCTTACTCTCGTCTGGAGTAACTCCGACGAAGAGGTCTGCAGACTCAGTCCCCGCTTCTTTCAATGTCTTGATACTTGTCGGTGAACCTTGAATGGTCATGATATCATAACGTCCGTCAAGTCCTGACAGGCGTGTGGGGTCAGCATCTATCAAAACACAATCCTGATGATCGCGTGATAAAAGTTTTGACAGGTGAGTTCCAACGGCACCTGCACCGGCAATCACAATCTTCATGACTCTATCGTTTTTCTTATAGTTGCTGCATCTAATCCGACCAGATGCTGTAGCTCTTCAACAGTACCATGCTCAACAAACTGCGTATCAGGCATACCGAGGCGAGTGATGCGAGGGGAATAGCCATGGTCGTTCATCCACTCCAAGACGGCAGAACCTAAACCACCATTCTTGACACCGTCCTCCACCGTGATGATATGTTCGTATTTCTGTGCGACTTCTTTGAGGATGTCCTCGTCGATAGGTTTCAAGAAGCGCATGTCATAATGAGCGGCATTTGTTCCTTTAACAGCCTCGGTCACGTTATTCCCTATAGGACCAATGGAAAGAACAGCGACTTTCTCTCCCTCTTTCATCTTTCTGCCTGTTCCTACTTTAATCTCCTCAAAAGGACAGCGCCAGTCTAATAAGACACCCCCACCTCTTGGATAACGGATGACGAAAGGTCCTTTATCAGGCAACTGTGCTGTATACATCAGTCGACGTAACTCATGTTCATCCATAGGAGAGGAAATTGTCAGATTGGGGATGGGGCGAAGTGCTGCTAAGTCGAAAGCGCCATGATGAGTGGGACCGTCTTCTCCTACAATACCAGCACGGTCAAAACAGAATACAACATGCAGGTTCAGTAATGCAACATCGTGTATGATGTTATCAAATGCGCGCTGAGCGAAGGCGCTATATATATTGCAGAATGGTATCAGTCCGTCTTTTGCCATGCCTCCAGAGAAAGTGACGGCATGTCCTTCGGCGATACCAACGTCAAAGGTACGCTCAGGCATCTCTTTCATCATAATGTTCATGGAGCATCCAGAAGGCATGGCTGGTGTGACTCCCACGATTTTGGGATTCTGTTGAGCAAGTTCCAAAAGAGTATGTCCAAAGACATCCTGATATCTCTGGGGCTTGTTGGGATCCTTATTCACTAATCGCTCTCCTGTCTCTGGATCAAACTTTCCTGGCGCATGCCAAATAGTGACATCTTTTTCCGCAGGCGCATAGCCATGTCCTTTCTGAGTATGGAGATGCAATAATTTAGGTCCCCCCATGTCTTTCATCTGTCGGAGAATACGAACAAGCTCCTTGATGTCGTGTCCATCAAAAGGTCCGAAATAGCGGATGTTCATACCCTCAAAAATGTTCTGCTGGTGAGAGATGGCACTCTTTAAGGCATTTGACAAGCGGATAAGTCCTTTACGGCGATCTTCTTCTAACAAGCCCTTATTATGCATCCATCGGGAAACTTTAAAGCGTAAAGCGTTATAAGTCTCATTGGTGTTTAAGTTCAGAAGATATTGCTTCATGCCTCCCACCGAGCGATCGATTGACATGTTATTGTCATTCAGTATAATTAGTATGTCATTCGGTGAGGAAGACACGTTGTTAAGACCTTCAAAGGCAAGTCCACCACTGAGAGCTCCATCACCAATAACTGCAACAACTCTTCTGCCAGGATTACCTGTTTTTTTTGCAGCGACCGCCATTCCTAATGCTGCGGAGATAGAATTACTGGCATGTCCACATGCAAAAGTGTCATATTCACTTTCGACAGGAGAAGGGAAAGGACGGATACCTCCAAGTTTACGATTAGTATAGAACAGCTCTCTTCGTCCTGTCAGGATTTTATGCCCATAAGCCTGATGACCCACATCCCAAACGATACGATCTTCTGGAGTGTTATAGACATAGTGTAAGGCAACAGTCAACTCTACGATGCCAAGACTGGAAGCAAGATGCCCAGGGTTTACAGACAATTCCTTCACGATATCTTCGCGAAGTTCCTGGCATAGTTCTGGAAGTTGGTCAACCGACAACTTGCGAAGGTCATCGGGATATGTTATTTGATTGAGTAATTCCACAATAATACTATTTGGGTGCAAAGTTACGATTAAGTAAGCAAAAAAGCAAATATATTTGCATGAATTTTTAACGTGTCAGACTGAATTTAAGTGACAGCCCGAAGTCATGTGTGGTTGTAGGATAACTACTGGCAGATAATAATGGGGTATTTGTCTGCCTGTCATAATAAGCGCTCAGAGTCAATAGTCGTGATAAAGTGTAGTCTGCCATAAAGGATATCTTCAAGGCGGTATTACCACTATTAGCAGCACTTGTCCGTGTGGCGATATCACGTGTGATAGAGGCTTGGTCACGCAACGAGAAATCAAGACGAAGGTTCAAATCGTGGTTAACACCGGTCTTAGGTGCAGTCTTTGAAGTGTTAGTATCTTCTTTTTGGGCATTCTTCTTGCCACGTTGTGCTTTCTTTACCTTACGGTTGCCATTGCTTCCAAAGATATTGAAGTCACTAATCTTATAGGCAAGTCCGATAACCCAGTCATTGGAGCGGCTTTCATTAATCTGGATACTTGTCATAGAGAGGTTGAGAACACGAGTCGTGCGGTATTCCACCTTAGCTGTGAGATTGTTGTTGAATGTCAAATCTATTCCAAGCAGGGGAGAGAACGACTCGTTGAGGCTGACTGTTGGTACATTGTAGCCTAACAAGGAGCTTGTACCGGCGTTTGTCGTATAACTACCTACTGCATAGATGCTCTTATACGAATGATTGAGTGTCACGCTTTTGAATACATCACGGAACCAAGGCAGTTTCGATAAACCTGTATAACGGACAGTCCAGTTGGGCAACAAACGAGTTAAGGCAGGGAAGAAACTCAGACCGGACCCACCGCTGCTGGTATAGGCAGAGAGGAAGGCGGGAATCATCACACTGGCACTGTATTGATCGACAGTCTTTCCATAACACGTTGCTGATAAGAGGTAAGCAAATTGCAGAACCTATCGAAGGAGGCAGAGTGGAAACCATTATTGGCATCTCCAATACCTTCCAAGGCAGACTTCAACGAAATCGTTGTCATGGTGAATGTTCCGCTTTGCGTCGTCGGCATTCCCTCATACACATACTGGATAGAGCGTGCCTTTGTCTCTGTGCGACTTGCATTCAGGTCGATCTTCAAGTCTCGTACAGGTTCCAAGGTCGCCCTGATTTGCAGGTCTGTCGTCAGGTTGGTGGTGGCGGGAGTCGCGATACTGTCAATATTGAGCAACCATCCATTGTCACGTGCCTTCTGCAGATAACTGTCGTCAACCATACCGAAAGCAAAACCTAAACCTGGTGCCATCACACTACCAGTCCGCTGACCGAAGGCATCCCCGATATTAGGCATGAAGCCAGGAATAGACATGGAGTATTGGTTGCGGTAAGAAATACCAATAGAGCGAACCATCATCAGTACACGGGCTGCAGACTGTGCAGGCTTGTACCACCACTGCTTGTCTGCCGCAGGCTTGGGTGAGATGCTCAGCATCACTTGTATCGTGTCATGGTTATTAATGCGGATACGGTTGTCGTCTAAGACTTTATACTTTAATGCATATTTCTTACCATCCTTCGTTCTGGCAATAACGTTTAATTTCTTAGATTTCTTGCCATGATTGACAATGATGGACGAGTCAGCCATCAGTGTGACTTCCTTTTGCCATGCGTTCTGGTTCTTAGGGAGTATCTTCTCCTCTTTCTTGTCTTGTTTGGCGTTTTTGTCTTTAGTATTCTTTTTCGCTTTTGGCTTATTGGTAGTTGCTTTCTTAAACCGCTCATTCGCTTTCTTCAGGAAAGGGAAGTGGTTATAAAGCGTTTCCATATTGAAATTACCATTGATGTTTATTTGTCTGGTGTTTGCAATGGTGTTTCCTAAGTTCGTTCCATTCTCAAGATCAGTACCACGTACCCAATTATATGTGGCATTATAGGTCGCGTCACTGGTTACCCAGTCGAAGATAGGAAGTTTGTTCAATGGCAACTGCAAGGAGGCGGTAAACTGCTGGCGATAGTCCAATGGAACACCAAAGTGGGTGATGCTATGCCAAACAGAGTCCTTCCATGCCTCATAACGATCAGGGTAGAGGTCTTTATTGATTGGTCTCTCATCGTATGGCTCCTCTATCTCAGCGTGCGTAGCTGACTGGAAGCTCATGTGCAGGTTCTTCGTGAGGTCCCAACGGATGGAGAACTCACGATTCCAAAGGAATTGCGAACTCCAAGTGACAGGAAGTTTCTGTCCTCCCAGATCCTCCATATCCCGTTCTTGCAGTTCGTAATAGGTCCTCAGCATCTCAGTATTGAAGGAAATGTTCTGCGGCAACCAGTTCAGTCCAAACTGTTTGGGATATTGTGCCCACTTTGACTTACTCTTACTCTTCTTAAAAGGTTCCCATGGCTTATAGACAGGAGAGTAGTTGTAATTGAGAGCACCGCGCCACTGGTCCTCTTTCTCATACACCGTCGTTTCTCCTGTCGTATATCGATGGGAATGGCTATATGAGAACGAGAAATTGGCAGGATCGTATGGCATTGGATGGCGTTTGGTTTTGATACCGACACGAACATTCGACAATGAGAAGTTGGTGTTGGTAGTCTTGGTGACCGCAATACTCTCGATAGAGTCACGCTCCTGTTTGCTTGCCGCCGCATCCAAAGCGTCCTTGAGTTCCAGGTCTGTGTCCAGTGGGTTATACTTAGGACGTTTCTCCTCCTTGGTGACAGAGTAGTAGAGTGGGGCACTTACCTTCGCTTTGTCAGGGAAGAATTTTCCTAATTCCACATTAGCAGTGATGGAGTAAGTCTTATAATCGTCAGTCGACCGTTGTAGGATGCCTTCCTCTAATCCACCAAAACCGGCAGTCATAATCTTACCCGTCATGTTGAGTGAGCCGACATCTGACAGTTGTACATTCAAAGCACCGCTTGCTGCCCATCCGCCTTTGTTGTTAAAGTCCATGAGTCGTAACTCGTTGACCCATACCTCTCCAGACTTCTGCTCATTAGAGATATTCCTAACACCAATCATCATGGTCTTCACCTCTCCTAAAGTAGGATTACCCATAATGCTGACGGTATTACCAGGATGACTTGGGTCGTCCATGGAGTATAACTGGTTGAAGGACGCGCCACCATTGGCACGTGACTTATTGCGTTCTTTCTTCAGATTGGTAAACAGGGTGAGATCCATGTCCAGCATATTCTCTTGCGGCCATACTGCACGACAATCCTCTACTCTGTATTTGTTGTAGTCGTTGCGGTCAGGAGTCAGCGAGAGAGGTATCACGTATTCATAGTAGTTGTTCTTATAGTCGTTACCCAAGCGGATGAATAGAGCGAGATCTCCATCCTTCAGGTTGGTGTCGTCAATCAGGTGGTTGGCATGTGTGAACATCTGCAAATGCTTATAGCGACGCAGGTCTAACATGGTATTCTTATAGACACCTTTTGACTCTCCGGGTGCGAGATGGCGAACAATCATGTTCATCGATTGCTCGTTCTCCTCTACCAGCTGAGGTTGTGAAGGGTCTGTTACTCTACTGATGCCAGGAGGCAACACATAGTTGACAGGACGTTTGTCGTTATTCTCCTCGATGTTGACGGCACTGACTTCCAAAGTACCACTCTCAGCGACATTGGATAATTGCTGCTGATAGATACGCCACTCGCCACGCACCAAGTCTAATGAACCAAAACGCAACACAATAGGATGCTTGAACTGGGTGAGGAACATACGCATAAAGCGGACACTGGTGAAGTCGCTGATATTACCGACACAGTCGTCATACTGGTCCAGAGGAATACGGAACTGGTACCATTTCACAGTCTCACGACTACCATTACGCAAGGCGACACTTGCCTCGCGAATATCAGTGATATGGTTATAGCCCAGTCGCAGATCCTCAGGACGGATACTGACTTTATATTGGAAATAACGCTCATATTCGTTCAGAGTATAGTCCTGATTGATATCCTCCACGTCAGGGAACGTCTTGTAACTCGTGTCATACCCTTCTGTCTGCTGGTCACTGTCAGGTGAGTTGCCTTGTGGCATATTGATACGTTTGTAACGCTCAAGGATGGATGCCTGTCGTGCGTCAAGGTCAGAGCCGCGGTAATAGTGGTAGTTGTCGTTAGCAGGGTCAGCGTTCCATGCGGCACGAACGCTGTCATTGACAGTCACGCCATTGAGGAAATTGGCATAAGCAGGTTGCGCACGCTCTTCCTCGTCAGTCAGACCGTTGAATCCGACATCCTGTTTGGCACGTGCTCCAGAGGAGGTGGCAAACGCATAAGTCTGGGTGGGTTGTATAGGTACCTTACCCCATGCTGTCCTTGAGAAAGTCCCAGTGCCATCGACAGGCATACCACTCTCATAGAATTTCTTTCCATCACGTAAGATATCCTCGCTGACCTCACCAAGGTTGATATACAGGTCACCACCGTATTCAGAGGCATCAGCCTGTTGGGAGGAATAGATAAAAGGATCCATCAGCCAGAACTCGATATACTCCACGTTTGCCGTCTCGAAGTCGTTGGTGTCCAGTTTTCGCATCATACCACCCCATCGTTGTTGCGGATTAGTTAGTTTACCGTTGATATCCACATCCGTAGTAAGATTGTAAGCTCCACGCTCTTGGGGATAATAGGCGAGATCAAGGATGGGAAGGGTTGCTGTAGCACCACTGTAGGTGCTCTGCTGACGGTTAGGGTACAGCTCACTGACATAAACGGCACGTACGTAATGGTTTGATAACTGCTCCAGGTCGCTCTTGATATGACTCGGTGTCAATGAGGACGAGCGGTAGGTGAAGATAGGGTCAATGTTGTACCATGCGAGGAGCGAACGGTTAAAGCCACTCGTCACAGAGTCCTTGTCATTATATTCCTTGAACATGGTGGGGACACTCGACATGGTCCATGCCTTAGGCTCATTCAAAGACAGACCGTTTTTCGCATTCTCAAAGTCATCGATGTAGGAGGCGTTGTCCTGCGTACCACTTGCTTGTCCGGCTACCAGTTGTGCAAACTCTCCTGTGAAGGATATCTGAGAGGGTTGTGTGCAATGCAGGAACGGCAGCTTGTTGAGCATATTGGTAAGCCATTGACTCTCATGCTTCCAGTTGATGTTCAGTCCCCACAGCATATTGCGAAGGGGCTCTGAGCCCATCGTCACCTTCGAGGTAAGTGTCTGTTCCGTCAGATATTGGAAAGTACCACCTAATTGCAAGTCTTTGGAGAAGTCATACTCCCAGTTCATTCCCAGCATGGTCTTACGCTGCATACCATAGTCCGTGTTACTCTCCAGAGATACATTGACGCTGGTGCCTGCATCGATGATACTCTGATTGAGGATGGTGACCTCACCAGCCGAGTAGTCGACACTATAGTCAGAACCCTCTGAGAGGATGACACCTCCTGCCGTCACGACAACAGAGCCTTGCGGCACATTGTAGGCTCCCAAAGAGATGACGTTGGCGGATGTTCCCTTAAACTGTCCCACCAGCAGATATTTGTTCTTGTCAGTCATCTGCTTTGCCGCAGTACGTGTCGTGTCGTACAGCTCATTGAAGGCATATTTCTCTATCTTGTCAGCCGAGACACCATTTGCTTTCAGGAAGTCACGAAGTGTCTTGCCAAATGGTTCTACCGATGGGAAGAACACACGTCCGTCACTGACCGTATAGCCTTCCACAAAGTCAAAATAGCCATTAGGGTGGGCACGGTTGTTGTTGTCAAGACGGTCGCATCCTAATCCTCGCAGCAAAGTGATGTCTTTGACTTCCGGGATATAGGTGAGATAGACACCCGCCGTGTCGCTTTGGAACTTGATGTCGAGACGGAACTTGGTCTTTTCCACGTTAGAGGCGAGGTAATAGACGTTCTTCATCATCAGCTTCCAGTTCTTCTGCTGGGGGTTATTGCTGGTGTTCTTCAATGATTTGACATACAATGCCTCACTGGCATTGGTGTGGTCACTGGCAAACTCGCCCACCTGATAGGTGGTTCCTCCATAGGTGAACTCAAAAGCGACGGCAAGCACTTGGTCAGTCTGCAGTCCTGTTTTAAGGGAGATATAGCCCAAAGCCTTGTTGACCGTATACTCGGAACTGTTCAGAAGACGTGCGGAGGCGAGTTTCTCATAGTCCACGCTACCTTGGAAATCACCGATGTTATCGAGCACGGTGGAGGTCTGCTCTATATTACGGGCATCAGCGTATGTCGATGTCATCTCGCCATACTCACGGTTAGCGTTGTTGCTGGGGATGGCAGACTCGTTACTGCCACTTCCCCAGCGTGAGGAAGTACTCTCACCCAGTTCTGTGAGGGCGATGATATTTCTGGTGTTCGCAGTCGTTCCTGTCTTGTTGGTGATCCATACCTCCACCCGGGTAATCTGAATACCAGTCATGAGACTGGGCAGTTTCTGCATGGCGGCATCATAACGCTCCCTGAAATACTGGGCGAGGAAGAAGTGCCGGTTCTCCTCATAGTCGGCAACGTTAAACTCGAAGGGGGTTAGTTGCACACCTCCTCTGGACGATACACTGGTGGTGGTGGAATTCTTCTGTGAGAAGACCGTTTGCAGTTTCAGTTTGCCAAACTGCATATCCGTACGTACACCAAACAGACTGGAGGCTCCCTTGACCAGGGAGTTGTTGGTGGGGAAAGTGACATTACCAGCCTCGATGAGTTTGATGATCTCGTCCTCCTTACCCTCATAGCGTAGTTTGATGTTCTTGGTATCAAAGTCGAAGGTGGCGTCTGTGTTGTAGTTCAGGTTCATATTCACCTTGTCGCCCACCTTACCATTCACATTCAGGTTGATCTTCTCGTCGAAATCAATCGCCGTTGTCCTTCTGTTGCGCTCTGGCAAAGAGGGATTGTCGATATTCTTGAAGTTAGCACCCAACTTGAGCTCGGCAGTACCTTGTGTCTTGATGCGTACACCACCAGGTCCGAAGATCTTCTCTGCGGGTCCTAAGTCAAAGTGCATGTCTGCGAAGTCAAACTTGTCTTTCCCTTTTGCCGCAAAGTTGGCAGCGTTCTTTTGTCGGAAGAAACTGCGAAGCTCCCGTTGGCGACTCCATTTCTGATATTCCTCTGGTGACATCAGGATGGGGGCGTTCAGATAAGAGGTTCCAATCTTAGAGCCTATCAGGTAGACCCCGGCAGAGTCGTCATACTCTGCCTGTTGCTTGATGTTGTCAGGCATGCGCAGGTCGACTACCGAGCTGTCGAGGTCTGCTACGAATACAGGACTTGTCTTCTTGATTTTCCAACGGGGATGCAGCAGGGAGTCAGGAATATCCTCCTCTTCAGCAAGCACAGGTTGCTCCTTAGGCGCAGCTTCCTTTTTCTGTTTCTGCGTCTTGTCATCTTGTGGAGTTACAGCAAAGGTGCTGATGCTCAACAGGATAGCGGCGATATAGGCAACCCGTTTGCTCAAAACCTACTTGATTTGCTTGAGGGCGAGTTTGACCACCTGCTCCACAGGAGCACTGGGGTTATCTTGCAGGATGGCTACCACCACCTTCTGGGTGGGTGCCGGGGAGAATCCTAACATGGTGAGGGCGGCAACAGCCTCGTCCTTGACGGCATTGTTGACAGGTGTAGCCAGCGTGCCGCCTGCTGGTATCTCATCGGCAATACCTAAGGCGACAATCTTGTCGCGCAGGTCTACGATGATGCGTTGGGCGGTCATCTTACCAATGCCCTTGATGCCCTTCACGATACGCTCATTACCTGTCGAGATGGCAGCGCAGAGCTCCTGCACACTCATCGACGAGAGCATCATGCGTGCCGTGTTGGGACCTACACCACTGACGGAGATGAGTAACTCGAACATCTCACGCTCCTTCTTGTTCACAAAACCGTAAAGCACATAGGCATCCTCTCGGATCGACTCATAGGCATAGAGTTTCACCTCCTTCTTACCTTGGATGGCACTAAATGTGTTCAGCGAGATATTCAACGCATATCCCACTCCTGCGGTTTCAACGGTTGCCAATGCAGGGGTAAGCTCTGTCAACTCACCCTTAATGTAATCTATCATACGTACGTTATTGTATTAATACAATCTAATAAACGCATTTTGCTTTCGATTTATTGTATTTTGTGCCCAAATAGAGACGGATTGTAACGAATGGTTACTTTTTTAGAAAATATTCTTGCTTTTCGTTACGCTTTTAATCGAAAAAGTGTAATTTTGCAACCGCAATCGCTCTTATGGTGCGCTTTGCTCGCAAAGACAGAACATAAAAACAACTAAATAAAGATAGAAACATGATGAAGAAGATTCGCGCTGCCGTCGTTGGTTACGGCAATATCGGCAAGTTTACGATTGAGGCTCTGGAGGCTTCAGCCGATTTTGAGATTGCAGGAGTAGTACGCAGAAACGGAGCAGCAGACAAACCTGCTGAGCTGGCTCCTTATGAGGTTGTGAAGGATATCAAGGAACTGAAGGACGTGGATGTCGCTATCCTTGCTACACCGACCCGCTCTTGTGAGGAGTATGCCAAGCAGATCCTGCCTTTGGGCATTAATACTGTTGACTCTTTCGATATCCATACCAATATCCGTGGCTATCGTGAGCGGCTGATGGAGATTAACAAGCAGACCAATACGGTCAGTGTGATAGCTGCTGGTTGGGACCCAGGTTCCGACTCGATCGTTCGTACCCTGATGCAGAGTCTTGCCCCTAAAGGCTTGAGTTACACGAACTTCGGTCCTGGTATGTCCATGGGACACTCTGTATGTGTCCGTTCCAAGGCTGGTGTGAAGAATGCGCTGTCGATGACGATACCTCTGGGTGAGGGCATCCATCGCCGTATGGTATATGTCGAGCTGGAGGATGGTTACACCTTGGAGCAGGTGACAAAGGATATCAAGGCTGACCCTTATTTCGCGAATGATGAGACGCACGTCTTCGCTGTCGAGTCTGTGGATGCCGTGAAGGATATGGGACATGGTGTCAACCTAGTCCGCAAGGGTGTGAGTGGTAAGACGCAGAACCAGCGTCTGGAGTTCAATATGAGTATCAATAACCCAGCCCTGACGGCTCAGGTGCTCGTCAATGTGGCTCGTGCCTCTATGCGTCAGCAACCTGGTTGCTACACGATGATTGAGATTCCTGTCATCGATATGCTGCCCGGGGAGCGTGCTGATCTCATCGAGCATTTGGTATAAACACAGCATGACATGATAGCGATAGGAGGCTCCGATGCCTCCTATCGTTGTTTTTGATGCCTTCCGTAGGGGTAGCCGATGACCGTTGTTGGGGTATTAGTGCCGTCTGTCTTATTTAAAATAAGACACTATGTGACCTTATAATATTGGCAAGGCAATTTAAGGTTAATTGTGCGATTTCTCCACAAATGCTTCCGTATGTCAGCATTATTTCGTATCTTTGCCCTCAAATTCAATGAAGATGCATTTGGATATATCTGACGAGCAGGTGCTTGACAATGCGGGAATCCGTGTCACAGCGGTACGTCTGCTGGTGTGGCGACAGATAAGGCATGGCTTTCATGATGCCTTTAGCTTGAGTGACTTGGAGGCTAAACTGCCTACGGTCGACCGTTCCACGCTGTTCCGTATTCTCACCTTATTGACGGATACACATCTGCTGCATCATATTGACGACGGCTCCGGATCGCAGAAATACTGTGTCTGCCATCAGGACGATACCCGCCATTGTGAGGGGCATGTCCATCTGACGTGTAACAAGTGCCACAGGACTTTCTGCCTGACAAATGTGCGTATCCCTTCTGTCCCGTTACCTGCTGGTTTTGAATTAGAGGAAGCAGAGTATGTCGTCAAGGGCATCTGTGCTGATTGTGCAAATAAATGATAAACAAACTATCTATAACAATGAACAAACTACTAAACTACGTGGCAGTACTGTTGATGCTGCCTGCCGCTGCGAAAGCGCAAGACTATTCCAAGTATTATCAGAATCTCCCTGTTGAGGTGAAACAGGTCAGTCGTCCTGTGATTCCCGCTAATGAGGTTAACCTCAAGGATGTGGGAGGAGTTGGTGACGGTATTACCCTTAATACCGAGGCATTCACCAAAGGTATCAGTAAACTGAATAAACTGGGTGGTGGACGACTGAACGTCCCAGAAGGTGTGTGGCTCACGGGTCCTATCTCTTTGAAGGATAATATCGAACTACATCTCGACAAGAATGCCCTGGTGATCTTCTCTGCCGACAAGTCACTCTATGTTGACCCTAAGGCAAAACCTGGTTCGAGGGTTTATCCTTGTATCCGTGCCTCTAAGCGTAAGAACATCGCCATTACGGGTGAGGGAATCATTGACGGCAATGGGGAGCATTGGCGTCCTGTCAAGCGTAGTAAGGTGAGTGATGTGGAATGGAGTATCTTTAAGAATGTCATTGGTGGTGTGGAGACTTCCAATGGAACACTATTCTATCCTTGGGACTCTAAGAGTGGCTACGCTAATATTGCGGAGACTCCCGAGGCTCAGGAGAAGATGCGCAACGATATCATTCGCTTTACGGATTGTGAGAATGTGTTGATTCAAGGGGTTACTGTTCAGAACTCTCCTCGTTTCCATGTGCATCCCTGTTATTCCAAGAATGTGATAGTTGATGGTGTGACCGTCCGTTGTCCATGGAATGCGCAGAATGGTGATGCCATTGACTTCAGTGATGTCAATATCGGATTGATAGTCAATAGTATCGTGGATGCTGGTGATGACGGTATCTGTATGAAGGGTGGAAGTATCAAGCCTGCCTCACCAGCGAATGGTTGTGAGGACATCGTAATACAGGACAATACCGTGTTCCATGCGCATGGCGGTTTTGTATTAGGTAGTGAGACCATCAGTGGTATGCGTCGTATCATCGTACGTCATAATCGTTTTGCAGGTACTGATACTGGTCTACGTTTCAAGAGTGGCATGGGACGGGGTGGCAAGACGGAGCAGATGTATATCTCCGATATCATGATGACCGATATCAAGGACGAGACGATTATCTTCCAGTGTGACTATGTTGACCGTCCTGCCGGCTCTGATCCTAACAAGATTCCTACCTTCACAGAGGAGCAACGTAAGAAAGCACCATATTTCCAGGATATCCACATATCAAATGTCGTTTGTCATGGTGCTGCCACAGGTATCAAAGCAAGTGGTATCCTCGGACTCGACTGTGTTCATGACATCGATATCGAGAATACCACGATCAGTTATACCAAGACAGATAAGCAGATAGACGAGCAGACGGCAAAGCTCAATCTCAAGAATGTTACTCTGCAGCCGCTTTCAGTATCTCGCTGAGGGTGGGGTGGATGTGTACCATATCACGCAATTCTGAGAGTGTGGTGTCCTTGCACATAAGGACACTACACTCTTGTATGAGGTCAGCTGCATGAGCTCCATAGGCATGACAGCCGATGATATGGTCGTCCTTGTCTGCAAAGAGCTTCAGCATTCCCTCGGTCTCGTTCATCGCCTGTGCCTTGCCGTTGGCACGCCAGAATGCTTTCTTGCATACATACTCAACATCCTGTTCCTTCAACTGGTCTTCTGAATAGCCCACATAGGCAGCCTCTGGCTCTGTGAAGATAGCGGCAGGCATGATGTCAAAGCGGATGCCGTCCTTCTTGCCGATGATATGGTTGACGGCACGTACTGCCTGCATCTCTGCGGCATGGGCAAGCATCTGCTTGCCATTCACATCGCCAATGGCATAGATGCCTTTGACCGTTGTCTCGAAGTTATTGTCAACAGCAATACCTTTTTGCTCGTCATATTCAAAACCTGCCTTCTGGAAGTCATCACTGACATTCGGCTTACGTCCTGTCGCCATCAGAATCACATCGGCATCAATATCGGCAAGCGACTGTACGGCTGTCTTCATCTGGAACTTGATACCTCTCTTCTCCAGAAGTTTGCGTAAACGCTTGGCGATGTCACTATCCATCATAGGCAGACATTCCTTTAAGAACTCGATGACCGTTACCTCCGAACCGAAACGGTTGAAGACACTGGCGAACTCCATGCCAATGACACCTGCACCGATGATGGCGAGGCGTGATGGTAGGGTAGACCGTTGGAGTAGTTCTGTAGAGGTGACAAGACGTGGATCATCGATATCCGGCAGGAGTAGGAGCTTGGGACTGCTGCCAGTGGCTATGATGATATGGGGGGCGGTGATGGTCGTGCTTGTGGCTTTGCCAAAGCCACATACTTCCACCGTCTGTGCGTCAATAAAGGAAGCAGTACCACGTACCAAAGTGATACCAGGTATGCTGAGGATCTGCTCCACACCACTGCGAAACAGACCCACCACCTGCTGTTGGCGTTCGAAAGCCTCTGCGAAGGTGGCGGCATGCACATACGTCTTTGTTGGGATGCAGCCTCGGTTCAGACAGGTGCCTCCCAACTCGTCCTGCTCGATAATCACTACTTGCAGTCCCTGTTTGGCGGCATATTCAGCGGCGCGGTAACCACCAGGTCCCGCACCGATGATGATAAGATCAGTTGTTGTCATTGATCATCTGTTTATAAGTGACAATCGGATGTTTGGCGGCGAGCACGTCATCCACCCTGCCGATAGGCGTGTTATGGGGAGCCGTCTTCACAATATCAGGTTCATTCTTCGCCTCTTCGGCAATCTTCCGCATCACGTCAATGAAACCGTCAATCGTGTCTTTCGACTCATTCTCTGTCGGCTCTATCATCAGACTCTCATGGAACAGCAACGGGAAGTAGATGGTAGGCGCATGATAACCGTAGTCCAGCAGTCGTTTTGCTACGTCCATCGTGGTGACACCTGTCGACTTGTCTTTCAGTCCGTCGAATACGAACTCATGCTTACACAATCCGTCGATAGGCAGTTCGTAGACATCCTTCAAACACTCTTTGATATAGTTGGCGTTCAGAGTAGCAAATGGACCTACCTGTTTCACATTCTCTTTGCCTAAAGAGAGAATATAGGCATAGGCACGCATCACCACAGCGAAGTTGCCACTCTCGTAGGGGCTAACAAAGGGCAAGAAAGGTTCCAGTCCCTTACGAACACCCACAGGACCACTGCCAGGACCTCCACCACCATGTGGGGTGGAGAAAGTCTTGTGAAGGTTGATGTGCATCACGTCAAATCCCATATCACCAGGACGGCAGGCTCCAAGCATCGGGTTCAGGTTAGCCCCATCGTAGTACATCAGACCGCCACAGTCATGAATCATCTTGGCAATACGAGGGATGTCACGCTCGAAGAGTCCAAGGGTATTGGGGTTCGTCATCATCATGGCAGCGATATTGGGACCTTCTATGTCTACTAGTTTTTCTAAGTCCACAAGGTCTACTAGACCGTCTTTTGTAGACTTCACCTCTAATATCTCCAGTCCGCAGACAGCGGCAGAGGCAGGATTGGTACCGTGTGCAGAGTCAGGGACGATGACTTTCGTGCGAGCTTCATCATGTCGTGACTGATGATAGCCACGAATCACCATCAACCCCGTCAACTCACCATGAGCACCAGCAAAAGGCTTCAGCGTAAAGTCTGCAAGTCCTGTCAGTTCGCAAAGTGCCTTCTTCAACGAGGTACATACGGAATGAGCCCCTTTAGTCGTCTCTTTGGGCTGTAAGGGATGCAGATTGGCAAACTGTGGCAGTGCTGCCATTTCCTCATTGATCTTGGGGTTGTATTTCATCGTGCAGGAGCCTAACGGATAGAATCCGTTGTCCACACCGAAATTATTTGCGGATAGGTTGGTGTAGTGGCGCACCACCGTCATCTCGTCACACTCCGGTAACTCAGCAGGCTCCTTACGTTGCATACTTGTCGGTATCTCATAGTTTCCAAAACGGTTCTTGGGCAGAGAATATCCTTTGCGTCCTTTCTTCGAGAGTTCGAAGATGAGATTTCCATATAGTCTATTATTCATGGCATGATTTTATTTACGAAGTTATCAATATCCTCTTTAGTCCGTTTCTCGGTGACGGCTATCATCAACTGGTTGTCATCCAGTTTGATGCCTCCGAAGATACCATGGGCTTGAAGTCGTCCTAACAACGTGTCAAGGTCATCGTCGTAACTGACGACAAACTCATTGAAGAAGGGCTTGTCGTAAACCAGTTTGAAATGTTCGGTAGCCAGAAGTTTATCGCAGAGATAGTGGGCACCGGCATACGATAGTTGTGCTGCCTCACGTAGTCCCTCCTTACCCATCAGTGACATATATATGGTGACGAAGAGTGCCATCAGACTCTGGTTCGAGCAGATGTTGGAGGTCGCTTTCTGACGACGGATATGTTGTTCACGTGCTTGCAGAGTCAGTACGAAGGCACGCTGACCGCGGTTGTCCTTCGTCATGCCGACAATACGTCCCGGCATTTTGCGGATAAGCTTCTCTGTGCAACACATATAACCGACATACGGACCACCAAACTGCATAGGGATACCCAGTGACTGTCCATCCCCCACCGCAATATCGGCACCCCATTCGCCTGGTGTCTTCAGAACGGCGAGGTCGGCGGCGATATTACTCATGATAAAGAGTCCTTTCTGGTCATGTATAGCATCGGCATAACCACTATAGTCCTCAATGATACCGTAGTAGTTAGGTTGTTGTACGAGCACCCCAGCGACTTTTCCTTGGTGTAGGGATAATAGAGATTGCAGATGGGGGAAGTCCGTGACACCATCCTTCTGATGAATCATTTCTATCTGGATGCCGTGGAAATGGGCATAGGTCTCAATCACTTTCAGGGTCTTCGGGTCAATAGTCTCGCTGATGAGTACGGTATCCTGTTTTTTACCAGCAGCCACCGCCATCATCACCGCCTCAGCGGCAGCGGTCGTGCCGTCGTACATAGAGGCGTTGGAGATGTCCATGCCAGTCAGCTCAGCCATCATCGACTGGTATTCAAAGATGTAATGGAGAGTACCTTGTGATATCTCTGCTTGGTAGGGTGTGTAGCTGGTTAGGAACTCCGAGCGGCTTAACAGTGCAGGGATGACAGCAGGCGTATAGTGGTCGTAGACACCAGCGCCGCCGAAGCACATCAGTGGCTCGGTGTCCTCGCTCAGTTTCTCAAACAACTGGCGCACCTCCACCTCGCTCATCTGCTCGGGTAACTTATATTTGCCATGAAAACGTATCTCATCGGGAACCTCAGCATAGAGGTCGTCAAGGCTCTCCACCCCGACTTTCTCCATCATTGCCTGAAGGTCTTCCTCGGTATGGGGGAAATATTTGAACATAGTTGTAATATCGTTATATTGTTTTGTCGGAATCCTGGGATTCCGACAAATTAATTATTTCTCACAGAAAGCAGCGTAAGCCTTGGCATCCATCAGGTTGTCAAGTTCGCTCTTGTCACTCATCTCCACCTTGATAATCCAGTTCTCGAAAGCATCCTGGTTGACAAGCTCTGGCTGGTCGTCGAGTGCGTCGTTCACCTCAACGATGGTACCGCTGACGGGTGACATCAGGTCGCTTGCCGCCTTCACGCTCTCCACGGCACCGAACTCCTCACCTGCCGTTACCTCGTCGTCCACATCGGGCAGATCGACATATACCACATTACCCAAGGCATTCTGTGCATAGTCGGTGATGCCGATGAATCCGATGTTGCCTTCTACTCTTACATACTCGTGTGACTCACTGTAATAGAGTCCTTCAATTATTTTTGCCATAATATTATAAATAGGTTTTGTTAGGGATTGTAGGTTTGTTAGGGACTACTTTTTGTAGTGCTTGTCGTAGAAGCGCTTCTTGCAGACGGTGCCCGGGAAGGTCTTCTTACGGATTTGTATCTCTACGTCAGTGCCTTGTGCCGCATACTGACTGTCGATGAGGGCGAGGCAGACGCTCTTGTCTGTGGAGATGGTGTGATAACCAGTCGTAACCTCTCCGATGACGTTTCCATCTTTCAGAACACTATAGCCATGACGGGGAATCGCCTTGTCGTGTAGTTCGATGCCCACCAGTTTCTTGGGTGCACCTTCTGCTTTCTGACGGGCGAGAGCCTCCTTGCCGATAAACTCATCCTTGTCGAGTTTCACGAAGATACCCAGTCCTGCCATGATAGGAGTGATGGTCTCAGATAACTCATCACCGTATAGCGGAAGGCCCACCTCAAAGCGCAGGGTGTCGCGGCAACCGAGTCCGCAGGGCTTTACGTTGGCGGCAATCAACTTGTCCCAGCACTCATTAATATAATGAGGAGTGGCATAGATCTCAAAACCGTCCTCACCAGTATAGCCGGTACGGGATACTATCACGTCACCGATCATCTTGAAGGTATAGAAACTCAGTTCCTTGCAAGCGATGCCAAGCACCTGCTCCATCACCTGCTCTGCCTCTGGTCCCTGTACGGCAAGCTCACCATATTGCTCGCTCTGGTGTTCCAGTGTGATATCGAAACCTTTTGCCTGTTGCTGAATCCATGCCCAGTCCTTGTCGATATTGGCGGCATTGATGACAAGGAAGAAGCGGTCGTCCGCCATCTTATAGACCAGTAGGTCATCCACGACACCACCATCCTCGTAGCACATCATACCATAGAGTATCTTTCCGTCGGGAACGTCTCGCACATCGTTAGTGAAGATATGGTTGACATAACGCTCTGCGTCCTTGCCGAAGACAAGTACCTCGCCCATGTGACTCACGTCGAACACACCGCAGTGCTGACGCACAGCCTGGTGCTCGTCAACAATATTCGTGTATTGTATCGGCATGTCAAAGCCGCCGAAGGGGGAGATGAGTGCCCCAAGGGCTACGTGTTTGTCGTAAAGACAGGTTCGTTTATATTCCATATTTTGTAGGTTTGTTAGAGTTTTGTAGGTTTGTTAGGTGGTGAGGAGGTCGACGAAGTCTGCTTTCATGAGGTTCATGATGATGTCGTCAATGCGGTCTGGCAGGATACGGTTGATAGCGCCAGCCTCTAAGGGGACGTCCTTTAGTTTGCGGAGCAGTCCGTTATCAAGGTCGCCCACAAGGAAGTAATCCCCCATCAGGTTCACACTCTTGATGATACCGTTCTTCACTTCGATGCGAGCCTCAAATTCGCCCACACCCTCTATCCTCCGTTTCTTGATGACCGTGTAGCGTGGGTTCTTACCATAGATGAACTCCTCAGAAAGGTATTCCTGTTCCAGTTGCTCTATCTGTCGGATATCGTCCGCAGTCAGTGTCAGTTCCTCATCGCACAATTCCTTGCGTACGAACTGCTTGAACTCCTCGATGCTCAAGTTGATATGATTCTTCAGCACATCAATGTGCTGGTGGATACTCTGCACTCCCTTTGAGATCAGTTTCGTCGTGGGTGGGGTGAGTGAGCCAGCCATATTGAGCATGTCGGTGTCGTAGAGCATCGTGCCGTGTACGATGCTGCGCCCTGGTATCTTGTAGAAGGCGTTCCCCGACACCTTGCGATTGCCGATCATCACGTCATTACGTCCTGACGGTGAGGCGTCAACACCCAGCTTTTGGAGCATCAGCACCACCATTCCGATATATCTGTTAAAGGTGAAACCCACCTGTTCCTCGCTGGTGATGTATGAGAACATCACGTTATTCATGTCGGCATACACACAGCCTCCACCGCTCTTTCGCCGATACATCTGGATGTGGTGCTTACGACAGAAGTCGAGGTTCAGCTCGTTCTCTATCAGTTGGTTGCGTCCGAAGATGACGCTCGGCTCCACCTGCCACATGAAGAAGCAGTCCTCCGCCTCCACATGTCTTGCCACGTATTCCTCCATGGCAAGGTAGAACGAGAGTCTTCTTACTTTTTTCCCGGGCAGTGCGATGTAAAGCATAAATGATTGTTAGAATCTTCTGTATATTTTCCGCAAAGATAGTCAAAAACGAAGGGATATCCAAACGAAAATCAATATATTTTTTCGTTGTAAAGAAAACTTGTCGAAAAACGTGTATGGGATTTGTTGCATTCTAGGATTATAGGAAGCAAAAAAATACTCCGTCCCGGCAAAAAAGAAACGAGTTTCTTTGTTTTGCGCTCGACTTTTCGTATCTTTGCAACATAATTTACTACTTCAATGGTTTACAAATACGATTTCCTGGTTATAGGTGCTGGTGTGGCGGGTATGAGCTACGCCCTCAAGATTGCCCGTGCTAACAAAGGCAAAGTATGTATGATCTGCAAGACCTCCCTGGACGAGGCGAATACCTCATTCGCACAAGGTGGTGTGGCAAGTGTGACTAACCTGAAGGTGGATACCTTCGACAAGCATATCGCTGACACGATTATCGCCGGCGACTATATCTCCGACCGTAAAGCGGTGGAGCAGGTGGTACGCAACGCTCCTGAGCAGATTCAGGAACTTGTCAACTGGGGGGTGAACTTCGATAAGAACGAGCAAGGAGATTTCGACCTGCACCGTGAGGGTGGACACTCTGAGTTCCGCATCCTGCACCATGCCGATGATACTGGTGCGGAGATACAGCGTGGACTGATGGAGGCAGTAAGGAATCATCCAAACATTGATATTAAAGAGAACCATTTTGCCGTGGAGATTATCACGCAGCACCATCTGGGTGTCCGTGTGACCCGTCGCTCTCCCCATATCCAGTGTTATGGCGCTTACGTGCTGAATCCCCAGAAGCCCAAGGTTGACACCTATCTCGCTAAGGTCACCGTGATGTGTACAGGTGGCTGTGGTGCCGTTTATCTTACCACATCGAATCCTGTCATTGCCACAGGTGATGGTATTGCGATGGTCTATCGTGCCAAGGGAACGGTTGCCGACATGGAGTTCGTACAGTTCCACCCCACCGTCTTGCATAACCCCAATGAGACACATCCTGCCTACCTTATCACAGAGGCGATGCGTGGCTATGGCGGTATTCTGAAACTGCCCAATGGAGAGACCTTCATGGAGAAATATGATGAGCGTCTGTCGTTAGCTCCTCGTGATATTGTGGCTCGTGCGATCGATAAGGAGATGAAGATTCACGGTATCGACCATGTCTGTCTTGACGTGACCCATAAGCCTGCCGAGGAGACGCGTCACCATTTCCCCAATATCTATCAGAAATGTCTTAGCATGGGTATCGACATCACGACCGACTATATCCCCGTACGTCCTGCTGCCCACTATATGTGTGGTGGCATCAAGGTCGACCTCAACGGACAGTCGTCTATTGAACGGCTCTATGCCTTGGGAGAATGCTCTTGCACAGGTCTGCATGGTGGTAACCGCCTTGCATCCAACTCCCTTATCGAGGCGGTAGTCTATGCTGATGCCGCCGCCAAGCACTCTTTGCAGCATATCGAAGAGTACGACTATAATTTAGGGGTGCCAGAGTGGAACGACGAGGGTACGATGACGAATGAGGAGAAGGTGCTGATCACCCAGTCGGTCAAGGAGGTGGCACTGATTATGTCCAACTATGTGGGCATCGTCCGCAGTGACTTACGTCTGCATCGTGCATGGGACCGTCTCGACATGCTCTATGAGGAGACGGAGCGTCTCTTCAAACGTGTGAAGGCAAGTCGCGACATCTGTGAGCTTCGTAACATGATCAATGTCGGCTACCTCATCACCCGCTGGGCATTGGAGCGTAAGGAGTGCCGAGGGTTGCACTTCACCACCGATTATCCCCTGCATGCTTACGACAAGAAATAATGAGAAGACTGAAGATATTATTCCTTTTACTAGTTGTTTCCGTCTGCGCGATGGCACAGACGGAAGAGCTTGATACGCTTTGTGCCGATACCGTAGAGGTGGCACTGCCGTGGCCCCAGAATATCCAGTACAGACTCGACTCGCTGATGCAGTCGAAACTCTTGGAGACCTCTATGGTCGGCATGGTAGTCTACGACCTCACAGCCGACTCTATATTATATAAGGTGAACGAGCGACAGACATTACGTCCTGCCTCTACGATGAAACTCGTCACGGCAATCACTGCACTCGACCGTCTTGGCGGCTCCTATCAGTTCCGTACCCAACTTTACTATACAGGTAACATAGAGAATAACACCCTTAACGGTGACCTCTATTGCGTGGGTGGCTTTGATCCTGCCTTTAATGGTGACGACCTCCGTGCTTTTGTGGAGAGTGTCCACCAGATGGGGATTGATACCATTTGCGGACGTGTTGTTGCCGATCTCTCGATGAAGGATGCAGACCTGTTGGGAGAGGGATGGTGTTGGGATGATGATAACCCGAAACTCTCTCCCTTGTCTATCGGACGTGATATCGAGTTCCTCGACCGCTTCGTCAAGAAACTGTCGGAAGATAGTATCTTCTTCGCAAGTATAAGACTCTCCAATGGCAGCCTGCCAGGCGATGCCCGTATCCTTTGTACTCGCACTCATACGATGGATCAGATTTTGCAACGGATGATGAAAGTCAGCGACAACTTCTATGCTGAGGCGATGTTCTACCAACTTGGTGCTGCCATAGGTCGCCGTCCTGCTCGTGCAAAGGATGCCGCCAGTGTCGTCAAACAGCTTATCCAGAAAGTGGGGAATGGTAAGAATCCTTATCGTGTCGCTGACGGCAGTGGATTGTCTCTGTATAACTATGTGACACCCGAGTTGGAGTTGCGGTTGCTTCGCTATGCCTACCGTAACTCGAATATCTATCAGCACCTGTTGCCCTCACTGCCCATCGCAGGAGTTGACGGTACGTTGAAGACCCGTATGAAAGGAACCTTCGCTGAAGATAATGTGAAGGCGAAGACGGGTACGGTAACGGGTGTGTCAGCGCTTGCCGGCTATTGTACGGCGGCAAACGGACATCAGTTGTGTTTCTCCATCATGAACCAAGGTATTATGAAGTCTGATCCTGGACGTAATTTCCAAGATCAGGTATGTAATGCCCTATGTGCTCCTTAAGAAGATGAATACTGTCAAGATATATGTTGAGCAGTTGCTGGCTCAGATAGGACTTGCCACCGACTATATCCCTATCGTACGGCATGTCATATTGGTGATAATTACCATCCTCCTCGCATGGTTTATAGGTTGGTTGTTTAAGTTACTGATTCCATGGGTTACTAAGTTGACTAAGAAGACGGCAGCCAAATGGGACGATGTTGTCTTCAACGAGCGAGTGTTACACGCTGCTTGCCAGATTGTGCCTGCTATTGTCGTATGGATCGTTCTGCCCTCCGTGTTCGATGAGTATCCTACCGCCCATGAGGTGCTTGCCCGTCTGACGGCAATCTATATCACGGTAATGAGTGTGCGTACGGTAATCGTGATGATTAACTCTCTGAAACTCCTTGAAGGAAAGAAACGTACGGCGAAGCAACAGTATCTATATACTTTCTGTGGTGTACTGAAAATCATCCTGTTCTTCGTAGCGGCAATCATCGTCATTGCTATTGCCGTGAATAAAGACCCTTCTACACTGCTTGCAGGATTGGGTGCCGCCTCTGCCATCCTGATGCTTGCCTTTCAGGATACCATCAAAGGACTGGTGGCAGGTATCCGTCTGACATCTAATGAGATGGTGGCAATCGGTGACCGTATCACTGTGTCCTCGGCAGGAGCCGACGGTATTGTGGAGGAGATCTCGCTGACAACGGTGAAGATACGTAATTTCGACAATACCATCGTGACAGTCACTCCGCAGACCTTGGTCGACGGCTCGTTCCAGAACTGGAAGGGTGTGAAGGAGCGTGAGGGACGTAAGGCTGCGAGAAAGGTGTATTTCGATTTCCGTTCCCTGACGATTGACGAGGAGGGGGTGCCTAACCTGACTCGTTACAGGAAGCACATGGAGGAATGGCTTGCCCAGCAGGAGAAGGTGTTACCAGACAGTCCTATATTGGTACACCAGTTAGACGCTACCCCTACAGGATTGCCAGTGGAGTTTATGTTCTGGGTAAATGAGCAGGCTGCCATTCCCTTTGAACATGTTGTCTCGGAAATCATGGAATATGCGTATGCCGAGGCCACTGTCTTCGGGCTCCGTATCTATCAGCAGTTCCCTGAGCAATAGTTCTCAAAAGCCTCTTTGTAAGTATCGGTGACACTCTAAACTAATCAAATATTCCGCCTTCTCGACAGCGGCAATAAACTTATTGTAGCGAATCGGTTTTAACAGAAAGTCAACCGCATTCACCTCATAACTCTCGAAAGCGTACTCCTTAAAGGCTGTCGTGAAAATTTAAACTAATTAGTATCTTTGTCAAAAGGGTCATCACGCGACCTACGTACAACAGAAAAACTCCCAAATTTGAAGGTATTAAACAGATAGGTTTGGCATGGTCGTTAATAATGAGATTGGGCAATAGAAGTCTGGCACGATTAAAAACACTGATATTCGCTTGGCAGTAGACGGAAGAGAATGAATGCTATCTGAAACTAATGGCAGAACAGACACCAAAATAGTAGAACTCCTATTTTTGATTTGAATATCAGTGAGTTACCTTTGAATAAGAAAGAAACAGGTAACACTTTAGAAACGAGAGGACTTACATATTCCTACACATTTCTCACCAAACCAAAGAACGCTCATCTTGGGTGCCGCTCGGCAACGAAGGAGACGCTTGCTACCAACGGGACGCAAGAAAGGTACATAATAATCTCCTATTTGCCAAATACTATCATACACTTTTTTCAAGTTTATTGCGATATTTGTTTTTATAGGCATACAATCTGCTCTGTTC
>CAJONQ010000024.1 GCA_905235835.1 uncultured Prevotella sp.
TCCAACAATGGGAACTGTCAGTTCCCTCCGTAGAAACTGTCAGTTCCCTTGGGAGAAACTGACAGTTCCCTCCATAGTTACTATTGTGGAACTGCCTGTTAATAAAGCATTTACAGGTATTTAGTGGGTCAAAATGACCTGTTTTTTTCATTAAAACAGGTCATTCGTGAAGGTTGGGTAATAATTTTAATAGTAACCTACACGGGTTAAAACATTGAAAAACAATTAATTAACTAAAAGAGTGTAGGTTAATGCCATTTTTTGACATTAAATTAAATTCGAGAGATTACTCAAAGCATACAGAGGGACAATGTCCACATGCCGCCGCTCGAAATTGTCTTTGGGGTCGTAGTGGTCAAACTGACCGAAGTTCTCCAGAGATGTCCTGACGGCTTCGTGTAACTGACGCTTTCTCATGAAGACCCAGAGGCTCTGCATACTTCCCTGTGTGTTTGCCTTCACTTCTACAGGCAACACCTTACCGTCATGCGCCCTCAGATAGTCCACTTCTGCATTGCTGCCCTTTTCTGTGTTCTGCCAATAGTGCATCTCAGGTTTCTGGAAGCAGTCTCGATACTTTTTCATTTCGAGACCTGCGAACATCTCTGAGGTGCCGCCCTTGTTTACTAACTCCACATCAGACGCAGTCAGGATGTCGGCTGCAGGGATGTCAAGCATGGTCAGCATCACCCCTAAGTCGAAGAACAGATATTTCACATAACTGTTGTTCTCCTCTGCCCCGAGAGGAACACCTGTACCGTCAGTGTGCCTCACTGGTGTTATCAACCCCGCAAGTGTCAGCAGGCTCAAAGCCTCTCTAACGACAGAAGAGTGTACGTCCCTGACTGCTAAGGCATAAACAAACTTGTTACCAACCTGAAGCGCTACCGAACGGAGCACTTGACGGAGCAAGACAGGAGACACACGTTTCTTATATTTATTAAAGTCATCTTCATATGTCTGAATAATGTCTGTGTGGACACGGGACACCTCGATATAACTGTGCGACTCTATCCATTCCATCACGGCAGACGGCATGCCACCCACAAGATAGAATGTGCGGATCTGGTCGACCAAATCCTTATGCGCCTTATCCGTCAACGGCTCTTCGCTTGTCGCTTTTTTCTTATACTCGATTGTCAGGTCGAGTCCTTGCGCCATCAGGAACTCGTCAAACGAGAAGGGGTACATATAGAGCGAGCGTATTCTGCCTACACCAAAAGACGGCAGTTCTTCCAGAGCGAACTCCAACAGGGAACCTGCTGCTATGACATGCAGTTCTGGATAGTCTTCTTTGAAGTAGCGCAGCGACATGATAGCCTCCTTGGAGATTTGTATTTCATCAATGAACAGAAGCGTCTCTCCCGGCACTATGGGAATACCCAGTGTGCCACTTAACTTCTCGCATGTTTTTTTAACATCGATGTTCTCAGGAAACATCTGGAGCAGGTCTGGCTGCTTTTCCAGATTAATTTCCACAAAATAACGGAACAGTTTGCCGAGTTCCCTGACAGCAGTAGACTTGCCTACTTGTCGGGCACCACGAATCAGAAGCGGCTTACGACGTGGAGAGTCTTTCCATTCAATCAGTTGTCTGTCTATATGTCTCTTATAATATGTCATATCATCCTCCCATTTGCTTTGTTGGGGGCAAAGTTATAAAAAATATCCAAAAGTCAGGGCAAAAAAGCAAGAAAATCATCCAAAATACTACCCAAAACCAAAAGTCGGGGCAAAAATCACGCTATTTTATCCAAAAGTCGGGGCAAATACTACGCATACCATTAGGTGCTTACAGATGCCATTCCTTCTTTTTTTTATACAATTCCTTTCATCTTTCCCCAAAAAATATTATCTTTGCAACCAGAAAACGCTGAACTAAAAACATGAAACTATTACAAAGACTACTATTTTTGGTACTCACTGCCTTATGGGCACTCACCTTATCCGCCACCCGTTTATATACGGACGGTGAGTTATCGTCGAATCTGGTGACGAGCCTGTGTCAGGACCAGCAGGGCTATATCTGGATTGGCACGGAGTATGGTCTGAATAAGTTTGACGGTGCACACTTCACCCAGTATTACCATGACGATGCCAACACCCATTCCCTTTCTGACGATATCGTCCGTCTGTTGATGACCGACCGTGACGGTACGGTATGGATCGTCAGCAACAGCGGTGTGCAGCGATACAACAGGATGTCCGACAGTTTTGAGTCCCTCCTGTTCTATGGAAGTACCCAGGCTAATATCAACGACATCATACAGACCCCCGACGGCAAGATATGTGTGCTGAGTGCCAATGACGGTATCTTCGAGGTGAATACCGACGAGATGACAGCGAATCCCGTGGAGCATGTCAACCGCCTGATACAGAAGAAGGAGGAGGGTGACAACATGTATCTTGACAGCAAGGACCGCCTGTGGCTGGGCTATCGGATGTCGGGACTGCAGATGATCAACCTGAAGACGGGCAAGAGCCGTTACTATGACGAGCAGCTGTTGAAGGCACGACGACCTTGTGACATCATCGAGGACCCACAGCACCGACTGACTATCGCCACCTATAGCGAGGTCATGCAACTCAACGAGCAGACCATGCAGTTCGAGTCTGTCATCTCCTATCCCCGCAGCTCCGTTTTGTATATTTACAAGACACCCCAGCAGCAGTATTTCATCGGTACGATGGGTAACGGTCTGTGGCAGGTCGATTTCACCAAGCGGACGGTCAGTACCGTGGATATTCAACTGAAAGAGCAGACAGAGCAGGGAATCACCAAGGTACGCGCCTTTCTGGAAGACCGTAACGGCAACCGCTGGATAGGCTGTTTCCAAAAAGGACTGGTGTTCATCCCCTCAAGAGTCGATGCCTTCCATTTTCTGGGACTCCGCCAGATGGAGACCGACAATGGCAATGGTCTGCGTGCCGTCTTCGCCGACAAGGATCACCATGTATATATCTGTCAGGAGCAGGGAGGTATCACCTCCATCAACCACGAGGGGAAGACACTGGGACATTGGATGGGCAACCATACCGTCATGACGATGTATGACGACCGGCGAGGCTCTTTCTGGGCAGGTACCTTCCGCAACGGACTGTTTAGGATTGACCCACAGACAGGGAAGGAGACATGGATACCCTCGACAGGAGTACAGCGCATCGGCAGTATCACCCAAGACAGACAGGGAAACATCTATACCGCCGCTTTTAATGACGGGCTGCACAGCTACACCCCCGACGGTATGACGGAGCGGGTGCTGGGCAAAGGCAACCTCAATCTCCATAATAAGTATCTGAACACGCTCTTCACCGACAAGGACGGACGTATCTGGATAGGACACTACTACGGCATTGATGTCTATGACCCCAAGACCGACCGACTGGTGGACATCCCCGTGGACTCCCTGTTGCGTCCCGCCATCGTCTATGCCATCAAGCAGTCGCCAGACGGTTCGATATGGGTAGCCAGCAACAAAGGACTCTTTAAATATAATAAGGAGGGATCATGGAAACGCTATACCGTCAGGGACGGACTGCCCAATGATATCGTCTGCGGACTCGTCATCACGAAGGACGGTACCATCTGGATAAGTACCTTCCGTGGACTGGCACAGTTAGATACCCATGGCACCTTCACCCGTTACTACCGAGGCAACGGTTTGCAGGAATGGTCATACCTGCGTGGTGTCTTCGCCTATTCCAGCCAGGACGAGATCATCATGGGACATCAGAACGGTATCACCTACTTCACCCCGAAGGACATCGGCAAGGATCAGTTCGAGCAGGGCATCACCCTGACAGGAATACGTCTGGCGAATACCGACGTGAACGGCACCATGCTGTCGGGCGGTAAGCATATCATCACCCAGTCGCTGGAGACGACGACAGACATCACCATCTCCTATGAGGACAACACATTCAGTCTGCGCTTCTCGTCGTTGGACTTCCGTGACGCACAGAACGTACACTATGAGTACCGGTTCAGTGACGAGCCGAAAGAGTTATGGCACCAGACCGCCTCTGGCGTCTGTGAGATATTCTTCACCCATCTGGCGGTAGGTACCCATCACCTGCAAGTGAGGGCATACGACAATGGTGTCTACTCGCCCGTCAAGGAACTCACCATCCATGTCACCCCACCGTGGTACCGCTCTTGGGTGGCGTATCTGTTCTACCTGCTGCTGCTTGCCACCTTCGCCGTCCTGTGGTGGCGGTATTACTGGAACAAGCGGCAGGCGGAGACCAACGAGGAGAAGATCAAGTTCTTCGTGGATATCAGCCATGAGCTGCGCTCCCCGCTGACCCTCATCAAGAGTCCGCTCGACAAGTTGCTGAAGAGCGGTCACGATGCGGAGACCACCCGTGCCTTGCGTAATATGGAGAACAACACCAACCGACTGCTGAATCTGGTGAACCAGATTCTCAGCATCCGTAAGATAGAGAAAGGACAGATGAAACTCCACTTTGCCGAGACACCACTTGCCGACTTCGTGGAGAATATCTGCCATGACTACGACTATCTGGTGGAGAAACGCAACATCACCATGACCTTTACCAACCAGACGGGTGACATGAAGGCATGGATAGACTGTGACAACTTCGACAAGATCGTGGCAAACCTGATTAATAACGCCATCAAATACGTACAGGACAACGGACATGTGGATGTCATCCTCAGCAAGAGTGACAACCAGCAGGCACTGCTGACGGTCAGAGATGACGGTCCTGGCATAGACGAGGCTCAACTGAAGAAAATCTTCGACCGCTTCTACCAGACGGCAGCACGTCCTGCCACCGGACAGATGAGTTACGGCATCGGACTCAACCTCGCCCAGAAACTCGCGATGCTGCATGGTGGCAGCATCACCGCAAGAAACCGCAGTGACCAACAGGGCTCTGAGTTCATCGTCAGTCTGCCCTTAGGCAACAGTCACCTACCGAAGAACCTGCTGGTGGACGAGCTTTATTTCGACAAGCAGGAGCCCGTAGAGACGAAGGCTCCTCTGACAACCGACAAGAACAAACCCCGTAAGGTCATCAGGAGAAAGACCACCTATCGCATCGCTGTCGTCGATGACGACCAGGAGATCAGGGATTTCCTCCAGACAGAACTGGGAGAGAGCTATCATGTGATGACCTACGCTGCCGGCGACACGGCACTGGAGGGTATTATCGACGAGGTTCCTGATCTGGTCATCAGCGATATCGTGATGCCAGAGATGGATGGCATAGAACTGCTCAAACGACTGAAAGGCAACACAAAGACCTCGCATATCCCCGTCATCCTGCTGACCACCAAGACAGAGCATGCCGCCCGCATCGAGGGACTGACGGAGGGTGCCGACGCTTATGTGGACAAGCCCTTCAACATGGAAAAGCTGGAGACACGTATTGCCGGACTGATCGCCAACCGTATCAAGGTGCGCAGTAAGTTCACAGGACTGCAGGAGCAAGAAGACACGGTGAGGAAAATAGAGCTGAAGGGAAATGACGCCGAACTGATGGAGCGTATCATGAAGGCGATCAACGAGAACATAGACAACAGTGACTTTAATGTGGAGGCACTTGCCGATATCGTCGGACTGAGCCGTGTACAACTGCACCGCAGGATGAAGGAGCTGACGGGCATCACCGCAGGTGAGTTCATCCGTAACCTGCGCCTGCAACAAGCCGCCAAGCTCTTCGAGTCAGGCGACGTGAATGTGTCACAGGTCACCTATGCTGTCGGCTTCGCCAATCCTAACAATTTCACCGCTGCTTTCAAGCGGCATTTCGGGGTTACTCCAACCGCTTATATCGCCAAACATCAGGGCAAGAGAGACGCCACGAAACAAAATCAATAGCTCATGAAACAAAATCATCATCACACTTAACAAATAAAGGGATAAAGAAAACTTATTAAAAGGCGATACTCAATTATATCCCCTACCTTTGCACTCGTCGGATAATCACTCCGATGAGTGTTTTTTTTGCGTTCAAACAAAACTATAAATAAATCAAGTATGAGAAACAAAATCATTAGAAGAATTCTCCTCCTCTTGACTCTCCTGCCATTAAACATGGCGGCACAGGATGCCATGACGGTATCGGGCCACATCACGGATGCCACTGGTGAACCGCTGATTGGCTGTACCGTACAAGTAAAGGGAGGCACAGGAGGAACTGTCGCTGACTTGGACGGTAACTTCAAGTTACAGGCACCCAAGAATGCCACCCTGATCTTCTCCTTCATCGGCTACAAGACGCAGGAGCTGAAAGCAGCACCCACGATGAAGGTGGTGATGAAAGACGACTCCCACGTGATGGACGAGGTGGTAGTGGTAGGCTATGGTACCATGAAGCGTAGCGACATCACAGGCTCCGTCGTCTCCGTGAAGGCAGAGGACATGCAACAGACCAGTTCATCGACGATGGACCAGATGCTACAGGGACGTGCCGCCGGTATGCAGCTGACATCCAACAACGGTGCCGCAGGCAGTAGCACGAGCATCCAGATTCGCGGTGTCAACTCCCTGAATTCCTCGAACGAGCCGGTGTATGTCATCGACGGTGCCATCATCACGACGGAAGCTGGCGCTGACGTGTTCTCCAACCCGCTTGCCGACCTGAACCCCAACGATGTGGAGAGTATTGAGATCCTGAAGGATGCCTCTGCCACCGCTATCTATGGCGCACAGGCCGCCAACGGTGTCATCATCGTCAACATGAAGAAGGGCTTTGAGGGCTCAGCTCCCAAAATCAACTTCAAGGCACAGGTGGGTTTTGACATGCTACCTAAGAAACTCGACGTGATGGACTTACAGCAATTCGCAGAGTGGGCTCGTGAGGCTAACTTACAACGTACCACCGCCAAAGAGTCGGACATGTTTGCCAATCCATCGACCCTCGGTAGTGGTGCCGACTGGCAGGATGCCCTGTTCCGTACGGGTCTGCGCCAGGAATATAACCTCTCGGTACGAGGAGGCTCGAAAGGTATCAACTACAGTCTCTCCGGCGGATACTTCTCACAGGAGGGTATCACCATCAACAACGATTTCAAGCGTCTGACCCTCCGTGGAAGCATCGACGTGAAGGCGTATAAGTGGCTGGACCTCGGTGCCACCTTCAATCTCGGACAGTCAGACCGTAATACGGGTATGGCATCATGGGATGTGGTGCCCAATGCCTTGAGCGACACCCCGAACAACGCTGTCCGCCTGCCTGACGGCTCATGGGCAAAGTCGGGATATAACGGAGACACCGACACCTGGCAACCGAACCCAGTGGCACTTGCCGAGATCACCACTCGTAAAAACAAGATCACGAGTACACGCATGAACATTTATTTCACCCTGAAGCCCTGGAAATGGCTCACGTGGAAGAATGAGGCGACCTACGATACGAATACCGACAACTACCGATACATGCAACCTGCCTACCAGTTGGGTGAGAACGGTGCGACAAAGGAATATGCCACTCATGAGACCTCCAAGACCTATAACCAGTACTGGTCGCTGAAGTCGGTGGCAACAGGTAAATGGAAAATCAAGAAGCACCATAACCTCTCCGTGATGCTGGGTTATGAGATGAACAACCGCTATCGTGACTACCTCTATGGCAGACGCCTGGGCGGTAGCAATACGAACATGGCACTCTCTGGTGGTGATGCCAGCCGTGACGACAATGCGGGATATACCACCACCAAGCGTTTCAGCAGTTTCTTCGGACGTGTCACCTATAATTATAAAGAAAGGTATATGTTCACAGGAACCCTGCGCCATGACGGCTCTTCACTCTTCGAGCGTGGACAGCGTTGGGGCACCTTCCCCTCTGCGGCACTCGCATGGCGTGTGACAGAGGAGGATTTCTGGGGGATGCTTCAGGAGAAGTCGTCTTTCTTTGCTGCCATCAGCTCACTGAAATTCAGAATAGGCTATGGTCTGGTAGGTAATGCCAATCTTACGGAGAGCACCTTCATGGCAAACTTCGCCAACCTGGAGTCTAACTTCGGAACGAGTTACAAGACGGCAAACATGCCGAACTACGATAAACTGACATGGGAGAAGACCGACTCATGGAATGCAGGTATCGACTTGAGCCTGTTTGACAACCGCATCGAGTTTATCTTCGATATGTTCTTAAAGAACACCCGTGACCTGCTCATGCAGACGGCACTACCGTTGTATTCTGGAACCTCCACCAAGGTGACAGGCAGCGCAGAGCCACAATGGGCGAACATCGGTAATATGCGCAACAAGGGTATTGAAATGACCTTGAACGCTCACGTGTTTAACAAGAAACACTTCAAATGGAAGACCTCTCTGACCTACTCGCTGGTGAAGAATGAGGTGACGAAACTCAACACAGAGACGGGCTTCATCGACAAGACCCTTGACTATGAAGGCTCTGGAGAGACCATCACCCGTACAGCCGTAGGCTATGGCATCAGCCAGTTCTATGGATTCAAAGTGGCAGGACGTATCAACAGTGCCGCCGACTTCCTCCGTGACAATGGTGACGGTACCAGTACGGTGACGGTGGCTACTCCTAACTACCGTGTAGGAACTGTCGTCAGCAACGCCTCCGCTAAGAATTTGCTGACCTCCGTAGGTGACCTGTTGTTCAAAGACCTCAATGGCGACGGTATCATCGACGACAGTGATAAGACCTATTTGGGTAACGGACTGCCGAAGTACACCTTCGGTTGGAACAACACCTTCACATGGAAACAGTTCGCCCTCTCTATCTTCATGTATGGCAGTGTGGGTAATAAGGTGTTCAACTGGACCCGTCGCCGTATGGACGATCCCTCACTGACTCCTGGTGGTGCCGCCTGGAACAAATACACCCGCACCGCAAACTATGCGAAATGGGCATATTATGACGGCAATAGCGGTAATACGAATGTATGGAATGTCTATGTGGCATCTGGTGCGGAAAGCTCCATCCCACGTATCGACAACCTGCATAACAACTATAACAGTCGTGTGAGCGACCGTTATGTGGAGGATGCCAGCTACCTGCGTATCAAGAACATCACACTGACCTATAACGTACCTAAGAAGTTCATCAAGAAATACTACCTGTCAGACCTCCGTTTCTCCGTGAATATCCAGAACGTAGCGACACTGACCAACTACACTGGCTATGACCCAGAGGTAGGTAGCCAGAACGGACAATACTCCATGTCAGGTCAGGGTATGCTGATGTATGGTGTGGACACGGGTCGTGTGCCTGCTCCCCGCTCAGTCATCTTCGGTGTAGAAGCAACGTTCTAATCAATTAGTAATTAGAAATTAGTAATTATGATTACCCAAATAAAAAATGTTATTTTGTTATTATGTCTTTCCAGCTTGTTAGTTTGTCTCACTTCCTGCGACAAATACCTGGATACTGACAACGAGCGTGTCGTACCAGCCCATGAGGAGCTGGCGGATATCGACGCGCTGCGTGCCACGACGGCAAGCCTCTACGCACAGCCCTGGTACTATTTCCACAAGCAGCGTTTCATCTCATTAGGGGATGCCCGTGCCAACAACCTGTACAACTCGAACTCCACACTAGGGGAGGTCAATGCACAGGGGACGCTCAATGAGGAGAAACAGAACGCTTCCATCCAGTACTCGTGGGCAAGTCTTTATAATGTCATCACACAGGCAGCCTATATCATCAATGACTATGCACCTTATTGCATAGAGCATCAAATCTGCACCGAGGAAGAGGCTAACGCCTGTATCGGTGAGGCTCGTTTCATGCAGGCTCTTGCCTACTGGTATCTCGCCATGTATTGGCACGACGTACCCATTGTTGACGATCCTGTCAAACAGAGTCCCACCGCTTATCCTAATAGTTTCGAGAATGTCATCCAGTATGCCGTCTGTCAGGCTGAGTATGCCGCCAAGTGGCTGCCTGTATCACCGCTCTCCAGAGGACGTGTCTCACAGGTCAGCGCATGGGGTCTGCTCTCCCGTCTCTATCTGACGGCCGCCGCCTGGGCAAAGGGTAACCATTTCACCAACGATTTCCAGACAAAGGTGCTGGATGCTTACTACGAGGGTGATATTGAGTATGAGGCAAAGATAGACCTCACTGAGTTCTACTATGCCAAAGCTGCCTTCGCTGCCCGTAAGTGCATCGAGTTGGCATCGGATGGCGGCTACGGACTGATGGAGAACTACGAGGAGATGTTCCGTGTGCAGAACAACAACTGTAAAGAAGTGCTCTTCGCCATCCAGTCGGTAGCCTCAAGTACCTCCTACGGACTGGGTAACGAGTTGCAGGGTATGTTCTGCTACGACCGCTGCGTGAACAAGAACTATGGTATGACCTACTCCAACTGGGCAAGCTACGATGCCATCCTCGCCTACCAGCAGCGTGGCGGACTCATCCGTACTCGTGGAAACATCATGCCACACGGTATGACTTACGACTACCTCTATCATGAGCAGGACACTTGTAAGACACACTATGGAAAACATCAAGGCGACACCTGGACGGTGGTACGTGACTCCTGGAATCCTGTTGCCGTCAAGAAACAGGTGGTAGGCGGTCCGATGGGTACCGATAATATCGCTATTCAGGGTAACTCTGGTTTCTGTACCCCGATGCTGCGTATGAGTGAGGTATACCTGAATCTCGCAGAGGCATTGATGGGACTCAACGGGGAGGAGACAACCACCCGTGCGAGAGTACTCGACAACGTCAATATCGTACGCCAGCGTGCCTACAAATATGAGATCGAGAACGGCACCTACGGTGTCGACGGCAATACGGGTGACTATACCACTCTGAACCTCGACTCCCTGTTGATAGAACGCCGTATGGAGTTCTTCGTTGAGGGACTCTTCTGGACAGATATCGTACGCCGCTCGTTCATGGGTGAGAGCCATCTGAAGCGTATGGTCAACTATATGAACAACCAGATTGCCGAACAGGAGGACGAGCCGCTGATGGGTTGCTACCGCCTGTATAACTACGGTTACAGGAAGAATGCCGATCTGACGAAGATTGGTGAGCCTTATCTGAAAGTCAATGACGCTGACGGTAGCTATCAGATTATCCAACCCAGCAGGGAGTGTGTCCACAACATCCCTGCAGGCAGCTGGTGCCACTCCCAGGACATGACGACTAACGACAACCTCTGGTCGATGATTTATCCTCCCACGGAGGTGATGCAGGACGCTAACCTGTTAGGAGCCCCCGTCGACTATGACTTCACGAATGTAATAGAAAACAAAAACGCTTACCGCTATGAAGAATAAGATGAAGAAACTCTATGGTTTACTGCTGCTGTGCACTGTCTTCTGCACCTTGACAGCATGCAGCAACGACGATGACGAGGCTCCCCGTATTGATAGTGTATGGCTGAATATGGTGTCACGCCCCATCGAGCAGGCTACCTGCGCCTATCCTGGTCAGACCATCTGTCTGCGTGGCAGCGGCTTTGGAGATTTGAAGAAACTCATCGTCAACGGCACGTCTATCAATCTGACAACCCTGTTTGTCTATGAGTCAGCCAACAATATCACCTTCCAACTGCCTTCTGACGTGAAGACGACAGGTGACAATATCCGTGTGGTAACCTCGAAAGGCATGTGTGACTTCCCCTTTATCATCCGTCCTGCCGATCAGGAGCCGGAAATCACGGCATTCTCATCGACAACCCTCATCGCTGGGAGCATCCTGAGAATCACTGGTACTTCCCTCGGTGGTGCTACCGAGGTATGGCTGCCGCTGACCTATGGAGACAAAGTATTATGCGCTATCGATGAGACACAGGAGAATGACGATGAGAACGTGTACGTCATTATCCCTGACGGTGTTGACTTCGCCACGGGACTCTGTGAGATCGTGATGGAGAAATACGACGAGGAGCGTGACATCACTTATACGGAGAAAGTTTATTCTTCAGCTATTAACTTCACTAATTAAGGTAATCGATATGAAGACATTATATTATATAAATAAGGTAAAGGGAATTCTTCTCTTATGCTGCCTGACACTGATTGTAGGATGCAGCAAAGATATCGACGCTCCCTCATTGCCAACACCAGAGAGCGTGACAATCGCTGATGGCGTTGACCTTTCCGCTGACCAGTTGTTCGGTATCTGGGAGGGAACGCAGGAAGTCGGTGAGACCAAAGATGCCCATTTCGAGCAGTCGTATAAGGTGGAGTTCCAGAGCGTAGACGACCAGTCGGCAATTCTCTCTCACTGGTTTACGGACGCACAGACATCCATCCGTGACTCCGTCTGCAACCTGGAGTATTCTTACGTGTTCGACGGTAAGACCCTCGTCCTGACACCATCAGATGCGGCGAGGAAAAACGGTGCCGTCGCTATCAAGGCAGTACATATCGGCAATAACGTGATGGAGCTGTATACTGTCAACGAGACAGTGACGACCAAGATGTGCACACTGACCCGCACTGGTGACCCAGAGCCTTCCATCACAGGCATCAACCGCACCTTACCTAAGGCTGGTGAGAGAATCGTCCTGACAGGACGTAACCTGCAGTTTGTCGATCATATCTACCTGCCTACTGTCTCTGGCGAGCAGGAGGTGACGGACTTCACAAGTACCTCTAAACAGATTGAGTTTGTGATGCCGGCAGTCACTGACCTGTCAGCAGGTCCTATCCGCTGTAAGTCGGAGGGTGCTCATGTCAGCACCTACTCCCCAGTGATGTTCTGTGACAACTGCGTGTTCTTCCGCACCTTCAGCACAAACGGGACAAAGGCTCCATACACTGGTTCAGAGTTCGAGAACACCATCAATATCACTCAGTCGCTGTTTGACAAGATTACCGTACAGGCTGCTGACGCATTACCAACAGGTCATGCCCTGGCGGAAGCATCGGATGTGATCAATCCAGACTATATGCTCAGTTTCTTCGGGGACACCCCTGTAACCTGGGGCGTTGACACTGGACTTGACCCCTCTACGGGTAGTCTCCGTTTCAGTTTCGGCGACCGCATCCAGTATGTGATCGACCACTCCGACGGACTGATTACCGCCAAGAGCAAGTGCTCAGAGGTTGCCGTGGAGATGGATGTCTATGTATACAGCAATGGGGAGCCTGTCTGGAATACTGGCTTTATCTCCTTCCGTCTGGACAAAGACCAAGGAAAGTCACTGACCCAGTCTTGGTTTGCGCAGACCGCTATGTGGGACATGAACACCCCCGTATCGTTTGCTGACGGATGGCAGACCTTTACCATCCCCCTGAACACTTTCAAGGTGACGGAGAGTACTTATCCGACTGTAGGAAGTCTGATGAACTTCCTGCTTGACAAGAAAAAGCAGACCATTATCAAGATGTTGAACTACCAGTTGGATGCTACCCACCCGGCAACAGCACTGGACTCCTTCCAGTTCTGCATCGCCAATATGCGACTGGTGCCTTATGGTATCCAACCTAATACGAAAGAGAACGAATAACACTAAACAGATATACAATGAATACGACTAAGAAAAAGACTCATGTGTTCCTCGGAATGGGAATGGGAATGGCAATGGCTATGCTGTCGCTGACAGCTTGTAGCTCGGACGACCTTGCGCCCCAGACGAAGGAAACCATCTCCCTGGCAACCTCTTTGGACGGCATGCGTGGCACTAATAACCTACAGACCACGCAACTGCATTCCAAGGTGAAGGTGGGTGTCTTTGGATTGGCTGGCACTACCATCCTTGAAAATGGCAACAACAGCCAGTACACCGTGAGCGGCTCTACTCTGACGGCTGTCGGCTCTGCGATGGAATGGCCCAAAGGGAGTGCCAGTCTCTACGCCTACGCACCATACCAGACAGGGTGGAGCTACAACCAGGCAAATGCCTTCACAGTAGCTACTGACCAAAGCACAGATGACGGTTATCTTGCCAGTGACCTGGTATATGGTGTCCCTGCCACTAATCCTGTATCACAGACTACTGATGCCGTTGTCCTGAACTTCAAGCATGTGATGGCAAGACTGACCATCAAGATTCAGAATGAAACTGATATAGACCTCTCCGGCGCACAACTGGTAGTGGCAAACACCAAGGTGTCGACCACCCTCACCCCATCAACAGGAGCAATAGGGTCCGCTACTGGAGACGCTGCTGATATCACGGTTCTTGCCACACTGGGAACCGCCACAACGGCTTATGCTGTTCTGGTACCTCAGACGATAACAGCCGGTACTGTCCTGATACGTCTGACAACCATCGACAAGGTATTAGAGGTTAAACTAACCGATGACATCACCTTGGCAAGCGGGAAGTCCTATACGTTCACCGCCCATATCGGTTCCGATGCCATCAACTCTCAGGTGGGTGAGGATAATGCCACCACACCTGCTAATTCACGTACATTTTAATTAATCACTCTAAAAATATTACATGATGAAAAAATTATCTATTTTCGCGTTAGGTCTCGCTGTTATGACCCTTGCAAGCTGTTCGTCAGATGATCAGCAGATGCAAAACAACAGTCTTTCCACCCCTATCACCTTGGTAAGTAATCTTGCGAATATGCGTTCGGCAAATACGAGTCTGCAGAAGACACAGATTGCAGAAGGTATGAAAGTCGGTGTGTTCGTTAAGGATGCCAACGGTTATATCACAGACGGTGACAATGCCGAGATGACCGCTGATGGCAGTGGTAATTTCACTGGTACTACCCTTTATTTCCCTGAGGACGGCTCTGATGTCAGTGTATATGCTTATGCCCCATATAACGCATCGTTTACCAGTAAAATGGAGGAAGCAGTAGCATTCTCCATCGCTGCCGACCAGAGCACAGATGCCAATTATCTCGCCAGCGACCTGCTGTGTGGAGCCCCTTCTGGAGAGAATGCCTATAACAGAACGACACCCGCTGTTCCACTGGTATTCAAACACATGCTCTCGAAAATGAACATCAAGTTCACATTAAGCGGAGAGACCGATGTGGATCTGAAGGGTGCCACAGTAAGTATCCTGAACACCAAACCCTCTACGACCTTGAAGGTAAGTGACGCTACTTTGGGTGAGGCTTCCGGTACGGCTACCGCCATCAAGGCTGTCGCTTTCGCTGCTGATGCCACCGAGTTCGTCGCCAGTGCCATCATCGTCCCACAGACCGTAGGTGCCGATGACTTTATCCAGATCAGTCTTGCCGATGGCAGAACACTGACTGCACCATTGAAGAGTGAGACCTCTTTCGTCTCTGGTAAGGCATACACCTATACCGTGAAGATTCTTGGAGAGGGTGCCGAGGCTGCCGTTGAGTTAGAGATGACCACACAGATCACAGACTGGGACGATAACACCACCGCTCTCGACGGTGACGCTGAATTAGTGGAGAATGACGAGCCTGAGGTTCCAACAGAGACCACCAAGCTCTATGCTACATTCCAGACTCCAGCCAGCAACGCTTCTTACAATGCTCCTACCTACACTTGGACTGCAGGCAACAGCAACCTGATGACCGTCTTCGAGTTTGCTAACGGTGAGTTGAAGAACTACACAACACTGAAGTTTACGATTAGCAATCTGACAGAAGGTGCTTCTGTTCGTATGGGCTATTATGTAGGCTCTACCTTCACAGAGTTCGGCAATGGCTTCTATAGTGCAGGTACTAAGACCGTTGACCTCACAGCACTGGGCATTGACCTGTCAACAGTGACCAAAATCGCTTTTGGCGGACGAAGCAGCGCAGGCTCTGTGGATATCATAGCAACAGAGGTTTATCTGGAGGGAACAGGTAGTAGTGACGACTCTGGCAGTGACACTGACGGTAACACACTGACTGCTACATTCCAGACACCAGCCAGCAATGCTTCTTACAACGCTCCTACCTATACTTGGACTGCGGGCAACAGCAACCTGATGACTGTCTTCGAGTTCGCTAATGGTGAACTTGCCAACTACTCAACACTGACTTTCACCTTCAGCAACCTGGTGGACGGTCCCGTTCGTATGGGCTATTATGTAGGCTCTACCTTCACAGAGTTCGGCAATGGCTACTATAGTGCAGGAACGAAGACGGTTGACCTCACAGCACTGGGCATTGACCTGTCAACAGTGACCAAAATCGCTTTTGGCGGACGAAGCAGCGCAGGATCCTGCGACATCGTCGCATCCGATGTAATCCTTTCGAAATAAGTAATCATCGTATTCTATGAAATATTTCCCATCAATATCATTCCAAAAGTTAACCTCCCTGTGGTTGATGGTATGCCTTGTGCTGCTCTCAGCTTGCAGTGACTCCAAAGAGTTCGTCTACATTGACGACGATGAGGACGGAGAGGTGACCTTGACACTGATTGACACGAATGGAAATACCAACGTGATTCCATCAGGAAGTCAAGTGGGAGTCTATATGGTTGGAGATGATGGGGCAGTAACCTTCCAGCAAGTAGAAGTAGGTGGGGATGGGAGTCTCATCCTCCCCCCTTCTGCCCGCGGACAGCAACTGTATGTATACAGCCCTTATCAGGAAGACTGGGGAACGGATGCACTGTCAGGTACCCAACTATTCCAGGTGCAGTCGGACCAGTCTACCTTATCATCTTTTCAAGCCAGTGATCTCATGATTGGCTCACTTGACAACAGTGACGGCACTAATACCACCATGACTTTCAGTCACCTGATGGCTAAGGTTGTCATCCACATTATCGATGAGTCGGGACTGGTGGATATGAGTCAGGTTTCCGCAGAGTTGCTGAATGTCTACCATTGTGCGAATATAGATATCAAAAACGCCACAGCGACGACCATCGAGGATGAGGTGACCAATATCCAGATGTATCCTGAGATATCCACCGACTGGCGTTTGTCTACCAGTGCCATCCTGCCCTCGCAGACCATTACCGCCGGAACAGATTTCTTTGCTATCACCGTCTATGGTGTACGCCAGACATATTCTCTGACAGAGGACACTGTCTTGAAGAGTGGACAGACTTTCACGCTTAATATCCGTCTGACCGACCAAGGTGTTGTTCTTGATGGCAGCTATGTCACAGACTGGGAAGAGGATAGTGAGAAGACTATTGAGATTAAATCTTAAAAATACGATACAATAATTCCTATGAAAAAAGTTGTCCTAAGCATGAGGCTGGTTGCTTTGACGTGTCTGATGGCATTCTGCATGACGGGTTTTGCGCATAGTGGCACGGAACTGCGTCGTCCCATATCACCAGAACAACCAGCATGGATCATTCATATCGATGTGTGGCAGTATGCTGACCCACAGAAAATCATCGATATGGTGCCAGAGGATGTGCGTCCCTATGTGATTTTCAATATCTCCACCTCGTCAAGTGACGATAAGTCGCCCAATGGTCCTGCCATCTATGACTCATGGATGAAAATCTGTGCGCAGAACCGGGTATGGACGATGATACAATGTGCCAGCGGTTATTTCAATCGCATGCCAGACACACCAGATGATGTGTCAGCGTATGAGCAGTACTTCAAAGAGTATCCCAACTTCCTCGGCTTTAACTTTGCCGAGCAGTACTGGGGGTTCGACAGTGACGGGCATGTGACGTTCGACAACCGCCTGAGACTTTTCGCTAAACTGTTAACGATGAGTCATACTTATGGTGGTTATCTTGCCGTGAGCTTCGCTGACTCCTACTACGGTGCTAACAAGATGCCCATCGCCTATGTGAAGCGTAATGCGGACATCAATACGTTCCTGACCAGTGATCCTGACCATTTCCTTTGCTTCGAGAAGTATACACAGAAGAAGAATTTCCTCTTTAATGAGAGTTATTGTCTGGGGGCTTGGCTGAGTGGTATCACGGGGCAGTACGGTATCCGTTTCGACAGTAGCGGCTGGGTAGAGAAAGGTGTTCAGCCTGACATGCAGGACGGTGATACCGAATACACCATCGGTGCCTCGGACTTTGTCAGGGCTGCCGGTGCCATCCCCGTTGCCGAACATCTGATGCTGACTGGTCAGACGATGATGGATGGTCCTGAGCTGACATGGACGGAATGCTCCAAAGAGGGAAGTACGACCTCTGTGGATGGCTATACACAGCGTAACTGGGAATGGTTCCCGCAGTTCAACAACATCAGCCTTGATCTGTTCCGTAAGGTGCTTGATGGTACCATACGCATCATGTCAAAAGAGGAAGTCATGGCACGCACCAAAGTTTGTGTAGTCAGTACAGGAAGCGGTTCAGACAATGCCTCCTATCGCATTGATGCCTCCCTCTTCGACGGGTTGTATCGTAACGAGAAAGACTACGGAGGCTTACAGGGACGTGACGCGAACAACTGGCTGAACAACCGCTGGTGGATGAAATCGACTGGTCGTTATCCCACAATCCCCGAGATGCTGGCTGCTGGCTCTTTAGAGGACATCAGCGGTAAGCTGAGTTCTATAGAAACGAAACAGACTTATATGAATAGTCTGTTCCCCGAGGAGTACACAGGTACTATTTTTGCCGGTCGACAAGAGAACGGATGGGTGACATACAACCCTTACCAGTATGATGATGTGACCGCTAATGGTATACGAACACTAAGCAAAGCGACACAGCGTGCCACAGGAACGATACCCTTCCAGTATAATACGTGTACCAGTGTGGAACTTGACTATGCGCCCTACTCCTTGGGTATCATGAAGGAATATACCGACAAAGTAACCTTCTATCTGTCGAACTACCAGAATGGAGCGAAGGCAACGGATATCATCAAGATTAATGGTGCCAGTGCGAGACCATCTTATTCAAAAGAGGAGAGAGGCAGTGGTACTAATACTACGGTGAAAGAGTCGTGGGAGAATCAGGTATATACCCTGACTATTGAACATAACGGACCTGTGGACCTGACAGTGAACTGTGCTGGTACGTCAACAGGTCGGAAGACAACATATACAACAGCAAATGTCAGTGCTCCTGCCGCACCAGCCGCCTATACAGGTGCCTTGCAATACGAGGCGGAGTTGGCGGATTACAAAAGCGTTACCATCAAGAAAGTCGGTGATGCCACCAACCTCGGACAAGGCTATGTAGAGATGGGTAGTACATCCAGTGCGCTACGGTATCATATAAACATCCCCGAGGCAGGCTATTATGAGTTAATCCTTCGTTATAAAGCAGATGCCGCTGGAGAAACCACACTATCTACAAAGGATGACAGTTATGTGATAACGACTGCCCAAAATAACTCGTGGACAGAAACCGTTATGCCTGTAGTTCTCACCAAGGGGGAACAGGTGATTGACCTCATCAATACGGGTGGCAAGAAAACCTATGTGGATTGCATCAAGTTGGAGAAAAAGAAAATCGCACCCTTTAACTACGATTTAAATGGTGAGTATCATGTGGACTTCAATAACATCACGGTGACTGGTGACCTGACCTTTGACGCATCGACGGGGGTATTGACTCTTCCTGCAGGAAAGACCGGCTCCATGCTGGTGTTGCTGGATGACGCTGATTTTACCAAAGTGACAAATGTCACTGTAACACGCACTGGTGATGACATCTTCCAGAAACTCCGCATCTCTGACTTGAGCAATGTGGCTGTCAATAACAACGGGGCGTTCTGGTCAAGTAAGTATAACCTCACATACTCATCCTCTTATCAAGAGGAAAGTGCCAGTCAGCATATCTACAAGCTGGAATGGTCTGCAGCCTCTTCGGATGCCGCCCGTACCATGACCATTAGCGATATCCTGATAAAGGTCAATCTGACTGATGGCGTTATCGATGAGACAAAGGGAGTACCTGCTGTCATCCCAGCCGATGTGACCACGAAGGACATCACCTATACCCGTTTGCTGGAGGCTCCTGCTGGGGAAGGTGACTTAACTGTTGATTTCCAACCTGCCCGTCTGTATACGATTTGCCTACCTTATCAACCTACAACTGCGGAAGGTTTGAAATACTATACCTTAAACGGTGTCAATGGCTCGGAACTCGAATTTGTCGAAGTAGAGACTGTGGCTGCCAACACACCTTATCTGGTGGCTGTGACGGACGGAAGCATAAATATAGGAACAGAAGAAGCCATTTCCGTCGACTTCAACAGTACGATTGTTGAGGGAACACCTGTTGGCGGTTACCAACTCAAAGGAACATTGCGTGGACTGACCAATGCGGAGGCACAAGGTAGCTATATCCTACAGGAGGGAAATATATGGAACATAGTTCCTGCTAATAACGGTATCGTCTATATCCCACCTTTCCGCGCCTATATCGTTTCAACCAATAGCAGCAAAGCTTCTTTACGCTCCATCATCGGGGAGGGCACAACAGGTATCCGGCAGATCAAAACGACAGACATGGACGGAACGGTGAAATGTTACGACCTGAATGGGCGTTATATCGGACAACCGACCCACAAGGGTATCTATATTGTCAATGGACGTAAAGTGATATATAAATGAAAAACATAAGAGTTGGTTTGGTTCTTCTCTCCCTCGCCTCGACACTTTTGCATGTCGAGGCGCAGGGGCTGAAGGATACAGTAGGAAAGCATTTCCTAATGGGAACCGCCATTAACGTCAGTCAGACGGCAGGAACGGATAGTCTGTCGACGGCAACAATCACCCGTCATTTCAATTGCATCGTGGCGGAAAACTGTATGAAGCCCGAAGGGATGCAGCCGCAAGAAGGGAAGTTTAAATGGCGTAAGGCTGAGCGTTTCGTGAAATTCGGAGAGGATCGTGGCATGACTGTTATCGGACATGTACTGGTATGGCACTCCCAAACTCCTGACTGGTTCTTCAAAGACACAGAGGGAAAGCCTGCCACTAAGGAACAGCTCATAGAGCGGATGAGAACCCATATCCAGACGGTGGTGGGTCATTTTAAAGGACGCATCAAGGGCTGGGACGTAGTGAATGAGGCTATTGAGGATAATGGCTCTTACCGCCAGTCACCCTGGTATCAGATTATCGGTCCAGAGTATATCGAACTTGCCTTCCGTTTTGCTCATGAAGCAGACCCTGATGCGGAACTCTACTACAACGACTATTCTATGTCGAATCCTGCCAAACGGGAAAAGGTATGCCAGATAGTACGTGACCTAAAAGCGAAGGGATTGAGAATTGACGGAGTGGGAATGCAAAGCCATAACGGACTGTCATGGCCCAACCTGTCTGAATATGAGGCAAGCATTGACGCTTTCGCTGACTGCGGTGTGAAAGTGATGATAACAGAACTCGATCTAAACGTACTGCCTAACCCTGATTCCTTCGGTGGTGCAGAGGTATCACAGAACTTTGAGTATAACGAGCGGATGGATCCGTATAAGAATGGACTGCCTGCCGATATGGAGCAACGTATCAATAACCGCTGGATCAAACTTTTCGACATCTATAAACGTCACGAGCATCAAATCAGTCGTGTCTGCGTATGGGGTGTGAGTGACGGACAGTCGTGGATGAACGATTGGCCTATCCAAGGGCGTACCGCTTATCCTCTGCTCTTCGACCGTCAGTATCAACCGAAGCCTGTAGTAAATGAGATTATCAAAATGTACAAATAGTAAAAATAGTTATAAGTTATATGGAAAGAACATGGAGATGGTTTGGCAAGAAGGATAAGATCACTCTTGCACAGCTCAGACAGATTGGTGTAGAGGGTATTGTCACCGCTTTGCACGACGTGCCCCTCGGAGAGGTTTGGACCAGAGAGAAAATCCGAGACCTTCGTGAGTACATCGAGAGTTACGGTATGCGCTGGAGCGTGGTCGAGAGTCTG
>CAJONQ010000025.1 GCA_905235835.1 uncultured Prevotella sp.
TATGTTCAACAGGGCAAATGCCGAGGTACTGAGAGCAAAACTCCTCTATAATGGTATGAAATGCGACTGGAACTACCACCCAAATTGACGCAGAACCATAAAATTTAATTTTGCATTTTGTGGAATCACATAAAAGTAGTATCTTATCCCGAACTGGCGTAATTAGCACTCTTCTGAATTCGTCGAACTCACGTTATATTATTATCAACAAATTTCTGTTCTTTTGATTTATTTATGCTCTTTTCTTTGATTTCTCTTGGCAGTTTCGGATAAATGTCGTACCTTTGCATCTAATAGATTCCGCCACCGCTTCTCGTCCGCAAGGAATGTAGCGTACCAGGGCGGGGGATTTTATGTTTTTAATACTTTCCAATATGGTTGGACTTATCAACAACACGTCTTCCGTATCTCGGTACTGGGATATGATAAAGGATATAAGCAGCGAAGAGAAATTAAACCTCATATCGCTGCTGAGCAATTCTATGTTGTCGGAGGAACATAATTCCGCTAAGTCAAAAGATGGCTGGGCGAGCCGATTTGCGGGTGTATGGAAGGACAACCGATCAGCTGAGGAAATCATGAACGACATCCATTCTGCCAGAACTAACAACACATTCGACATGGAGCTATGAATGGATACATGCTCGACACAAGCATCTGCGTTTTCTTGTTCAGAGGTAATCGGAGCATTGAGAAACGGCTCAACAATATTGGTGCCGACAAATGCTACATTACTGATGTTGTAGTGGCAGAATTGATTTTCGGAGCCTATTATAGCGACAGGACTGAGGAGAACCTTAGACAGGTGGAAGAGTTCATCGCTGAGATACAGGTCATTCCTTTCAGCGAAACAATACACACCTTTGCTCAAGAAAGAGCCGAGCTTTGGAAGACCGGCAAAAAGATTGAAGACTTTGACCTCCTTATCGGTAGTGCGGCCAAGGCAAAAGGTCTTACGATGGTCACCCACAATGTCAAGCATTTCGCACATATTGAAGGCCTTGACGTTGAAGACTGGATTCACGAACAAGCATAAAATCAACTGTTGTCGTACCGACAAAGCAAGGCACTTGATCCCTCCATCACCTCTTCGACTGCCAGAGTCGCTACATGGTAGCAGGGTTGTAGCACCATTGTTGCACGATAGCAGGATTTATCAATTAAAAAAAGGCTGTGCCTGCCCTACTGGCGAGACACAGCCTCCTACTATAGTCTAATCTATTTATATTAATTAACTAACTATTGAGTGCTATTACATTAGTTAGTCTACATAGCCTCCATCAATGCTGCCACCGACGCCTCCGTATATACTGTCTGGATCACTGCCTGCCAACAAAGTCATGGTCTTAACCTCAAACACTTCAAGAGCTGGCTTTATATACTGCTTTTTCATATTCTTCATCATAATTCTATTATTACTTAACAATGACTTTTTTACCATTCAGGATATAAATACCCTTTGTTGGATTCAGTACACGCTGACCATTCAGATTATAGTAAACATCATCCTGGTTCAGGATATCCTCAATCTTCTTAATAGATGTTGTTCCGTCAAGATCGTCGAAGATGGCACGGGCACCAGCAGGAGCAAGTCCTGTGAAGTAAGCACGGAATGCACCAATCTTTGCACCAGTACCAATTCTACCAAGAGTCACACCAGTGGTTGCGTTCTGCAAGCCATATTCTGCCCCAGTACCTGCTTTTTCTTTTATATTTCCTTTGAAAGTAGCAGCAGCAGGCTCACCAGCAAAACTTTGTGAAGCAGGTTCTGCACCAAGATTAAGATCGCCCGTTCCTGTTGTTGTAACTGTTGCTGCACCAGTAGTATGAAGTACATAAGGTGTAGCTGAAGTCATATCATCAACTTTTACAAATTTCACAGAAGAAGTTGTGGAATTCTCTGTATCAAGAGCATATATTGTTGCATTCTCAACTTTAATAGTTCCTTCAGCTGGAAAATAAGAAGTAACATACTTACCTGTAGCTATTGATCGAGTAATAGTATAACCCTGCGCTAATGTATTGATAAGTTTTGTAAATGGTTGGTGGTCATTATCATCAACGATATTAAGAGGCTTCGCTGCCCAGTAATATCCAGAATTAGTCACTATTACATTTTGAGTATTACCTGTTAACTGATCTAACTGAGTAGAAGCAATTTCATTCTTATCATTCTCTACAGTTGTTGAAGTAGAATTTACCAACAACAATTGATTAACGCCAAGTGTTATACTCGTGATGCCAGGATCCAAAACTGCACTAGAAATATCAATAACTTTTGAATCTATATCTTCCACTGTTCTCTTATTAGCACTAGTAATTGTACCAGTAACAGCAACTACACCGTCTACATCTTCTGCACCTATTGCCATACCCTTGACAATATATTCTATTGTAGGAGTATTTAATCGTCCACCTTCACATGCCCACCAACAAGACACTCGAATAACTTGACCAGGTGTACAATCAGTCCAAGTACGAGTATTTCCGTCCAGGAAACTATTTGCAGTTACATCATAAGTCTGTCCCGTTGCCACTCCGCTCGCTGTACCATTATCTGTAATGCTAAAAGTTACTGTAACTTCTGTTCCAGTTTGCACGAACTCATAACTAAACTTTGCATCATGTTCGTTCATGTTACCTGTACCTGACTCGCTCTCAATTTCAGGCTCTTCTGTCGTAGTGAACTCAGGTACATTTATCGAAGTAGACTTATTACCAGCAGCATCAGTGGCAATTACAGTAAATGTTCCAATAGGATAAGTTGTCTCAGCTGTCAGACCAGAGATTATAACGGTAGCGTCTGCGCCCTGAGTGCCTGAGCCTGAGCCGACAATAGTCTCACCTTGTTTCACTGTATAGGTCAGCGCACTGCGATTATCGGTAGCACTTACTGTCAGTGTTGCAGTGTTATGACCAACACTTGCGACAACAGCCTTGGTCATAACAGGTGATTCTGTATCAGGAGCAGAAACCTTATAGAAATAATAGTGATCAAGGTAGAATTCTTTTTCATCATCCAAAGCAACAAGGAAATAGTTAGGATTTTGCCCATCCTCTGAATTATTATTTACACCAAAATCAATGTCTACCTCGACTTTGTTCCACTGCATAGGAGTTAGCCCTGTAAACGTCACACCTGATGAGTAGCTATTATCTTTAAAGATTCGCCCACTTGTAGCAGTCTTCGGATAGAGATAGACCACAGCTTTATCATAAGCATCTTTAGTAAAACGAACGGAATTTTTTGAACGACTATTAAATCCATACCCTTTTACATGTACTACGTTATGACCACTAATGGAAACTGTTTCTTCTACTTTCCAAAGAGGGGATGTAGGAATGCCAGTTACTCCATAAGTAACATTTCCCTCTGTAATACCCTTTTCGTAAGTATCACTAAATACAGCCAACACATTTTCTTCTTCTTCTGTCGGAGCTTCTGGATAAGTAGAAGGAGCAGGAAATGCTACGCCAGTTGTAGTTCCACTAAGGTCATCCTTAATAGCAGATCGATTACCTTTGGAATCAAGAGCATATATTGCAAAATTATAAGTGGTACCTTCTTTCAGTTCATCAAAGACAATTGTTGTTTCCTCACCTGATTTAGCGGTGAAATGACGAGCTGCAACATCTGTAGCAGAAATTTCGTAAGTCACAAATTTTGAACCTGACTCCGTAGCAGAAAGCCCTAACGTAATACTCTCGTCTGCAAGTGTTTTTATTGAGCCTGCGGTAATTACTGGGGCAATATCATCACTGGCTATATCAGCTGTCTTCGTACCAGTCACTGAGAAATCATACAATTTCACACCATATTGTGTGGCAGCCTTAGTACTAAAGAATTTGACATAACGGACTCCAGTTTCTGACCCTGACCACGTTTCTGTATGGGAATTAATGCCAGTTTTTCCACCAGTGTAGATAGCGGAACCGAAAACACCATCCTCACCTGCTACAGATAGAGTGAAATTTTCCGAACAAGCACCTTCAAAATTCTGATAAATTTGTGTAACGGTGTAAATAGCACCTAAGTCAACGATAAAGCCAGCATCGTAAGTCCGAGAACTCTCATCGGCAGCAGTGGATTTACCTATCTGCCATTCAGTTCCGTCTGTAGTACTATCAAAAGCATTACCTTTACCATCTGACTTTGTCACACCAAGATTGAATACCCCCCATGTTGGATTAGGAATAGAAATCTTTTCTTGTGCAAACATCGAAAGCGATGTCAGCAGCGCACATAAGAGTAAAATTAATTTTTTCATACGTTTTTTGTTTTTTGTTATTGTAATTAATAATTAAAAGATTGTTCGTGTTCACACCATTAGGTATAGCGGTTGCAAAGATATATAATATAATAAGGTGGGGAAAGGTACATAGTTAAAGAAGTGGAAAGGAATAGCCGTTATTAAGACGTAACATACTATCAGTTAGTTACTTACAAAAACCGTCCACTTCTGAAAAAGTGGACGGGATATAGAGGTGTAATCTTAACAATTATCGATGATTTCTCCTAATTTTGCAAAGAAAAATATAAAGGGCGATAGTCAAAAGGAGCTCTTGTGTCTAAGGGTTGAACTCATGTAGGAAGTCACTTGGAGATAAAACGGGCATGGGTAAACGAGGATAGTCCTTTACATTGTATGTTATGATGCAATCACACCCTGCGGTGACAGCAGCCTGATACTGGCAGCTGTCCTCAATATCCTTGAACTGCATGTCTTCAACTCCACGCAACAAGCTCTCGTTGTCGTGCTCAACAACACTTATAGCCTTTAGTATTTTCATTGCAAGTGAACGAAGTGCAGCAATACGAACTTCACCTGTTAGAACCAGTTCTCTTCTCAAATACTTATCTATCAAGAACAGCATCGTATAAAAGCCTCCGACCGACATATACAAGTCGGCCTTCTCATCCTTAAGTCTGTCGAACAATTGTGCTGCCGTCCGGACATCTTCACGTTCAATGAAGAATTCCAGAATAACATTGGTATCAAGAAAGACTTTCATATGCCATACTTGTCTGAATATGCATCCTCACGCAATTCATCCCATGAAAAGCTCATACCTTGCTTTCCGAGAATACCGTCAAGCTGCAAAAACCCCGCAGGTGTATCAGGCAGAGTATTCAGTTTTCTGAGCAATTGCTCTCCATCAATGTTAGTCTTTTTAAACCGAGCGATGTATTCACGCATGAGATGCTCCATATTTACTTCCAGCCACACCAACAGGGATTCCTCGTCCTTGAAATGGGGAAGAATCTCGTTCATGACTGAATCGTTGAATGACATATTATATGTACACATAACGTCGAAGCTGTTTCTTCATTCACTTATCGGTTGCAAAAATAAGCATTTAATTCGACATCAGCAAGAACTATACCAATTATTTTGAAATATTCCCTTGTGCTTGGATGATTATCTAAGCACAAGGGAATATTCTCACTTCACCACAACCTTCTTGCCATTCACGATATAGATGCCATTCGTAGGATTCTGTACACGCCGACCCTGCAGGTCGTAATAGACACCATCGGCTTTTACATCTTCCTTCTTACCTCTTATATCACGGATACCTGAGGTGGTATCGAAGCACAGTTGGTTGAGGAGGATCGACGATGTTCCCATATTATATAATAATAAGGTGTGCTGTCCTGCCGTCAGGGTGACGGTGGTCGTCACATCCTGCCATGCACCATTCGTAGAGGGTAAGGTGGTGTCGAGCTTCTTGTTGGCTGCACCAAGGGCACCATTATAGATGCGGAAGTCATTAGCCTGCGACGATTTCATGTGAAGCGTCAGGGTATACTCACCGTCAGAGGGGAGGTTGACCTGATAAGCCGTCCATGAGCCAGAGCCCCACTCCACCTGTAAGGGGATGTTACTGCCCGACTCCGTATTAGGACGGACACGAGGTACCTGACCATCCATACTTGCATTGATATAGTCCTTGGCAAGGATCGTCTCACCAGTGGTATAGTATTTCTCCTTGTCGAACGACGACATATAGACATATACCTTACCCAGGTCAGACAGCTCACTGCTGGCGGTGTTGCTTTGGAAGATACTATTGTAAGGGTAGGCAGTGGGAGCCTGCGACGTGTTCGCCATGAACCACGCATAGCCAGCCACCATATCCGACTGCTCCAGCTTCTGCACCTTCTGCACCATCTGGTCAATCTGGTTGTCCAAGGTAGAGACATAGCCGTCCTTGTTACCCTCCCAGGCGCAGAACTCCGTGAGGAACATCTTAGGATAATGTCCGTGGGCGGTCTTATAATCATCCATGAACTTCACCAGGTTCGGATATTTCGCACGGTTGGCAGCCGTCATGAGATTGTCGTCCTTGTCGGTATAGAAATACTCTGAGGCGACCCAGTTGACAGCCGAGTACCAGTTCATGTAGCTGTGGAAGGCAAGATAGTCAATACCGGCATCGGGCACTAAACGAAAGAACTCATCGTACCACTCGAAGGGGCTCCACACCTTGTCGCCCACCTTGTCGCCGCTGAAGTTAAGGGCAGGAGCCACAATCTCCAGTCCGAAGTCGACAGCTACCTGCTTCACCTTCGACCATGCGTTTGCCGCCTCCTGTGGCGTCATCTGCGCGCCACCGGCATTCCATGACAGGTTAGGCTCGTTGAAGGCAAGTAAGTATTTCACCTCCCCAGGATGCGCCGTCAGATAATTGCGTAGATTTGTCTCATTAAAACCCCCGTTCCAGCACATCGGCAGGTATGCCACCCGTCCGTCGCCCTGACCGATGAGTGTCGTAGTGCCCTGCGGTGTCTGTCCCCAGTTGTAGTACCATGCCACGCCCGGTGCCATCTTCTGCAACGGAGCATCGCTGATGTTCTGCGTGCTCTCATCCCAGCAAACACCCCGCTTGGCACTGCGTTGCTGTGCCAAGACGGGGACGTCCACTAACATCAATACTACTATTAAAAACCTAAAAACGTCTCTCATTACCTAATGACTACTTTCTTACCGTTAATGACATAGATACCGCGAGGCAGTGACACCATCCGAGCCTTTACGTCGGAGAGTCGTGCCACCTGGCGACCCTGCAGGTCGTAGACGGCATCAGCATAAGGTGCGGCAACCTCTAACGTCTCCTTACGGATGGACTGGATACCATCGGTATCCTCCGGCTTCTCACGCCAGAAGAACACGTTATCGAGTTGCAGCTCGTCGCCGGTTTTGCCACCGCTCATGAACCATACCAGGTTGCCTTTCCATGCAGCCTGTCCGCCGTTGTTCTGCAGATAGAGTGCATCGCCCTTCTGTGCCTTGATGACGCTGTAGGGGATATCGAAGGAGTACCACTCGTTGTCACGCTTGTAGTTACCAACGACAGGAGTGTTCTGGTCGAATGTTGTAGAGCCGATGGTGAAGCGTGACTCAGCGAAACCGATGAGGTGGTTGCACTGGTCGGTGCCGCGCATAGCGAAGTGCAGATACCAGTCACCATCCTCAAGGATGCGGAGGTCAGCACCGTCCTGACCGTCGGCAATAAAGCCACCGCCGGACCATCCCTTGGTCGCTACCACCCAGTCGATCCAGCCCTGTCCCTGGATGCCGAAGGAGTTGACGGCAGTGCCGCTCTTGGAGCCGTTGGTGTAGCAGTCGCCCTCCCAGTTGTTGAGCGTATAGTATCCAGCCAGAATATTCTCGTCCTCTGTGCCGCCCTTGGTCTGCATGGAGATAGTAGCCTCGGAGACGTTGAAGTTGATGAACTGATAGGATTTCTCCTCCTCGAACACGAAGACGCTCTCACCTGCATCGTTCAGGCTCTTGTAGCCGTAGTCGCCCAGTTCGTTGACCTCAGGCATCGTGCCTTCCTTCGGTTTCCAGAAGAACACGTTGTCGAAGGAGAACCAACTGCCGGTGTAGTAGGTATCCATGGTATAGAAGCACAGCAAGTTCTCACCTATGTTGACCTTGCCGTTGCCCTTGCTCCATAGCTTGCCGTACTTCTTCAGCTCGGCAACAGGGATGTCGAAGGCATACCACTCGCCGTCGCGGTTGAAGTCGGCGAAGATAGGATGCGTGCTGTAAGCACCGAAGGTCAGTATGGCATCGTTCTCCTCGGCACCAAAGCGCACACGGACAGGGATATGTCCCACTGCCGCATCAGAGCGCAGTGCGATATGCAGATAATAGGAGTCGTCAATCATGGAGAGATCCTTGACGGTCTGCGAGGCGATGCCCATGCCGTCCCAGTTCAGATTGCCTGTGGCACGCCATATAGATGTGCCGCCGGTATAGACACCGGAGGAGTTAGCCACGTCATCAGCGTGGTCTCCCATCATGGTGTTCTCCCACATAAAGTAGTCATTCGACTGCGTGTAGTCACGGGCGCTCTTAACCAGGTCGGTCTCCTGATAGTTACCGTCACTGGTCACACCCTTCCATACGTCCTCAGAGAGCTGGATGGGAATGATCTCACCCACCTGCTCCAAGTCAAAAGCCCATTTGCCGTCCTCGTTGACGCTCTTGTAGCCATACTTGCCGAGGTCGGCATTGGTATCGGCATAGTTGGGAATCTCCTTGGTCTTGCTCTTATAGAAGAAGATGTTGTCGATGGAGATCTCCGCATCCGTCACACCGCCGCTGGCAAAGGCGAAGATGTTGTCGGCGAACGCATTGGCGGGAGCCTTGAGCAGAGGGGTGGCAAACTGCTTGAGTGCCTTGACAGGGATGTCGAAGTAGTACCACTTGCCGTCACGCTTGAAGTCGCCGATGCTTGCCAGTTTGCCGTCGCTGTTACCCACGATGAACTGTGCGCCACTGACGGTGATGGTGTGCGAGGTGTGCATGTCGGGGTCGTTGCCGAGCATGGCGAAGTGCAGCCAGTAGTCGTCGTCAATCATGGAGAGGTCATCGCCGTTGATGTTGAAGCCGGCTCCGCTCCATCCCACGCTACCCACGGCAAACGTGTTGTAGCCCTCGTCATAGCCGAAGGAGTTGGTCTTGCCGGTACGGTCAATAGCCACGTAGGTGTTGTCCCATATATATAAGTTTCGGTTGGTGTTGTTGACATTCAGGTCGGTCACGTTGGCACCAGCACTGAGCAGGTGTCCGCTCACACCGTCGCTGGTGGAGATGAGCACGGCATCCGACACGTCATCGTAGTCGAACGTCGTCTCACCGTTGGCATCCAGTGCCTCGGTGGCAAAGCCGGAGAGCTCCGTCTTGTCGTCGTCCTGCGGCTGTGGCTCCGGCTCGTCGGGGATGTTGGTCACCTTGTTGCCTTCAGCATCGTAGTAGAGATACTGTGCGTCGGCATCGTCGTCCTTCTGATAGACACGTACCCAGTCCACATACATCTTAGCCTCGTCACCGGCGTTAGGCAGTGCCGTAATCTTCGCAGGGTCGAAGATATAGGGGAACGTACCACCCACGGCGAGGTTGAAGAGGAAATAGAAAGGCTTCTGGAAATACTTGCCCGACGAGTAATTGTCGTCGGAGGGAGAAATAGACAGCGTGAGATAGCGTGCACTGTTCTTAGGACCGTTTTTGTAGCCCTCCAGATCGTAGTACATGTAGAGGTAACTGCCGTCCCACTCGATGGTGAAGATGTGGTAGTCGTCCACCACGGGACCGAGACTCGCAAACTGATCCTCGGTGAACTCCGAGGTGTACTGTTGGTGATCCTCATTGCTTGCCGAGGGACCATAGTGCAGCGTACCGCTGAAGTAGCGGTCCTGCCATCCCTTGCCGGCATACTTGCCAGTGATGGCATTGAAGTGTCCCATCTCGATAATGTCAATCTCACCGCAGCGGGGCCATCCGTAGCGGTTGATGTCGTTACCCATCATCCAGTAGGCAGGCCACAAGCCGTCGGCTGTCTTGGGGAACTTGATCTTCGCCTGCATGATACCATGCTTGAAGGCAGCCTTCTGGTTGGAGTTGATACGTCCTGAGGTGAATGCCTTGCCCTCACAGTTCTCGCGCCTTGCCGTCAATACCAGGTTGCCGTCCTTCACGCTGACATTCTCACGGCGGTAATACTGCAACTCCTGGTTGCCGCCACCAGAGCCGGTCACCTCGATGTTCCATATCTTCTCGTTCAGGGCGGTACCATTGAACTCATCGCTCCATACCAGCGTATAGCCGTCGGGAGCCGTCTCTATTGGCTGGGCAGAAGCGACAGTCGGGAGGACTGCCGCTAACAATGCACCAAATAATATCTTAGATAGTTTCATAAAGTTTACTGTTATTTCACGATTACTTTCTTCACACCCTTATCGGTCTTCACGATGTTCACACCAGGACGATAGTCGTTGACACGACGACCAGTCAGGTCATAGACACCCTGTACCTCTTCGTTACCAGACGCAACGGTATTCTGAATACCTGATGTTGACTTCTTATAAAGGAACACGTGATCGATTGCCATAGCCGAGCCTATTTTGGTAATATTAACTGTTTTCATACTCGTTTCTGGGTCTATAGCACCATAAGTATAAGTACAAATAGTAGCACCTTCGAAACCACAGGTAAAAATGTCTGCATTATTTGTTGATGCACCAAAGGGCTTTGAGAAATTATAGGTAAAACCGAAATCGCCATCGATATCCACGAGATCCTTAACAGGAATATCCAGATAATACCACGTATTAGTTTTTGGAGCCATTCCAACACCAATATAACCACCAGCCATAACTCCTACTTCTTTGTTTATTTCTATTGGGAAGCCATTAAATACATTTTCGCTTACTTGACGACCTAAAAGAAAACGGTAGTTAGCCGTCGCCTCAGGGTCACCAATATTCATAAAACCAATGTGTAGTATATGGTCATCTGTTATAGCCGACAAGTCATAGTCTTGGCTTTTTGCAGTAAACTGCCCTGATCCCCAAGCCCATAGTGGTGTCATATTTAGTTTTTCACTTCCTCCCCAGGAATTCTTTTCGGTATTAGGACAATTATAAAGTGTAAATTGAGTTTCCCCCCCAGCCCAATCACATACCCAGTAATAGAACTGGTTTTTCTCCATAGCGGGGTCGAGGTTCTGGTTCGACAGGATGTTACTGCCCATTGCCGTCACCTGAGTGGCGGGGCTGTAGATAACAACATAGTCCTTACCCTTTGAGAAATCAAAGCCTCCTGCCGGAGCCTCGGTAATGTACTGTGCACTTGCAGGTGTGGATACCATCATCAAGGCACCTGCCAACATCGAAATAAAGTAATTTTTCTTCATAATCTTTAAGTTTGTAGTAATTAATGTTTTGTATCTAACTTTCGATGGCAAAGATAATAATAATATAAGGTGGGAAAAGGATGTATTACAAAAAATGTGGATAAGTTTACGAGAAGGAGAAACGTAATCACCTGTTATTAAGACAGATAAAAAAGAACGCCCACCTTGGGAAAAGTGGACGTTATATAGAGGTGTAAATAAAACAATTATCCCGATAAACGGGGTGTTTACCGGGATAATTTATGTTTAAAACAGGATTCTTTTTACTTCTCTTCGGTATCGATCACCTTCCAAACCAGAGCGGCAAGTGCGCCACCTACCAATGGACCAACGATGAATACCCAGAGCTGAGCCAGTGCCTTACCACCCTCGAAGAGAGCAGGACCGATAGAGCGGGCCGGGTTCACAGAGGTACCTGTGTAGTTGATACCTACCAAGTGAATGAGGATCAGAGCAAGACCGATGGCAAGACCAGCGAAATTGTTGGTAGCACCATTTGTCTTAGCGGTAGCACCTAATACAACGAGTACGAAGATGAAGGTGAGCACGATCTCCGCAATCAGACCGTTCATCACATTCTCTGAAGCACAGGCGTTAGCACCTGTTGCCGTACCACGGGCAAGACCAGGATCTGTAGATACGAGGAAGGCGAGCAGGGCGGCTGCGATAATAGCACCAATCACCTGGAATACCATGTACATCCCACAATCCTTTGCGTTCATACGACCACTGAGGAACACACCGAGTGTGATAGCGGGGTTGATATGACAACCAGAGATACCACCAATAGCGTATGCCATAGCTACTACAGAGAGACCGAAGGCAATTGCCGTTCCTACTACAGATGCTGTGTCAAAACCGCAATTCAGGCTGACCGCAGCACCGCATCCCAAGAATGTCAGCACGAATGTGCCTACCATTTCAGCTAAATACTTTTTCATTTCCTTATTTGTTTAAGTGATTAATAAATCTAATAATTAAACGCAAAAGTAGTCAATTTATTTCACATTCACAAGCAAAATCGGCAAAATCATCACTTTTCAGTATAGATGGCTTTCTTAAAAAGGAAGTTCAACAATGAACCTACAGCCCTCATGATACGTCGTGTCAAGAATAAGGTTACCACCTAAATGAAGGATATGCCGCTTAGCGAGAGGCAGTCCTAATCCCAATCCCTCTGACAAGTCGTTCACCTTGGTAAACGGCACATACATCTTATCGATATAACTGTCATCAATACCCTGCCCGGTGTCCTCAAAAACGAAACGTACCACCTTCTCTGTCGCAGAGATACTCAAGGAGATATGTTGCCCGTCAGAGTATTTCGCAGAGTTATATAGTATCTCACGCAGACTCCGCATCAGATAGAGACGATGTGTCTTGATACATAACGTATCTGGCAATTCCGTCTTAAAAGTAATAGGCAGGTCTGGAAAATAGAGATGGATGCTGGCAATACATTCACGTGCCAACTTATTGCAGGACACCTCCTCATAATTCTGACTACTCATCTCCTCTGAGACTCCTGAGTCTGAGCTGTCATAGAGCATCAGCACCATGTGATTGAGGGAAACGGCATTATAACTCATCGTGTCGGTCATCTTTTTCATTTCCTCCACAGGTAAATCAATTACGTTATCACGTAATATCTGGGCAAAACCCATAATGATGTTAAGCGGCGTGCGTATCTGGTGTGTCATATTCTGAATGAACAATGTCTTCTGGCGGTCTGACTCCGCCACCAACTGACTTGCCCGCTGCAGTTCCTCATTACGCCGCGCTGTCTCATCATTCACTTGCTGTATATCACCAATATGGCGGTTCAGGGAGTCTTGCATCGCCACAAAACTGTTCTGCAACCGTCCTACGACATCTTGCCGGGAAGTAGCCTTGATCTTCTCATCATACTGTCCATCCGCTAAGCGTTGCGACAGCTCTACGAGTCTGTTCAACGGACGGATGGCATGTGCCACTATCTTACGACAGGACCACAGGATAAGGACTAAGCCTATAAGGATCAGTACTGCGATGATATAGGACAACTGGTTGTAGCTATGAAGGATGTCACTCTCTGGTATGACAAGTGCGAGACTCCATTTCGTTCCTGTTACCGGTCCATAGCACACTAAGCACGATTTGCCGTTAACATCAACCTCCACCGCTCCCTGATGCCCTGTCGTCATCTCGTGTCCCAGCGCAATGATATCCGCATGATGGCTGACATCTGCATCCGTGAAGATAGTCCGCTCTATCAGTCGTGTTGAGTCTGGATGCACATAATAAGTTCCATCCTCACCCAGCATGAGGAAATAGGCATTCCGATAAGGCTTCTCAGCGGCAATAGCATCTGCAAGACGCTGTAACGACAAATCGGTAGAGATAACACCGATGAACTGACCATCCTTACCGTTGAGTGGTTTACAATAAGAAGCGATGATCCCCGAGGCGGACAGTGTGCCCTCATTATAGTCGTCAAAAGAATTTACCCAACAAGCCTTCCCCAACTCTTTAGGTGTTTTGTACCATATCTTACTGAAATAGTCGTACTCCCCTTCACGGACTGTAGTGATACTATCACCCTCACGGACAGAGTAAGCAGAGAAATACCTTCCATATTTTGAGAAAAAATAGGGCTCTGTGGTAATAGAGCAGCCACTGACATTGGCATTCAGCTGCACGATACGACGGGAATAGGCAAGCAGGGAATCCGGTTGCAGGTTCTCAATAACAAGCCAGTCATTGGCATTGGTGGCTGTCTCCACCGTAGTCAAATAACACCTTACACGTTGTACGGAGGTATGGAGGGCACTGGTGGCATGCTCCACCGCCTCTTGCTTAATACGATGACGAGACTGGACAAAGAGGACACCTAACGACACGATAAAGACGGGAACAGTCATCAGCAAGATACTGATACTGAGTTTCAGCGAAAGCGACTGGCGGATATGACGAACCATCTTACTCATCTTCTATTCCTCCACTTTCTTTTGTGATACATCCAACAGGTCGTTAAGCAACTTCATAACGATCTTCCCTTGCTCCTTAATCGTATCCACGGTTTTACCTGCCTCTTGCTGGTCCATCTCCTGACGATGTCCACACAGCATATTGACATTCGACTCGATAATACCGACAGGCTTCATCATCTGGTCGGTCATATTTTGCAGGAAGGCGGTCTTGACCCGGTCAGCCTCCTTGACTTGCTCGTATGCAGCAGATAATACCACACCTCGGTCACGCAACTCCGTCGTCAACCGTTCCAGTTCTCCCATGTGGGCGGAAAGGGCTTGCTGCATCTGTTGGAAATGATCTTGTAAACGCCCCACCTCATCCTGTTGATGACTGTCAGGGATAGGGTCGTCATAATGTCCTTTCGCGATACGTTGCACCGACTCCGCCAGCATCCTCAACGGCAACAGGCGGCGGTGGGTAATTGTCTGACAACCTACCAATAAGAGAATCAGTCCCACTAAGGCAATGGCAATGACGATATATAATAATTGGTTATACTCCCCGAAGATGTCATCCTCCGGGTAGACGATACCGATACTCCATCCCGTCCTGTCCATAGAGCGACCCAGCACATCGGCACGGATGAACGGTTTATAGAACACATAATTGTCAATGCCATCCTGACGGAAATGCTTATAGCCGGTATCGCCTGCCACCATGGCATCTCCTGCCGCTCTCAACTCTTTATTAGTCTTGTAGCTTTCTATCGTAAAGATTGTCTTATGAAAGACCTTCTCACTATCGGGATGGACGATATAGGAGCCGTCACTACCCAACAAGGTGGCATAAGAGTTCGGGGACGGCTTTGCCGACAACACGATATTTGAAAGCAGACTTAACGACACGTCAACGCCAAGTACGCCGATGATTTTTCCCCCAGAGACATATATCGGCAGACAGAAAGTGATGATTACCTCCCCTTCTGTCGCCTCATTCTTCAAGGGATTGATCCAGCAGGGGCGGCCCGTCTCTACGGGTTTGCTATACCATATCTGTTCTGTATAAGGCACAGTACCGAATGTCTCTGACTGAACAAGCTCAGAAGCACTCGTTTGCCGGCTTCCATAAACATGATGGAGATACGCCATGAAATACTGTCCCCGCTCCTTATAATAATATGGCTCAAAGGCAATGGCACACCCTGCGACATAGGGGTTATTCTCCACTATCTTACGGCTGTATAAGAACATACGCTCCGGCTCGTCAAGATGATTTATCATGTCCCAATAGACATTACCAGCCGACTGCTCCACACTCAACAAGATATTATCCACTTGGCGCACAGTGCTTTCCAATGTCTCTTCCGCCTTTTGCCGAGCCTCTTCCTTCACTGCCTTTCTGGAGAAATAAAACATAATCAACAGTGCCACCGCTAATAGCGTAGCCACCGCCAGCACAACCTTCAGACTGATTTGTACGGATAAGGTCTTGATGTGGAATTTAACCGGTTTTATCATCTCTGCTGCAAATATACATAATTTATCGTTATTTCTGTCTCTTTTTTCCTTATTATTTTTTATCTTTGCAACAATCAAATACAATTTTCATGGAAATGATAGAGAATCCATACGTAAAACAGTATCCGGAAATGATGGCTGGAAAGACCATCTTGTATTGTCATGGCTTTGGCAGCAGCGGACAGTCAGGAACGGTAGAACGACTGCGTATCGTGATGCCCAACACACGAGTCATCGCCCCTGACCTGCCTGTCGACCCGCACGAGGCGATCACCTTGCTTCACACCATCTGCGAGCAAGAGAAGCCCGACCTGATTATCGGTACGTCGATGGGGGGTATGTATACAGAACAGTTACGTGGCTTTGACCGCATCTGTATCAATCCCGCTTTAGAGATAGCGGAGACGATGAGGGCACACGGTATGACGGGTACCCAGCAGTTTCAGAATCCCCGACTGGACGGTGTGCAGGAGTTCTATGTGGACAAGGCGCTCGTCAAAGCATATCGGGAGGTATCGGAACAACGTTTCGTCGGGCTGACCCCAGAGGATGAGCGGCGGGTCTACGGACTCTTCGGTGACAAGGACGACTTGGTGGACACGATGGGTATTTTCTGTCAACACTACTCACAAGCTACGAACTTCCATGGTGAGCACCGGATGGACGACAAGAGTTATATGCACTCCGTCGTCCCTGTCATCCGATGGATCGATGACAAGCAGGAGAAAAGACAGCGTCCTATTATATATATAGGTATAGAGACGATGATAGATTCCTACCAGAAGCCAGTATCGTCGATACAGAAAGCCGTCCGACTACTCATTGAGCATTATGAGGTGTTCTTTGTGGCACCACCTTCTCACTATACCACGACAGAGTCGTGGCTCGCAGAATACATCAACGTCCCTGCATGGCGGCACACCATCTTCACCCCACGCCGTGAGTTGTTGTATGGCGACTACCTGATTGTCTCCCCTCAACAGGGAAAACTGGAGGGGTCGTTGGCAACCCTCCTTGAATATGGTTCCGACACGTTCAAGACATGGGAGGACATCATCGAGTACTTCTCCCATCTTGGCGGACAATAGGTATCAGAATTGCCAACGACTGGGCATCTGACGCTCAGGCCACAGATGCTTACAATAGTGATAATGGTATTTGTCGTATAACTCTGTCATCCGGGTCAGCCGGATGACAAAATCGTCATAGTTCTTCCGTGACGGCTGTGTCCATTGCACCTCGGCAAGTGCCGACATACGGGGCAGTGCCTGATATTCCACAATACGCTCGTTTGTCAGATACTCCGCCCACAGGTTTGCCTGCACCCCTAAGACATGCCGCTTGGCGGCAGCGGAAAGACTGTCGGGAGCCGGGTCGAGACTATATACCTTTTCAATAGGTATAAAACCTCCACAACGACTGGGCTCAAAGAGTACGTCCTTCACCTGCTGGTAGTCGAAATAACAATGGGTGGTAGGTGCCATCACCACGTCATGTCCCATCTCTGCCGCCTTGGCTCCCGGCTCTGTACCACGCCATGACATAATCATCGCATCCTGCGGCGCTTTGTTCTCCAATAACTCATCCCATCCCAACGCACGACGGTGATGGGCGGTCAGGAAGTTAAAGACACGCTGTGTGAAATAGCCCTGCAGGGTATTGTCTCCTAAGGCGAGAGACTGGCATTTCGCACAATGCTCCCATTTCTCCGTGGGTGTCTCGTCACCTCCGATATGGATGACCTCCGAAGGGAAGATTTCCATGATCTCTGTGAGTACATCCTCCACAAACTGATACACTTTCTCATTACCCACACAAAGGACATCTTTGTAAACACCCCAGTAATGACCTACTTGGTAGGGACCACCCGTACACCCTAACTCCGGGTAACTGGCAAGTGCCGCCAGCATGTGTCCCGGCATGTCAATCTCTGGAACAACGGTGATATGTCGCTCTTGGGCATAGGCGACAATCTCACGAGCCTCCTCTTGGGTATAATAGCCCCCATAAGGTGTCTCGTCATCGATATCTGAGTTCGTACCGATGATCGTACCAGTGCGATGCGAACCCACCGTGATGAGTTTCTGCCATTTCTTGATCTCTATACGCCATCCCTGGTCATCGGTGATATGCCAATGGAACACATTCATCTGATGAAGGGCAAGGAGGTCGATGTATTTCTTCACGAAAGACACGGGGAAGAAATGACGGGAGCAGTCGAGGTGCATGCCACGCCAAGAGAACCGTGGTGCGTCCTTGATGATGACTGGTGTAAGACGCTTCTTTCCGTTGAGCGACTTACGAAGTGTCTGAATACCATAGAAGACACCTGCCGCTGATCCTCCCTCAATCGTTATATGTCCTTTGTCAACTGTCAGGACATACCCCTCTGGCTCGCTGATCTTGGGAGAGACTGCGAGGGACACGTAACACTCCCCTTTCCGTTGCTTGGAGACAATCGTCAACGCTTCCCCTGTCATCTCGAAAAGGTACTCCTTCAAGAATGCCGCCTCCCGCCGCAAGCCCTCTTGCGACACGATCCGCACATCATCCTGAAAGACGAAAGACTCCCCTTTCTGCAGTTCCACACTCTGTGGTAAAGGTACCACCTGATAGTCGGTATTTTCTGCTATCGCCATTGTTGCCCAACCTAACATCACACACACCACTATTTTTCTCATATCCTCATAATTGATATTCCACAAAAGCCTCCATCGCCTCGTAACATGCCAGCCCTAACTCGTCATAGCGTCTTGCCGTCTCACAGTTACGGTCTTGGGCACGCTGCCAGAACAGACGTGCGTCATCACCCATAAAGGGAGCACCCTCCATCTGACTCTGATGACGGAGGATGGCATTACGTTTCTCCAGCAGCTCCTCAGGACTCATCGGCACACACATCTCGATATCCGCGATGTCCCATTCTGCCCACGCACCACGATACATCCATACCCTACAGTCGTCTAACCAGCCACCTCCACTGATTCTCTCCTCTTGCAACGCAGCCAGCACCACATCGGTACACTTCCGATGAGTACCATGAGGGTCGGCAAGGTCGGCAGCCACATAAATCTGATGGGGCTGTATGTCGGCTATCAGCTCTTGGACAATCCGCACGTCTTTCTCCGAGACAGGCAGCTTCTCTATCTTCCCACTCTCATAGAAAGGAAGGTCGAGGAAATGGATATGGTCTTTGGGGATATGGTTATAAGCACAGGCATTACGAGCCTCTCCCCTGCGAATCAGTCCCTTGACCGTCAGGATACTGGGGTTATCCAGATCGCCAACGCTCTTCTGTCTCAGGTAGTTCATGATCTCCTGATAGCGAATCTTGATGACCTCGTCGGAACCGTTGGCGAAGAGCTGGTTGAAACCATTGATGAAATGCATGTACAGGCGCACCTCCTCGTCAGCCACGGCGATATTGCCACTCGTCTGATAGGCAATATGCACATCATGCCCCTGCTGCATCAGACGACGGATGGTACCACCCATCGAGATGACATCATCGTCGGGATGAGGGGAGAACACGATGACCCGTTTGGGATAGGGTGTGGCTCGCTCGGGGCGGTTGCTGTCATCGACATTCGGCTTACCACCGGGCCACCCCGTGATGGTATGCTGCAACTCGTTGAACACCTCAATATTCACCAGACCAGCCTGACCGCCAAACTGCTCCACAAGGTGTCCTAACCCATTGTCCTCATAGTCTTTCGTCGACAACTTCAACAGGGGTTTCCCCACCTTCTTGCATAACGCAATGACCTGACGGCGCAACTGATGGTCAGGCATCTTAATCGTATCTGTCAAATGAAGATTCATATCACATTCGTTTTTAGGTTTCCGGCAATAACACGACACCATGCTGTTTCTTTCCGTCCATCATGATCTTCAAAGGACGGTCGAAACGGACATGGCGCACATACTGGGTCTCCTCCACTGCCGGCATGGCATCAAGGATATCCTTTTGGAGGACACCGTCACCCGTATAGGTATTGATGGTGAAGTACCCTACCCCGAAAGAGGTCAGGTTCTGGAAGAAATGTGTACCCTGCGAGGGGTCTACATGGTAGTTCTTCAGTCCTGCCTCCACGATAACACGGGCAGCGGAGATATGAGGCCACTTCACGGGAATGCCCAACCAGTAGTCACTGCTGCCCCAGCGTCCCGGACCTATCAGCACGTAGTTCTTGTCGGCATCGAGGAACTTACGGTTGATCTGCTCTATCTCGTCAGCGATATAGGGGTTATTGGCAGCGGTGAAGTCGTCGTCGGTCTTGACATAGACCACATCCACCACATCCTCGGAGATACCATGTCCCAAGGAGTTCTGGGAGCGCAACAGACACTGCTCGTCAGGAATAGCGGCAAGGTCCTCGTCCAGCACTTGCTTGGAGTCGACGATAGGACGGATCTGCAACAGGTAGAAGTCACCCGTCATTCCTTGCGGTGTACTGTTCAGATTACAAGCGAACTCAATCTCCACGGGACGGCGCATATCCTCGGAGCCGTATTTCTGTGCCATCTGCAAGATCTCCGGCAAGGGGAAGATACCGTGTTGTAACACCCCACAGAACGAGATGACCTTACGTCCGCCCTCATAGATACCGTCACGGATAATCTGGTCGGAGGGGTCATAGGTGGAGGCGATACCGTTCAACGAGCCGTCCTTGTCAGCCTCCTTCACCCGCAGACTCTTGATATTAAAACCGTCATCCACCTTGAAGTCATCACCCACATGCGACATGTCCAGCGCATAGAAGCGGGTCTGTGTCTCCTTCAGTGCGGTATCCATCTCGGAGGTCTGCAGCACCTGTGTGGGATGATACGGTGACACCCGGAGGGTCTGTCCGCCATCCACGATATATTTTCCTAATCCCAGGGCAAGGGAGGCGATACCCTCCTCTGCCGTCTCGTCACCGATAGGATAGTAGTTCAGGGAGCGCAGCACACCGCTGAACGTGGGATAGTAATGGTCCCCATACTGGTGTCCCACCACCTCCTGCAGGATGACCGCCATCTTCTCCTGGTCGATGACATTAGAGGTCGCTGTCATATACGCCTTCGAGTCCTTGTAATAGACGGAGGCATAGACACCCTTGATGGCACAGGCGAGCATCCGCAGCATCTCATACTTATCCTCTAAATAAGGTATCATATAGGTACTGTAGATACCTGCGAACGGCTGGTAATGGCTGTCCTCCAACAACGAGCTGGAGCGCACGGCAATCGGCGACTTCACCGCATCGAAGAAGGTGAAGAAGTCGGCAATCAGCGAGTCTGGCAACTGTGCCCGCAGAAAATGCTGCAGGATGACCTCGTCGGAAGCGTCACTCAAGGCGATAGTCCACAGGTTGTTCTTATCCATGAACTCATCGAAGAAGTCGGTACAGAGCACGACGGTCTTAGGGATAGAGACGGCGGCATTCTCGAACTGGTTCAGTTCCGCATGGCGTTTGATGATATTATCCAGGAAGGCGAGACCACGTCCCTTTCCTCCCAACGAGCCCTCACCAATACGGGCGAAATGGGCGTAACGGTCGAACTTCAGACGGTCGAACACAGCGACGACACCGATATTCTTCATGCGGCGATACTGCACGATGGCATCGAAGATAATCTGCCGGTGGGCATCCACATCCTGTAACTTATGCCACGTCACCGTCTTCAGGAAGGCGGAGACGGGGAAGATGGCACGGGCACACAGCCAACGGCTCATGTGGTTACGGGAGATGTGGTAGAGCATGGAGTCATTGGGAATCTTGAAGATATTATCCTGCAACTCCTTCAGGGACGACACCCGCATGATCTCCTCACGGGTCACGGGGTCACGGAAGATAAAGTCACCGAAGCCCATGTGCTCCTCGATGATATGACGCAGGTCGACATTCATCTTCTTCGAGTTCTTGTCGATGAAGTCAAAGCCCTCTGCCTCCGCCTTCTCCTTATTGGCGATCTCACTGCTCTGCAGGATCAGCGGCACATACTCATCCCGCCTGCGGATCTCACGGAGCAGTTTCAAGCCAGCCTCCGCGTCACCCTCCTCCACATGCGACAGTCTGCCTGCCTTGGTATTCATCGGGAAACGGGTATCACTGATCACACCCTGCACGTTATCATGGTATCTCTCATACCATGCCATCGCCTCCTCGTAGTTCGTGGCAAGCACCACCTTAGGTCGTCCGCGCTTTCGCTGGGCGGCGGTATGGGGGTTCAGCGCCTCCGTCGAGAAGTTCTTACTCTGGGCGAGGATATAGTTATAGAGGTTAGGCAACACCGAGGAGTAGAAACGGATATTATCCTCCACCAGCATGATCATCTGCACACCAGCCTCCTTGATGTCGTGCTCGATATTCATCTTGTCCTCTATCAGTTTGATGATGGACAGGATGAGGTTGGTATTACCTAACCAGCAGAACACATAATCGAAGATCGACATGTCCTCGTTCTCGATACGCTTGGTGATACCATGCGAGAAGGGAGTCAGTACGACACAGGGAATCTGGGGCGCCGACTGCTTCACGTCACGTGCCACGGCAAAGGCGTCATTGTCGGCGTTACCCGGCATACAGATAATCAGGTCGATATCGGTAGTCCTCAGCACTTCCTCCGCCTCCGCCGTCGTACTGACCTGCGTGAAGGTGGGTGGGTAGCGCAGTCCCAGTTCCATATACTCGTCAAACAGTTTCTCGTCGATACGTCCGTCATCCTCCAACATAAACGCATCATAGGGGTTAGCGACAATCAGAATATTGAAAATACGGCGTGTCATCAGATTGACAAACGACACATCCTTCAGATAGAACTGATTCCACTCATTCGGTATTTTATTGGTCTCTTCCATACTTTTTGCCGAGACGAAGTAAGTTCGCCATCATTAATGATGGCAAAGTTACGAAAAAAGTCTGTAACGAAAGACGGATTTTAGAAGATTAACGCAGAAAACGCGTAAATAAAAGGCAAGACGGGGAAAATCGGGGAAGTTCAGTTTTAGACTGAATGCAAATTTGGGAGGAATAAAGAAGTAGTTAGGTTTCTTATCCGTAACCCGCGAGACGGTCTTGAGAGCCAGTTAAACTTCGTTAATCGGACAGCCTCTCACCGCTCGTTTCTGATTCCGCAAACTGCTATGTTTTGCATAGCGACAGAACCAAGAAAAGATAGTAGTTTTGCAGCCGGAATTTTAAAACGAGTAAGAAACATGAGCAGAAGCACATTTTCAGTACTGTTCTACGTGAACAGAGGCAAGGAGAAGAACGGCGTAGTGCCAGTGATGGGCAGGGTAACAATCAATGGAACCCAGAGCCAGTTCAGTTGTAAGAAGAGCATTCCGTTGACCCTATGGGATGCAAAGGGCAACTGTGCCAAAGGGCGGAGCAAGGAAGCCTTGCAGTTGAACCGTGACCTTGACAACATCAAGGCGCAGATTATCAAACACTACCAGCATCTGGCAGACCGTGAGGCATTCGTGACGGCAGAGATGGTACGCAACTCCTATCAGGGATTCGGCAGCGAGTATGAGACATTGCTCAACGCATTCGACAAGGACATCGCCAACCAGAAGAAGCGTGTCGGAAAGGACAGGGTTATCAGCACCCTATGGGCAATGCAACTCTCCAGAAAGGACGTGGCATCGTTCATCGAATCACATTATCGCCGCAAGGACATATCAATGCTGGAATTAACCCCCGATTTTATCAAGGACTTCGCCGCCTACCTCAGCACAGAGCGAGGACTTGCAAGCGGCACCATCTGGCAACGCTGCATGTGGTTGAAGGGAGTTGTCATGAGGGCGCACTATAATGGTAAGATTCCCCGTAACCCGTTCGCGCAGTTCCACATTAGCCCAAACTGCAAGGAAAGGGAGTTCCTGACCGAAGAAGAACTAAAGGCTGTCGTAACACATGAGTTCGAGGACGATAATCTGGCCTTCGTGCGTGACATCTTCGTCTTTGTTTGCTTCACCGCCCTCTCGTTCATCGATGTGAAAAACCTGACAACGGACAACATCGTGGACATCAACGGAAACAAGTGGATCATCAGAAAGCGCCACAAGACCAACATCCCCTTCCAGGTGAAACTGATGGATGTTCCCTTGCAGATTATTGAGCGTTACAAGCACCTGCAAGAAGATAAGTTCGTATTCGGCAAACTCAACTACTGGTTTATCTGCAAGAAATTGAAAACGGTTATGACCGCCTGCGGCATAGAGAAAGCCATATCCTACCATTGCGGACGGCACTCATTTGCCACGTTGGCGCTTTCAAAGGGTATGCCCATCGAAAGCGTGAGCCGTGTATTGGGACATACCAACATCGTGACCACCCAGATTTATGCAAAAATCACGAGTCAGAAACTTGACAATGACCTGACGATGCTTGGCAACAAACTCAACGCTTCATTCAAGAACATAAAGATAGCATAGATCACAGCGGCCCAAAAACTTCAAAGCAGAAAGACGAATGATTAGCGAAGTCTGTCATCCGTCTTTCTGCGTTATTTTCATTCAGTACACGAACCACTAACGGATCTTTTTTTCCCCTATCGTTTATAAGCCGGATGATAGCAACTTTCCAAGACCCTTTCCAAATCACTTTCACGATAGAGCACCTTACCAACTAACAATATGTAAGGTAGCACACCATCATTGCGGTATTCCTGTAGTGTCCGTCTGCTAACTTTCAAAATGTCGGCCACCTCTTTGTCTGTCAGGTAGCGCTCACCATCAAGCAATGGACGATAATTGCCTATCACCTTCTTGTATAGGACAAGTATCTCCTTCATATTCTCCAACGCGTTCTTCACTCCAACGTTATGCGGCATTATCAATTCGTTCATAGGCTGTTTGTTTTAATGTTACACATCTTGCCATTCTTATCTCTACCATCCACAATATACAGAATTCTCTCCACATCCTCAGGCTTGTAATATACCTTACGATTGATTTGAGAATAGGACAACGTCCCATTATCTCGCAAAGTCTGTAATGTTCTTGGACTGATATTCAGAATCTGGCACACGTCTTGGTTGTCAAGCCAGTCGCCCAAGCCTTTGTCATTGCCTCTACTTGCCATTTCCTTCATCTTTACAACGAAGCTATTGAAGCTTGTCAGCAGTTCCTCGTAGGTACTGCGCTCAATTGATATTACTTCCATATCTTGTTTAGTTTTTATAATCTGCGGACAAAGGTACATCATGTTTTCCATAAAGGCTCATTGTGAAAATTCCTTTCTGTGAAATAACAATTCAGGGAAACAAAAAACTAATGTCTGCCGAGCTTGCTCATCAGAAAGCAGACAAGCATCTTTGTGTGGCACTCCACAGAAAAGTGCGTATTAGGCTACACCCTTCTAAGGCATTGCAAGTAGAAATCTTTGCGAAATGTTCCCATATCATGAGAAAAGACAAGCCTTTTTCTTAATTTATGTTCACAAATCATCCTATTCTCGACATTATTGATTATATTTGCGCACAGAACGCTCAATGTTGAGCAAGAATAACTAAAAGCGATATGGAGATACAACGCTATAACAGGCTAAAGATAGTGTTGGCCGAGAAAGAAAGGACTGGCACATGGCTCTCTGAACAGATGGGCCATAACATCTGTACCGTTTCACGCTGGATGACCAACAAGGTGCAGCCATCCGTGGAACAGCTCTACGAGATTGTACGCCACCTTGACGTGGATGTGAAAGAATTATTTGTAGCGTCAAAATAAGCATAACAGTTATTGAGAAATGGATACAAATACTTTACTACGTATATATCAGACTTATTCTCTTGAAAAGATAAGCGCTTTGAGTAAGCAGAGTCTTGCTGCCCAATATGCTCAAAACGAACAATTGGTGCAGCTTAATAAAGAATTAGCCGTCAACAATGCTATTGCCAATAAGATATTGCGGAATCAAATAAGTGAATTGGAACGGCAGGAAAAGGGGCGATTCTACAAGAATATGATTTTCAATTTGAAATTGGTAGTAGATAAGATTGAAAACTTGTCTAATGTCAATTTCAAATTATTTCTTTCTTCATTATTCTTAAAACCTGTAATAGCTTATTCCAAAGAGGCTATTACTAATTTAGAAGAAATAACTGACAAAGAATATGCTCAGGAGATTCTTGAAAGAGCAAATTCTATTTCATTGTCAAATCAAAGCCATATGGATGATTATTATAGATCAGTCTGGTCTTTATATCTTCCAACAAAAAAAGCATACGAAAGTAAAGAGTTTAATATAAGCATCGACAAAAATAAGAATGAGATAGAAAGAATCGAAGAAGAAAAGCAAGCATTATTAAAAGAAATAAACAAAATTGAGAAGGCAAAGAGTGAAAAGATAAAGAGTGAAAAGTTCGATGAAGATGCTTTCTTTGGTTGGGGTGTTATATTTCTTGTTTTTGCAATAGGCAGACAAATCTATCTGTACATAAAAGATTCAGCAGACACGAAGAGCTTCATAGTTCTATTGGGAATTGCTGTTATTCTGATAGTAATTGGCTTAAATCGAATAGCCCGTGAAGGGAGCAAAAGACACTCTAGCTATTTCGAATCTATAAAGGAGTATATGAGAGGACATAGAGATAAAAATACACCAGAATATAAAGAAAAGGAGAAAGAAATAAATCAAAAATTTGATAAGCAAAAAGAACCTTATCTTGTTAAAATTGATGAGTTGAATCATAAGATAAAGGGACTTGATAAAGAAATTGAAGAATTAAAAATTAAAGATAAAGAAAACGAAGAGTCTTTCGCATCAATTTCAGAAAAAATGATTGAGGATTGCCCCGAATGGGAGGACAAGACAAATGAAATCCTAGAATTACTACCTCATATTAAAGAAGAACATTTTGATCCAAAGATACGAGAGATTGCGAGCTATGTGATAGCCAAGAATTGCTTTACTGTCTCTCTAATACAAAGGAAATATGCCATTGGTTATAGTCGTGCAAATAGAATTGCAGACCAATTACTAAAATTGAGAATTATTGCAAAAGTGAATAAGTCTGATTATGAAGTTATTTGCAAAAATGAAAAAGATTTGATAAAAATATTGGAATAAATCTATGCTTACAAATATGAAAAGAGGTATCATTTGTATAGAAACAGAATGGCAGATTACAAAGAAAAAGAATCGTCTTTCACTGAATTCAGAGCCATTATTGAGATTTTTGGATGAAAGCTATGGGATACCTTTCATCTATCGGAGAATTGCAACTCAAAGAGAATTGATTTATTATCTAAAACAATTCTGCAAAAACGAATATGCTAAATACGAAATATTATATTTCAGCTTTCATGGCCAGACTCATGGAATTAAGTTAGAAGGAGAAAAAGAATTATTATCATTAAATGATTTATTGGCGATAGGAGGTGATATCTTCAAAAATAGAATAGTGCATTTTAGTAGTTGTAGGACTTTGTTGGGTTCTCAAAAATCAATAGATGTATTTAAAGATAATTCTGGCGCAAAAGCCGTATCTGGATATACTAAATCTGTAGACTCTGTTTTATCGGCTATTCACGACATCGCATTGTTTAGAGAATGTCAAGAAAGAAAACAAATCCCTGCTATTTTCCGGCGATTAGAAAGTATGCAAGAGGGACTTCAAAAAGAGCTTGGTTTTAGGACTCATAGTTATTAGTAATACATTATTTCTTGATACAGAGGGGCGGTTCTTTTATTATACGTATGAAGCAGTTATTATACATAGTAGTTTTGGGCGCTTTGTCTTTAACAGGCCATGCGGTGACTGTTGAGAAAACGGCCAATCTCAATGTGTACTATCCTGAGTACTCAAAGATAGATCTGGTGTGTGGGGAGATGCCAAAGGCTGCACAGAAGGATGTGGAGTTTTGTTGTGAGGCGGCCTTTACTGGTGAGTTGCTAGAAGAGTTCAAGCACTCGAATGTCGCTGATAGCCATATTTGCAGTGGAGAAATGAAGAAGGGCTATAGTTGCAAGGCCAATAACGGGGGCTTCGTATGGGGTAAGGGCAAATGGAAGTTTATGCAGAAAGCGGACTTTCCAACTAAGGCTGATGGATGGAATATGGGTTTCTGCCAGATGATGATCATCAAGGATGGAAGTGCCAGGCCTATTGGCTCGAAGATGAAGAATAATGTGAATATCTATAGGGCATTATGTGAGAAGGATGGTAAGCTGTGTATCGTTGAGTCAAAGAAGAAGATGACCTATGAGAGCTTTGTCAAGTCTCTGAATGCTTACAAGGTTACTCATGCACTCTATCTGGATATGGGCAGGGGATGGAACTATGCATGGTATCGGGATAAGAAAGGGAAGGTGGTGGTGCTCTTCCCTGAAAGTAAAATGGCTCCAAGCTATAAGTACAGAACGAATTGGATCACGTTCTATAAGTGACAAAAAGCGATAAAATGCAGAGAGAATAACGATATACGGAATAAAAGCATTAACTTTGCAAACGATTAATATGGAACAGAAACAAATAACAGCGACGTATGCTGAGGCAGTAAAAGCAATTAAAGAGGCGATATTGGAAAGTCGCTATCGTGCTGCACGGTTAGTAAACAAGGAAGTACTGGCTCTTTACTATGCCATAGGAGGATACATTTCCGTTCAAAGTAGAGCGGCAAGATGGGGCAGCAATGCTATTGGCACCATCTCTAAATTGTTGCAACAGGAACTGCCTGGTCTGCGAGGCTTCTCAGAGACCAGCATCAAACGTATGCGCATCTTCTACGAGGCATGGTGCAGCATGTTCGAGAATCGTCCATTGTCAGCGGACGATTTACAAAACAGCATCATTCCTGTAGGCGACAAAGGACATATCGAAATTCGTCCATTGGCAACGGACGAATTACCTCCAGAGACATTAGATGCCTTTCTTGCCGTTGGTTTTACGAACCATTATGAGATACTGGCCCAAAAGAAGGATGTAGAGCAACGATTGTTCTATATCGTGAATTGTGCCACTGGATTTTGGAATGGCGACAAGTTGAAATATTATATGAAGGACGATTTGTTTGGAAAGCGTGGCAACATGCCCAATAACTTTGCAAAAACCATTGCAAATGTGGATTTGCGCAGTAAGGCTTTACGCTCGTTCAAGGACGAATATCTGCTTGACTTTGTGAACATTGAGGATCCTGACGAGACAGATGAACGTGTAATAGAGCAGCAGATTGTTCACAATATCAAGAACTTCATCATGGCATTGGGTAGTGATTTCTCGTTTATGGGTAATCAGTATCGTCTTGTTGTATCCGAAAAAGAGTATTTCATAGATTTGCTGTTCTTCAATCGCCGTCTTCAGGCACTAATCGCGATTGAATTGAAACGGGGTGAGTTCAAGCCAGAGTATGCAGGAAAGTTGAATTTCTATCTGTCAGCACTTGACGAGTATGTAAAACTACCTCATGAGAATCCTTCCATCGGAATTATTCTCTGCAAGGACAGAGATTCAAAAACTGTGGAGTTCGCATTCCGAGACATAAACAAGCCGATGGGTGTAGCCACCTATCGCACATCTTCAGAGTTACCCAAGGAATACCAAGGTATACTTCCTGAACCAGAGGAGTTGAGAAAACTCATGTGAGCGTACCCAATGTGTGCGATACATCACAGATATTGAGTAATAGGACGTAGCCTAATACGCACTTTTCTGGCAGATGCCATATAAGATGCCACAGTGATTGCAGAAACAGAGAGCAAGCTCGGAAGAAAAATGTATGAATAGATTTGCTTAATTGAAATAGAATGATTACCTTTGCACCCGATGATGGGTCATAGTACGGCTGGTGGCACATCATCGGGTGTTCTTTCTTGCGTCCCGTTGGTAGCAAGCGAGCATAGCTCGAGCGGATGCAGTTTATAGCAGAATGTGGAATTGAGTACGGTCTCCAATTCGTAACCCCATTTTCTTTCAATTCCCCAGACTGCCTTTATACAAAGAAATCCTGCAAATTCTTCCAATGTTACGAAAAAACGAGTGAAATGCAAAAGGAAAGTTCACTTTTCTTTTCATTTCCGAGTGCAAAGTAACTTCGACGAAGTCAAAGTTACTTCTCTCCCTATCTGCTAAGGGTCTCAAGCGTTTCGTTGCGAGCGATGCCTTCTATCTTCGTGGCGGATGCCTTCCCTCGCAGAGGGGACAGTCTCGTATGCGCCATCGGAGACTTTCCCATCCTTGATCGGAGGCACCGCCCACTGGCAGCGCAGGCATCTTATACTGGTAAATAAATGACTTGAATTGACAGTTCCGTCAATTTTAGCGCAAAACATGAAAAGAATTAAGAAAGTTTATGTAACTTTGACAATGGTGAAATTACTGGCACTCGGCAAAAAAAAGAATGAATTCTTTTTGTTTTGCTCTCCGTTTATTCGTAATTTTGTGGCTGATTTCGGAAAAGGGTCCCAATGAGGGAGATAGAACAACACCCGTTACAACCGTTCCTGCCAGCACGTGCGAGGCTATTGATGCTCGGCAGTTTCCCGCCATCGAGGAAAAGATGGTGCATGGATTTCTTCTACCCGAACTTCAACAATGACATGTGGAGAATATGGGGTATTGTCTGCTTTCAGGACAAAGACCATTTCGTCGACCTGGCGAGCAAACGGTTCAAGCAGCAGGAGATTGAGGCGTTCCTGAATGAGAAGGGGATCGCACTCTATGACACGGCATGTGCGGTGGTGAGGACGAAGAATACTGCCTCGGACAAGGATTTAGAGGTGGTGGAGGAGACGGACATCGACCGTCTGCTGCAACAGATACCCGACTGTGGGGCGATTGTCACGACAGGACAGAAGGCGACGGATATCCTGACGGCACGTTTCGCTATCCAACAGCCTGCCGTGGGGGCGTATGTGTCCTTTGACTATCAAGGAAAGACCATGCGTCTCTACCGTATGCCCAGCAGTTCCCGTGCCTATCCGCTGGCACTGGAGAGGAAGGCGGAGAAATACAAGATATTACTGAACAATATTAATAACTAATAGATACATGGAAAAGAAATTACGTCCCGGCTCACTTTGTGTACAGGCCGGTTACAAGGCGAAGAATGGAGAACCCATTGAGTTGCCGATCATTCAGAGTACGACATTTAAGTATGATGACTCTGACGAGATGGCTCAACTGTTTGACTTGAAGAAGGAGGGGTATTTCTATACCCGTCTGCAAAACCCCACTAACGATGCGGTGGCTGCCAAGATTGCCGCATTAGAGGGAGGCGTGGGCTGTGTGCTGACCTCCTCCGGACAGGCAGCCAACTTCTACGCCGTGTTTAATATCTGTGAGGCTGGCGACCATATCGTCACGTCCAACGAGATCTACGGAGGCACCTTCAACCTCTTCGGTGTGACGCTGAAGAAACTGGGTATCGAGTGTACGTTCGTTTCGCCTGAGGCGAGTGACGAGGAGATACAGGCTGCCTTCCGTCCGAATACCAAGGCATTGTTTGGCGAGACGATCTCCAACCCCGGTTGTGCCGTCTTGGACATCGAGCGGTTTGCCCGTATTGCCCATCAGAACGGAGTACCCCTGATTGTCGACAACACGTTTGCGACACCAATCAACTGTCGTCCTTTTGAGTGGGGTGCTGACATCGTGACCCACTCCACCACGAAATATATGGACGGTCTTGCCACACAGGTAGGCGGTGCCGTCGTGGACAGTGGTAACTTCGACTGGATGAAATATGCAGAGAAGTTCCCCGGACTATGTACCCCTGATGAGTCGTACCACGGACTGACCTACGTGAAGGCGTTCGGCAAGATGGGATATACCACCAAACTGGTGGCCCAGCTGATGCGTGACTTAGGTAGTATCCCCGCTCCCCAGAACTCCTTCCTGCTGAACATGGGACTGCAGACACTCCACCTGCGTATGGCACAGCATTGCAAGAACGCCCAGCGCATCGCCGAGTTCCTGCACGACTGCCCCAAGGTGGCTTGGGTACACTACTGCGGACTGAAAGACGATGCCAACTACGAGCGTGGACAGAAATACCTGCCGAACGGTTCGTGTGGCGTCATCGCCTTCGGACTGAAGGGCGACCGTGAGACCGCCATCAAATGGATGGACTCGCTGGAGATGATCAATATCGTCACCCATGTCGCCGATGCCCGTACCTGTGTGCTGCACCCGGCAAGTCATACCCACCGCCAGCTCAGTGACGAGCAGTTGCGTGAGGCAGGTGTGGCTCCCGACCTGATCCGTCTGTCTGTCGGCATCGAGGAGGTGGAGGACATTCTCGACGACATCCAACAGGCGTTGGACCGCATATAAATCATAATCAACCATATTAATAATTAAAAAAGTATGTTTCACATTTACAAAGGCTATGAACTTGTGGAGGCTTACCACAAGATGCGCATGGCAAGAAGGTTTCACCCCAGTGAGGGATTCAGGAAAACCACCCAGGCTATTATCGTTCTCATCGTGACGCTCCTCCTCTGGAATATGCCGTCGGCATGGTTCGGCATCGAGGGACTGACCGTCGTACAACAGCGTATCATCGCTATCTTCGCTTTCGCCACACTGATGTGGATCCTGGAGGTCGTCTCCTCATGGGCTACCTCCGTGGCGATTATCGGACTGATGCTGCTCTTCGCCTCGGACAGTGGTATCAAATGGATGTGTAACCCTGACGAGGTGGGTACCCTACTCTCCTACAAGTCGGTGATGGCGACCTTCGCCGACCCTGTCATCATGTTGTTTATCGGTGGCTTTATCCTTGCCATCGCAGCGACGAAGACAGGACTGGACGCCCAACTGGCAAAGGTGCTACTCATACCGTTCGGCAACAAGAGTGACAACGTGCTGTTAGGCTTCATCCTCATCACAGGTCTCTTCTCGATGTTCGTGTCTAACACTGCGACAGCGGCAATGATGCTGACTTTCCTGACTCCTGTGTTCCGTCAGTTACCCCCAGAGGGTAAGGGACGTATCGCCATGGCACTGTCGATACCCGTCGCCGCTAACCTCGGCGGTATGGGAACGCCCATCGGTACACCTCCTAACACTATCGCCCTGAAATACCTCAACGACCCAGAGGGGCTGAACATGGGCTTAGGCTTTGGTGAGTGGATGATGTTCATGACCCCACTGGTCATCATCCTCCTGTTCCTTGGCTGGTACCTGTTGAAGACGCTCTTCCCCTTCAGTCAGAAGACGGTAGAGCTGGAGATCGAGGGTGAGATGAAGAAAGACAGTCATACCTATATCGTCATCGTGACGTTCTTTGTGACGGTAGCGTTATGGTTGCTGGATTCCGTGACAGGTATCAACTCCTATACGGTGGCACTCATCCCGTTTGTCATCTTCGCCCTGACAGGTGTGATTACGAAGCGTGACCTGGAGCAGATCAACTGGAGTGTCATCTGGATGGTGGCTGGCGGTTTCGCCCTCGGCTACGGACTGAACGCCTCCGGGCTTGCCGCCAATGCGGTGAAGAGTATTCCCTTCGGCGGCTTCTCTCCCCTGCTCATCCTGCTGCTGGGCGGTCTGATCTGCTATATCCTCTCTAACTTCATCAGCAACTCAGCGACTGCCGCTCTGCTGATGCCTATCCTTGCCGTGGTCTGTGCGGCTATGGGTGACAAACTGGAGGCGATTGGCGGAACACCTACCGTCCTGATTGGTGTCGCCATTGCGGCTTCGAGTGCGATGGTACTGCCTATCTCTACCCCACCGAATGCCCTCGCCTATGCCACCAACCTGGTACAGCAGAAGGACATGTCGAAGATAGGACTCATCATGGGTATCATCAGCATGGTATTAGGTTACGTCCTGCTCTATTTCTTGGGAACGTCACACGTATTGTAACCCGAGAATTAACAAATTGTAAACTTTAAACTAAAATAATAGGGAATTTTCTTGGCGACTTCAAGGAAATTCCCTATATTTGCATTACCAATATAACAAAATGTCAGTTTAACAATAAAAACCTTAAAGCTATGAACGTAGAGAAAATCATGCAGGATCTGGAGAAGAAGCATCCTGGCGAAGTAGAGTATTTACAGGCTGTCCGTGAGGTTCTTGAGTCTATCAAGGACGTGTACAACCAGCACCCCGAGTTTGAGAAGGCTAAGATTGTGGAGCGCATCGTGGAGCCGGAGCGCATCATCACCTTCCGTGTACCCTGGGTGGACGACAAGGGCGAGGTACAGGTGAACATCGGCTATCGTGTGCAGTTCAACAGTGCCATCGGTCCGTATAAGGGAGGCTTACGTTTCCACTCCTCTGTCAACCTGAGCATCCTGAAGTTCCTCGGTTTCGAGCAGACCTTCAAGAATGCGTTGACAACCCTGCCGATGGGCGGTGGCAAGGGAGGTAGTGACTTCTCACCCCGTGGCAAGAGCGATGCGGAGATCATGCGCTTCTGTCAGGCTTTCATGTGTGAGTTATATAAGGTGATCGGTCCGGATGTCGACGTACCTGCCGGTGACATCGGTGTGGGTGGTCGTGAGATCGGCTACCTCTTCGGGATGTATAAGAAACTGACCAGTCAGTTCCATGGTGCTACCCTGACGGGCAAGGGGCTGGAATGGGGCGGCTCTATCCTGCGCCCGGAGGCTACAGGCTATGGCGCCCTGTATTTCGTTCACCAGATGATGGAGACGCACGGACTGGACATCAAGGGAAAGACCGTCGCCCTCTCTGGTTTCGGCAATGTCGCATGGGGTGCCGCCAAGAAGGCTACTGAGTTAGGTGCCAAGGTGATCACCATCAGTGGTCCTGACGGTTATATCTACGACCCTGCCGGTCTTGACGACGAGAAGATAGAGTACCTGTTGGAGCTGCGTGCCTCCGGCAATGATGTCTGCGAGCCTTACGCCGAGGAGTTCCCTGGCAGTCAGTTCTTCGAGGGCAAGAAACCATGGGAGCAGAAAGCGGATATCTATCTGCCATGTGCCACGCAGAACGAGTTGGACGGCGAGGATGCTGATAAGATTCTTGCCAACAAACCGTTATGTGTCGCTGAGGTCAGCAATATGGGATGCACTGCCGAGGCTGTCAATAAGTTCATTGCCGCCGGTCAGTTGTTTGCTCCTGGCAAGGCAGTGAATGCAGGAGGTGTCGCTACCTCTGGCTTGGAGATGACACAGAACTCGATGCGTATCGCATGGACGGGCGAGGAGGTCGACCAGAAACTGCATCAGATCATGTCGGGCATCCATAACCAGTGTGTGAAATACGGTAAGGAGGGCAACTACGTCAACTACGTGAAGGGTGCTAATGTGGCAGGTTTCATGAAGGTGGCAAAGGCGATGCTCGCACAGGGTATCGTATAGAGAAGGTGCCGCCTTCGACCCCCGAAGGCGGCACATCCTCACCCCGAAGGCGGCACATCCTCCCCTTGAAGGCGGCACCTTCGTAAGACGAAGCTACGGGCTTCGTTTTTTATATACTATTTCCTTCTCGTCACGATCAGCAGGTCGTGGGTACCTGTATCAACACTCCGATTATTGACGAGGACACCCACCTGTATCTTTGTCGTACCATCCTTCAACTTCTTGTCGGCAAGGATGGTGGCGGTATAGCGCACACCACTGTTGGGGGCGATACTCTCCACATGGAGATTGGGTGAGATATGGATATTCTTATTACCTGTCACGTCATTAACCATCGGCTGTACGTCATAGAGGGTATGACGGGTGAAGTTCATGATTTCGAAAGTGATCTGACACTGCTCACCAGCCTTCAGAATACCGTCCTGATCCTGGTCGATGAAGCGGGCGTTACGGATGATGACACGCTCTTGCTTCTCAGCTTCCATACGCTCCAGTTGACTGAGCGACACGGAGGGATTGTCGGAGGCTGTCTGGGTGGGATGCTGTACGGGACGATCACTCTTAGGTCCGGCAATACCGATGTCGATACGGTCGTCACCACTGTTGGTGGCATCAAATCCGCTGTCGCTATGCTGACTGCTCTGCTGATAACCACCTTGCTGGTAGTCATACTGACGCTCACGCTCCTCCATACGACGGTGGTAGCCCTCGATCTCCTCCTGACGCTTCTGGTCAGCGGCAGCACCGATAGCCGCACCAACGGCGGCACCACCAGCCATACCCACAATCGTACCGATATCCCTGCCACGCCAGCCACCAGAGATACCGCCGATAGCAGAACCAAGGACAGCACCAATTGTACCACCTGCATAAGCACCTGTACCGGTGTAGGTACCACAGCTGCTCACCATGAAAGCAGCGCCAACCACATATATTCCAATCTTCTTCATATCGCTTCTGTTTAAAGTTCTCGATGCAAAGATACAAAGTTTCCGCTAACTGACAAGGGGTATTTCCCGAAAATCGTTTAGGGGATTCCCTAATTTGAACGGAGGGAGAAGAGGAAACATTAACGGCAGGCACCTTGTGGGGGAACCTGCCGTTGTTATACCATTTCCTCGAGGCTAATTATTTATATGTTTATGCAAATGTAGGACTTTTTCCCATTTATTTCCCTCCCATATTCACAAAAACTATTCTCATAATCACAAAATCTTCTTTATGGGCGAAAACAATAAACTTTTCCGCCCCAAAACTTGCATATATCGGAAATATGATATAATTTTGTTCGTAATATGATGTATCATCTCATCACATCACTGCCCCTGATAACATGCGCATTGTTCACAGTGCTCATCTCCTTGGAGTGGAATAACAGGCAACTGCGTGAGCAACGGACACTCTTTGTATTCATGTTCATGGCGACTGTGCTCTATTTGGGGCATTATGTCTTCTTCAACCATGCTGTCCACCTTATCCCATTCATGGATGTGGTATATGTGACGGCAAACCTTTCCGTCTTTCCGCTATACCTTTTTTATATTACAAGGCTGACCACACGATGGAGGGAATGGTATGGATGTGGACTGCTGCCCGCTGTCCTTGGAGCCGTCACCACCAGTATCGCATACGGTATGATGACGGAGGAGGAGACATCCCTTTTCATTGAACGTTATCTCTACCAAGACCAGACGGAAGGACTGGCAGGTCCTTGCTACAAGCATGGATACATATCATCTGTAAGATCATTTTCGCTATTGAGGTGATAGGAACCATCGTCTATGGCATACGAATGATCCGCAGGTACGACACCGCCGTCAACCAGTTTTATGCGGACACAGAGGATAAGTCGATGCATAACATCCAGTCGGTGCTCTACCTGATAGTGGTAACCTCTGTGATGTCATTTGTGGCTAATGCCGTCGGGCGCTATCGCTTCACGGACTCCAGTTTCTTGCTCGCCTTTCCGTCCATCACTTTCTCTATCTTGCTCTTCACCATCGGTTATCTGGGTATTCACCGCCATTTCTCCATCGTCGACCTGAAGCATGACAGAGGCATCATGAATGACGAGGAACAACAAGAAACAAACCCTGACAAAACACTGACAGAGCGCATCGTGGAGGTCGTCGGGAAGGAGAAGATATACCTGCAACCTGACTTGAAGCTGGAGGACTTGGCACGGATGATGAATACAAACCGTACCTATATCTACCAGGCTATTAACCAACAGATGGGTATTACCTTCAACGAGTTCATCAACCGCCAACGTATCGCCTATGCGGAACAGTTGATGAATGACAATCCTACCCTGTCGGCAAATGATGTCGCCATCCAGTCTGGTTTCGCCTCTATTAGCTCATTCTACCGGAACCTGAAGAAATACAGGAAGGCATAACACCAAAGAGAAGAATAAAAAAGTGGGGCATTGCTTGTCGCAATACCCCACTCTATGGTGAGTTTAATCGAAATCTTACTCAGCCTTTGCCTCTTCAGCAGGTGCCTCAGCAACAGGTGCTTCCTCTGCCTTAGGAGCCTCCTCAACGGGAGCCTCTTCAGCCTTTGGAGCCTCCTCTGCAGGAGCCTCAGCCTTAGGAGCTGACTTACGTGAACGACGAGTCTTCTTAGCCTCAGCCTTTGGAGTCTTCAACATGTTCTCGTCGAAGTCTACCAACTCAATGAATGCTACGTCAGCACCGTCACCCAGACGAGAACCTAACTTAATCACGCGGGTGTAACCACCGGGGCGGTCACCTACCTTCTGTGCAACAACTCCGAAGAGCTCTTTCAGAGCCTCTTTGTTCTGCAGGTAGCTGAATACTACACGACGTGAGTTAGTGCTATCGTCTTTTGAGCGTGTGATCAGTGGCTCAACATACTTCTTGAGTGCCTTTGCCTTGGCGAGGGTCGTAGTGATTCTTTTGTGCATGATCAGTGAGATAGCCATGTTGGCAAGCATAGCCTGACGGTGATCTGCAGTACGGCCCAGATGGTTAAATTTCTTTCCGTGTCTCATTTTTCGTTTTTCTTTTCACAGGTGAGTGCTTACTCCCTGTCTAATTTATACTTTGTAATATCGGTTCCAAACGACAGATTCAGACTCTCGAGCAAATCATCAAGCTCAGTGAGCGATTTCTTACCGAAGTTGCGGAACTTCAGGAGATCCGTCTTGTTGTACTGTACGAGATCACCAAGGGTCTCTACATCGGCTGCCTTCAGACAGTTGAGGGCACGAACAGAGAGGTTCATGTCTACCAACTTGGTCTTCAGCAACTGACGCATGTGCAGTACCTCCTCATCAAACTCCTGGTTGCCCTCGGTATCATTGTTCTCGAGGGTGATCTTCTCGTCAGAGAAGAGCATGAAGTGATAGATAAGGATCTTGGCGGCTTCCTTCAGCGCGTCTTTCGGGTGAATGGAACCATCCGTCGTAACTTCAATCACCAGCTTGTCATAGTCGGTCTTCTGCTCAACACGATATGGCTCTACTGAGTACTTCACGTTACGAATCGGGGTGTAAATTGAGTCGATTGCTATTACATTCACATCGGTGCAGAACTCACGGTTCTCGTCTGCGGGAACATAGCCGCGACCTTTGTTAATAGTAAGATCAATCTGCATCGAAGCTTTGGAATCTAAATGACAAATCACCAAATCGGGATTTAACACTTCAAATCCAGTCAGATACTTGCCTATATCACCGGCTTTAAACTCGGTAGAATTCTCGATAGAGACTTTTTCGTTCTCGAATTCTTCCACTACTTGCTTGAACCGAACTTGCTTCAGGTTCAAGATAATGTTGGTCACGTCTTCCTTAACACCAGGTACTGAAGAGAACTCATGCTCTACACCACTGATACGAATGGTGTTGATGGCATAGCCCTCGAGTGATGAAAGAAGAATGCGGCGCAAGGCGTTACCAATGGTTACACCAAAGCCTGGCTCAAGAGGACGAAATTCGAACTTGCCGAACTTGTCATCAGCCTCCAACATTACGACTTTATCAGGTTTTTGAAATGCTAATATCGCCATTAATTTAATGATTATTTAGAGTACAACTCAACGATTAACTGCTCCTTAATATTCTCGGGAATGTCAGCACGCTCCGGCTTGTGCAGGAACTTACCACTCTTGGTCTGCTCGTCCCACTCAATCCAAGGATACTTGCTGTGGTTGAAACCTGCGAGGGCTGCAACAATAACCTCCAAAGACTTTGACTTCTCACGTACACCAACAATCATGCCGGGCTTAACGGAGAAAGAGGGAATGTTGACAACAGCACCGTCGACAGTGATGTGCTTGTGTCCTACCAACTGACGGGCAGCGGCACGTGTGGGAGCAATACCCAGACGGAACACTACATTGTCGAGACGGCTCTCCAAATTCTGGAGCAGTACCTCACCGGTAATACCCTCAGCCTTGGCTGCCTTTTCAAACATATTACGGAACTGACGCTCAAGAACACCATAAGTGTACTTGGCCTTCTGCTTCTCTGCCAGCATGACTGCATACTCCGACTGCTTACGGCGACGGTTGTTGCCATGCTGTCCCGGGGGGAAGTTCCTGCGGGACAAAACTTTGTCTGCGCCGAAAATGGGCTCACCAAATCGACGTGCAATTTTTGATTTCGGTCCAATATATCTTGCCATAATACTAAAAATATTTCGTTATTTCGATAGGTCGATATCTCGATTACTCGACTATTAAACTCTACGACGCTTTGGAGGACGGCATCCGTTGTGTGGCAGTGGTGTGGCATCGATGATCTCGATAACCTCTATACCTGCGCCATGCACGGCACGGATAGCTGACTCACGTCCGTTACCTGGTCCCTTTACATAAGCCTTAACCTTGCGCAAACCAAGATCAAAAGCAACCTTAGCGCAATCCTCTGCTGCCATCTGAGCAGCATATGGAGTGTTCTTCTTAGAACCACGGAAGCCCATCTTACCAGCTGAAGACCAAGAAATAACCTGACCCTCGTCGTTTGCCAAAGTAACGATGATATTATTAAAAGAACTATGTACGTGAAGCTGACCAAGGGCATTAACCTTCACGTTTCTCTTCTTTGAAGTGACTGTTTTCTTTGCCATAACTCTTAATCTTTAAAGCGTTAAACTACAAATTACTTCGTGGCCTTCTTCTTATTTGCAACAGTCTTCTTCTTACCCTTACGTGTACGGGCATTGTTCTTGGTACTCTGACCACGAACAGGAAGACCGTGACGATGACGCACACCACGATAGCAACCAATATCCATCAGTCGCTTGATATTCAACTGGATCTCACTGCGGAGATCACCTTCTACTTTGAATTCAGCACCGATAATTTCACGGATCTTAGCTGCCTGATCATCACTCCATTCGCTGACTTTCAGGTCACGGCTCACGCCGGCCTTGTCCAAAATCTTTGCTGAACTACTTCGACCAATACCATAGATATAGGTCAATGCGATTTCGCCACGCTTCTCCTGGGGCAAATCTACTCCAACAATTCTTATTGCCATTTGTTAAACTAATAAATAAAATAAATAAAATTCGAATTTTCGCTAAAAAGCATGCAAAGGTACGCAAAATATTTGATATTCCGCTACCTCATTATGCTTATTTAACATTAACCCTGACGCATCTTGTACTTAGGGTTCTTCTTGTTGATAACGAACAGGCGACCCTTGCGACGTACGATTTTGCAGTCTGGGGTACGCTTCTTCAACGATGCTCTTGTCTTCATTATACTTGTCTCCTTAAATTATTTGTATCTAAACACAATTCGTCCTTTGGTCAAGTCGTATGGGCTCATCTCCACCTTTACTTTGTCACCAGGAAGAATCTTGATATAGTGCATACGCATCTTACCTGAGATGTGTGCGATGATGGGCACACCATTCTCCAACTCCACCCGGAACATAGCGTTTGACAATGCCTCTACAATCGTTCCGTCTTGTTCTATAGCACCTTGCTTTGCCATACTAATATAATTTGCCTTCAATAGTCTCAACTTCCTCAAACGAAGAGAGAATCTCTGCTTTCCCTTTCCTAACAGCTACGGTATGCTCAAAATGGGCTGCCGGTTTGCCATCACGGGTACGGATAGTCCAACGGTCTTTAGCATCAAGATAAATCTCTCGCTTCCCCATGGTAATCATCGGCTCTATGGCGATACACATGCTTGCCTTGAGCATGATGCCGTTACCACGGCGACCGTAATTGGGAACCTGAGGATCCTCGTGCATCTCATGTCCGATACCATGTCCTGTCAACTCACGTACTATTCCATAGCCCTGAGCCTCACAATGGTCTTGGACTGCTGCACCGATGTCCCCTAAATGTCTTCCTGCCACTGCATTCTCTATTCCCTTATAGAGTGCTTCCTTCGTGGTGCGGAGGAGTTTTTTCTTCTCCTCATCGACATCTCCAACACAGAATGTGTAACAAGAGTCGCCACAGAAGCCGTTCAGCAACGTACCACAGTCGATGGAGATAATATCTCCCTCCTGAAGTACTGTCTGCGCATTCGGTACACCATGTACTACAACATCATTGACCGAGGTGCAGATACTGGCAGGAAACGGCCCTCCATATGGATTGGGGAAACCCTTGAATGTCGGAATTGCTCCATGATCACGGATGAACTCGTCTGCGATCTGATCCAACTGGAGGGTCGTTACACCAGGTTTTATATGCTTTGCCAATTCGCCAAGGGTCTTACCAACAAGTTGGTTTGCCTCGCGCATCAGCTCAATCTCATCTTCTGTCTTCAGAAATATCTTCATACAGACTTAGTATGCAGTCACTCCGCCACGTCCATGAATACGACCTGAGTTCAGCAGACCGTCATAGTGACGCATCAGCAAGTGACTCTCAATCTGCTGGAGGGTGTCAAGCACAACACCAACAAGAATCAGCAGAGAGGTACCGCCGAAGAACTGCGAGAAAGCGTCCTGCACATTCAAGAGTCCTGCCAGAGCGGGCATAACAGCGATGAAAGCGATGAACAGAGAACCAGGCAGCGTGATGCGAGACATAATCGTGTCAATATAATCCGCTGTTGGTTTTCCTGGCTTGATACCAGGAATGAATCCGTTGTTACGCTTCATATCCTCAGCCATCTGGGTAGGATTCAATGTAATAGCCGTATAGAAATAGGTGAACGCGATGATGAGGATAGCAAAAATGATGTTGTAAGTCCAACTGTGATGATTCAACAGGGAGCGAACAAACCAGTTTGCATTCTCAGGAGCAGCATACTGAACAAATGCCAATGGGATGAACATCAATGCCTGAGCAAAGATGATAGGCATCACATTCGCAGCGAACAGCTTCAAGGGGATGTACTGACGGGCACCACCCACCTGCTGGCTACCTACAAGACGCTTTGCATACTGTACAGGAACCTTACGGACACCCTGTACCAAAACAATAGATGCACATACAACTGCATAGAGAATGATAATCTCGACGAGGAACATCACCAGACCACCACCGGTAATAGCGTTGAAGCGAGAACCTACCTCCTGAAAGAAAGCCTGAGGCAGACGGGCGATGATACCAATCATAATGATCAGCGAGATACCATTTCCAATACCTTTATCCGTAATACGCTCACCCAGCCAGAGGATGAACATACTGCCTGCTGCAAGGATAATAGTTGCCGGGAATACAAATACCGACCAACTAATACCTGAAGCAAGGGCAGCACCAGCCTGCATTTTCAGATTGATGAGGTAACTCGGAGCCTGGAACAGCAGGATAGCCACTGTCAGGTAACGAGTGTAAGTCATAATCTTCTTGCGGCCGCTCTCACCCTCACGCTGCATCTTCTGGAAATAAGGCACAGCGACAGCGAGGAGTTGCATTACGATAGAAGCAGAGATGTAAGGCATGATTCCAAGCGCAAAGATAGACGCATTGGAAAATGCACCACCGGAGAACATATCCAGAAGCGACATCAGACCACCCCGGGTTTGTGACTGTAACTTGTCGAGCATAGCAGGGTTAATACCAGGCAATACTACGAACGAGCCAAAACGATAAATCGCTACAAACAGAAGAGTGATAAGGATGCGCTGGCGCAGGTCCTCAATCTTCCAGATGTTCTTCAGTGTCTCTATTAACTTCTTCATCTTGTTTAGATAATTGTTGCGTTACCACCAACTGCCTTGATAGCCTCTTCGGCAGTCTTTGAGAAAGCGTTAGCCTCTACATCCACCTTAGCCTTCAACTCACCATTACCAAGGATCTTCACAAGCTCCTTGCCGTTGGTCAGACCAGCTGCGACGAGTTCTGCTATTCCGATCTTGGTAAGGTTCTTAGCCTCAGCAAGCTTCTGAAGAGTAGACAGGTTGACAGCGAAATACTCCTTGTGGTTGATATTCTTGAATCCACTCTTCGGAACACGACGCTGCAATGGCATCTGACCACCTTCGAAACCAATCTTCTTCTTATAACCTGAACGAGCCTTGGCACCCTTATGACCACGGGTAGAAGTACCACCGAGACCAGAGCCTGGTCCACGTCCGATTCTACGACGTGAGTGGGTAGAGCCCTCAGCTGGTTTTAAAGTATGTAGTTTCATATTCGTATCTGTTTTAAAAATTAATTAATCAATAACAGTCACCAAGTGATGAACCTTACGGATCATACCACGGATAGAAGGATTGTCCTCTACCTCAACAACCTGAGAGATCTTGTGAAGACCCAGTGCGGTAAGTGTGCGCTTCTGGTCTACAGGATATCCGATTTTGCTCTTAATCTGCTTAATCTTAATTGTTGCCATAGTCTTATTCTCCTTATCCTCTAAATACTTTATCCATACTGATTCCACGAGTACCTGCGATAGTATAAGCATCACGCATCTCACTCAGAGCGGTGATGGTAGCCTTTACCAAGTTGTGGGGGTTAGAAGAACCCTTTGACTTTGCAAGCACATCCTTGATACCAACACTCTCAAGTACAGCACGCATAGCACCACCTGCTACCAGTCCGGTACCGGCTGCGGCTGGCTTCAGGAACACCTGAGCACCACCAAAGCGTGCCTCCATCTCATGAGGAATCGTTCCTTTCAGAACGGGAACCTTCACCAGATTCTTCTTAGCTGCCTCAACACCCTTGGCAATAGCGGCGGTAACCTCACCTGCCTTACCAAGTCCCCAGCCAATGATACCATTGCCGTCACCGACAACGACGATAGCTGCGAATGTGAAGGTGCGACCTCCCTTTGTTACCTTTGTAACACGGTTGATGGCAACCAGTCTGTCTTTCAACTCTACGTCACTATTTACTTTAACTTTGTTCATTGCCATAATCGTTTAAAATTTAAGTCCACCTTTACGTGCTGCATCAGCCAAAGACTTTACGCGGCCATGATAGAGATAACCGTTACGGTCGAAGACAACAGTATTGATACCTGCTGCCTGAGCCTTCTCGGCTACCAGCTCACCAACCTTCTCAGCCTGCTGGATCTTAGGCATAGCCTCAAGACCGATAGAAGATGCAGATGCGAGTGTTTTACCTTCCAAATCGTTAATCACCTGAGCATAAATCTGCTTGTTGCTGCGGAAAACGCTCAAGCGAGGACGCTCGGCTGTACCGAACACGTTCTTACGAATTCTATATTTGATCTTAATTCGTCTTTCTATTTTCTTTGTTGCCATAATCTTCAATTCTTTAAATGATTATTACTTAGCTGCGGCTGACTTACCCGACTTACGACGGATAACCTCACCCTTGAACAAAATACCCTTACCCTTATAAGGCTCCGGCATACGGAAAGAACGAATCTTTGCACAAATGAGTCCGAGTAACTGCTTGTCGCAAGACTCCAGGATGATCTGTGGGTTCTGGTTACGCTCCATCTTGGTCTCCACCTTTACCTCCTTAGGAAGCTGGATGAAGATAGGGTGTGTGTAACCGAGTGAGAACTCGATGATGTTACCCTGATTAGACACACGGTAACCAACACCGATCAGCTCCATCTCCTTCTTGTAACCCTCGCTGACACCAACAACCATATTGTTGATGAGTGCGCGGTACAGACCGTGGAAAGCCTGCTTCTGTTTGATATTAACAGGGCTGTTCTCGTCAATCTCAAATGTTATATGTCCATCAGCGATGTTCATCTTGATGGAAGCATCGACTTTCTGTGAAAGCTCTCCTTTTGGACCCTTTACGGTAACGACACCATCCTGACCTTGTGCTACGGTAACACCGGCAGGGATACTAATTGGCAATTTTCCTATTCTTGACATAATCGTGTCCTCCAATTAATATACGAAACAAAGCACCTCACCGCCGATTTTCAGGGCAGCAGCCTCTTTGTCTGTCATTACACCTTGGGATGTAGATAAGATGGCAATACCTAATCCGTTAATTACTCTCGGCATGTCTTTGTAACCAGTGTACTTACGAAGACCTGGTGTTGACACACGTTTCAGGCACTTGATGGCGTTAGCCTTAGTGGCTGGATCATACTTCAAAGCCACTTTGATAGTGCCCTGAGGTCCATCCTCAATGAACTTGTAGTTCAGGATGTAACCTTTCTCGAAGAGGATCTTAGTGATTTCCTTCTTCAAGTTAGACGCAGGAACCTCAACAACACGGTGATGAGCCATGATGGCGTTTCTGAGTCTGGTCAGATAATCTGCTATTGGATCTGTCATAAAATAAAATGTTTAATTAATCGGGACTACCCCGACAATATTAAATAAAAACTCTCTAATTACCAGCTTGCCTTCTTTACACCTGGAATCAAACCGCTGGAAGCCATCTCACGGAACTGGATACGTGACAGACCGAACTGACGCATATATCCTTTGGGACGACCAGTAATCTTACAACGGTTGTGCAGACGGATAGGATTAGCATTCTTGGGGATGCTCTGGAGCTTGCGAGCTGCCTCGTAAGCCTCTGCGGGATCCTCAGATGTTGCGATAATCTTCTTCAATGCCGCACGTTTCTCAGCATAACGGGCAACCATCTTAGCGCGCTTTACCTCGCGGGCTTTCATTGATTCTTTTGCCATATCTCTTAATCGTTTTTAGCGTTCTTGAATGGCAGACCGAAGCCCTTCAGCAGTGCATAACCCTCCTCATCTGTCTTGGCAGATGTAACGAAGGTGATGTTCATACCCTGGATGCGGTCTACTGTATCAATATTGATTTCAGGGAAGATAATCTGCTCCTGAACACCGAGGGTGTAGTTGCCACGACCGTCGAACTTGCTCTCGATACCCTTGAAGTCACGGATACGAGGAAGAGCCACGCGGACGAGCTTCTCCAAGAACTCGTACATACGCTCACGGCGCAGTGTCACCATCACACCGATAGGCATCTTCTTACGAAGTTTGAAGTTAGCGATATCCTTCTTTGAATATGTAGCAACAGCCTTCTGACCGGTAATGGTCGTGATCTCGTTGATAGCAACGTCGATAATCTTCTTATCCTGTGTCGCATCACCCAAGCCCTGATTGATGACAATCTTCTTCAGGACAGGAATCTGCATGGCTGAAGTGTAGTTGAACTGCTTCTGCAGAGCCGGAGCAATCTTCTCCTTATACTCTTTCTTTAACTGTGCTGTATCCATTACTTAATTTCCTCCCCTGACTTTTTAGCGACACGGATCACGTTCTTGCCCTCGTGCTTGATAGCCACACGGGTAGCCTTACCGCTCTTCGGATCGATCAGACTTACATTTGAGATATGTATCGGAGCCTCCTGCTTGATGATACCACCCTGAGGGTGCTGTGCACTTGGCTTGGCGCTCTTAGATACCATATTAACGCCTTCCACGAGGACTCTCTCCTCTTTCACGAAGACTTTGAGCACCTTACCCTTCTGGCCTTTGTCCTTGCCAGCGAGGATAATTACCTCATCACCTTTTTTAATATGTAACTTACTCATTTCTTGAATGCTTTAAATGTTAAAGAACCTCAGGTGCCAGTGAAACGACCTTCATGTTTACGGCACGCAACTCACGGGCTACAGGACCGAAGATACGGCTGCCACGGAGCTCACCAGCGTTGTTCAACAGCACACAAGCATTGTCATCGAAGCGGATGTATGAGCCATCAGCACGACGAATCTCCTTCTTTGTGCGAACAACCAAAGCCTTAGATACTGCACCTTTTTTAACATCACTTGTGGGGATGGCGTTCTTGATAGCAACGACAATCACATCGCCCACGCTGGCATAACGGCGGCGGGTACCACCCAGCACACGGATGCAGAGAGCCTCACGTGCACCGCTGTTGTCAGCTACTGTCAGTCTTGTCTCAGTTTGTATCATAATTACTTAGCTTTTTCTACAATCTGTACTAATCTCCATCTCTTAGTCTTTGACAAAGGACGGGTCTCCATAACGAGTACGGTATCACCTACGTTGCACTCGTTCTTCTCATCGTGTACATGGTACTTCTTTGTCTTCTGGACAAACTTACCATAAATAGGGTGCTTCTCCTTGAACTTAGCGGCAATAACAATGGTTTTATCCATCTTGTTACTGATAACGACACCCTGTCTTGTCTTTCTTAAATTTCTTGTTTCCATCTGGACCATTATTATTTGTTAAGTTCTCTCTGACGGAGTTCTGTCTTCATACGAGCGATGTCACGACGTGTGGCCTTAATCTGTGATGGATTCTCCATAGGAGTGATGGCGTGATTCAACTTCATCTGGTTGTATTTGGCAACCTCAGTCTCCAGTTTCTCAGCCAAATCCTTGGTCTCAAGCTCTTTTAATTCTTTGCTCTTCATAACTTCTTAAGCGTTTTTATCGTAATCGCGTCTAACAACAAACTTAGTCTTTACCGGCAACTTCTGAGCACCGAGGCGGAGAGCCTCCTTAGCGGTCTCAAAAGGTACGCCTTCTACTTCAAAGAGGATACGTCCTGGAGTTACAGGAGCCACCCAACCAGCGGGGTCACCTTTACCTTTACCCATACGTACGTCAGCAGGCTTACGTGTGATAGGTTTGTCCGGGAAGATGCGAATCCATACCTGACCCTCACGGTTCATATAACGGTTGATGGCAACACGGGCTGCCTCAATCTGACGGCTGTCAATCCACTTGGCATCCAATGTCTTGATGCCGAATGAGCCGAAAGCCAGCTGTGTACCTCTGTGGGCGTTGCCTTTATTGCCACGTCCGTCTTGAGGTCTTCTATATCTTACTCTCTTAGGCTGTAACATGATAGCTTCTTACTTTTACGTTAATTACTTTTTCTTATTACGGAACTTTCTGCCACCATTGTTACCACCGTTGGAGCGGCCTGTGCTCTTCTCCTGAGCGAAGTTTGGAGCCAAGTCAACTTTACCGTAGATCTCACCACGGCAAATCCAAACCTTCAAGCCCAGCAGTCCGACTTTCGTCAGAGCCTCAGCCTGGCAGTAATCAATATCAGCACGGAAAGTGTGCAGAGGAGTACGACCTTCCTTAATCATCTCGCTACGTGCGATTTCCGCACCGTTCAGACGACCTGAGATCTGTACCTTGATACCCTCGGCACCAGCGCGCATCGTGTTAGCCACAGCCATCTTGATAGCACGGCGGTAAGCGATCTTACCCTCTATCTGGCGAGCGATGTTGTTAGCTACGATTGTTGCGTCGAGTTCCGGTTTCTTTACTTCGAAGATGTTAATCTGAATCTCCTTGTCATAGAGTTTCTTCAGCTCTTCCTTCAACTTATCGACATCCTGTCCACCCTTACCAATGACAAGACCCGGACGGGCAGTGCAGATAGTGATGGTCACCAGTTTCAATGTACGTTCGATGACAATCTTTGACACGCTTGCCTTGGCAAGACGCTCATTGAGGTACTTACGGATTTTCTGATCCTCTACCAGGTTATCTCCGAAGTCCTTGCCTCCGAACCAATTTGAGTCCCAGCCTTTCACGATACCAAGGCGGTTGCTAATTGGATTTACTTTCTGTCCCATACTTCTTACTTATCATTAGTTTTAGCGTCGACAAACAGAGTCACGTGGTTCGAACGCTTACGGATACGATAGCCACGGCCCTGAGGTGCCGGTCTCATACGTTTCATTGTCACACCTTCGTCAACGAAGACACGGCTAACAAACAGCTCGCCGTCTTCAGCCTTGCGGTCATTCTTAGCCTCCCAGTTAGCGATGGCAGAACGGAGAAGCTTCTCTACGTCAGCTGCAGCATGTTTCTTTGAGAATCTCAGAACGCCAAGAGCGCGGTTTACCTCCATGCCGCGGATCATGTCTACGACATAGCGCATCTTGCGTGGAGAAGAAGGAACACCTTTCAGCTTTGCAAAATACTGTGTCTTATTGGCTGCTTTTCTTTTCTCAGCCGCTAATCTTTTTCTTGCTCCCATTATTTTATTCTTTTAATTTCTGGTGGGTTAGCCTGTTTATTTCTTATTACCGGCATGGCCACCGAAACGACGTGTCGGAGAGAACTCACCGAGCTTGTGTCCTACCATGTTCTCAGTAATGTAAACAGGGATAAATTTATTTCCATTGTGAACTGCAACTGTATGTCCCACGAAATCCGGGGAAATCATTGAAGCTCTTGCCCATGTCTTAACGACATTCTTCTTACCACTCTCATTCATAGCGAGAATCTTCTTCTCGAGTGATACGTTGATGTACGGGCCTTTTTTTAATGAACGACTCATAATTTTCTCTAATTAACTTCGTGATTACTTCTTGTTAGCTCTTTCAATAATGTACTTGTTTGAAAGCTTCTTAGGTGCACGAGTCTTAAGACCCTTAGCGTACAAGCCCTTACGTGAGCGTGGGTGTCCTCCAGACTGACGTCCTTCACCACCACCCATTGGGTGATCATGCGGGTTCATAACAACACCACGGTTGTGAGGACGACGTCCCAACCAGCGTGAGCGACCAGCCTTACCAGACTGCTCCAGAGCGTGGTCTGAGTTACCTACACTACCTACAGTAGCCTTACAAGCAGAGAGAATCTGACGAGTCTCACCAGAAGGAAGCTTGATCACACAATAGCTACCCTCACGAGAAGTCAACTGAGCGAAATTACCTGCCGAACGAACGAGCTTGGCACCCTGACCGGGACGCATCTCAATGTTGTGGATGACGGTACCCACGGGGATGTTGGCAAGGGGAAGGGCATTACCTACCTCAGGTGCTGCCTCCACGCCAGACATCAGGGTTGCACCAACCTGCAGTCCATTAGGAGCAATGATATAACGTTTCTCACCATCAGCATAGAAGAGCAATGCGATACGTGCCGAACGGTTCGGATCGTACTCGATTGTCTTTACTACAGCTGGAACACCATCTTTCTCTCGTTTGAAGTCGATGAGACGATACTTCTTCTTGTGACCACCGCCCATGTAGCGGACAGTCATCTTACCGGTGTTGTTTCGACCACCGGTAGAACGCTTACCGTAAACGAGAGACTTCTCTGGCACGGATGCAGTAATATCCTCGAACGTGCCAATAATCTTGTGTCTTTGACCCGGAGTTACGGGTTTTAATTTACGTACTGCCATTTCTTATTAAATATTGCTGTAAAAATCAATGGTATCGCCCTCTTTAAGAGTAACGATTGCTTTCTTAAACGCATTCTTCTGACCTCTCAAGAGACCAGCCTTGGTATAACGCTGTGAGCGCTTACCAGCATAACGAAGCGTGTTCACACTCTCAACTGTCACATTATACTGAGCCTCAACCTCTGCCTTAATCTCCAGCTTGTTAGCCTCAGGCTTAACGATGAAACCGTACTGTGCATGTGCCTTCTTGGTCACCATCTCACCCTTGTGGGCACCGGTCTTAGCCTTGAAAGTTCTGTCGACAGAAGACTTCTCAGTAATATTGTTCATTTTCTCTGAAATCAGAGGCTTGATAATAAATGCCATATCTTATGTCTCCTATTCTTTATTTGTTTAATACACCGTCGATAGTCTTCAGCGAGTTCTCGGTGATCACCATCACGTCAGCGTTCAACACCTTGTAAGTATTGAGCTGAGCGGCGAGGATAACCTCAGAACGCTGTAAGTTACGAGCCGACAAATACACATTCTTATTAGACTCAGGCAGAACCATCAGCAGTTTCTTACCCTCTACCTTGAGGTTCTTGGCAATGCTCAAGAACTCCTTGGTCTTTGGAGCCTCGAAGTTGAAGTCCTCAACAACGATGATCGCATTCTCCTTAGCCTTGTAGGAAAGAGCTGACTTACGGGCGAGCAGAGTCACCTTCTTATTCAGTTTGAAACGATAGTCACGGGGACGTGGACCGAATACGCGACCACCACCACGCAACAGGGGTGAGTTGATGTCACCATGACGAGCACCGCCGCCGCCCTTCTGGCGACCCAGCTTGCGGGTAGAGCCCTTATGCTCACTACGCTCCTTTGCCTTAGCGGTTCCCTGACGCTGGTCAGCGAGGTAACGCTTTACATCAAGATAAATAACATGGTCGTTAGGCTCAATTCCGAAGATAGACTCGTTCAACGTAACCTTTCTTCCAGTCTCCTGACCTTTGATATCCAATACGTTAATTTCCATAGCTTACTTCTGAATTAATACTGTTGAACCATTACAACCAGCGCAGCTGCCTTTCACAAGGATGAGGTTATGCTCTGGTATTACCTTTAACACACGAAGGTTCTGCGTTGTCACGCGGTCGCCACCCATCTGGCCACCCATGCGCATTCCCTTGAACACCTTGGCGGGATAAGAACAAGCACCGATAGATCCCGGTTTGCGTGCGCGGTCGTCCTGACCGTGTGTAGCCTGACCTACACCACCAAAACCGTGACGCTTCATAACACCCTGGAAGCCCTTACCCTTTGAGATACCAACGACATCAACAAACTCTGTGTCGTTGAAGAGCTCCACTGTAATGGTGTCACCGAGGTTATGCTCCTCGTCAAACTTGAACTCGGCCAAGTGGGCCTTTGGTGTTGTACCTGCCTTCTTGAAAACTCCCTGCATAGCCTTGGTGGTGTTCTTCTCTTTCTTCTCACCATAAGCTAACTGAAGGGCGGCATAGCCGTCTTTCTCGACGGTCTTCACCTGCGTAACAACACAAGGACCAGCTTCGATAACAGTGCACGGTACATTCTTACCGTCGGCACTGAAAACGGATGTCATTCCGATTTTTCTTCCAATTAATCCTGGCAGTTTAAAATTTAAATAATAATGTGAATATATTCTTTTCTTTTTAAGTGTCATCTCGCTTTTCTTTGGTTCGCAAATACACTTAAAAAGAACTCCTCACTACTTCTAAACTGAAGGTAAATCGCTCTTTCTCAAGGTATTGTTAGCCATCGAGCCAGCGCAATACGCACTTTAGCGGCTGCAAAGGTACACATAATAAATGAGGTACGCAATACCGCATGCGTACCTCATAACATTATTTAAGATTTTTTAATCTATTTCCTCTATAAACTGGCATTGGTGATTAAAGCGCAGATCCATATCGTCCGACAGTTCCAGTTTGTAGCCGTAGTTTTTCTTGCTGAACTTGGTGACGACATTATCGGGGTAGTGCGTCTTCACATATTCCATGATAGCGGGAGGTACCAGTTCCACCGGTACACCAGTCTTCTTGCGTGCTACACGTTTCCAGGAGCCATGTATGTCGAAGTCAACCCTCGTTCCGTCATTAAGCCACACGCTATATTCCATTCCCTCATCGTCTTTATCCATCTCGACAAGTATGATGGAATTGCGGGAGAAATGCTGGTCCAGGAAGTTCTGCGACCGCACAGGTATCTCCGTATGATGACAGGACAGCATCACCAGGAGTGCCAGGCCCCACATTATATATAACATATATTTGCGCATCTTCATATCATTGTTCCATTACGTCAGCTATTCTGTCTGCATTCATACTACGGGCACTGGCATCGAAAATCTCCTTGTAGCGTCCTCCCTGGCGGTAGACGTCCGTCGGCGTGCCCTGCTCCACTACCCTGCCCTGCTCCAACAGGTAGAGGTAGTCGGCATCCACGATCTGTCCGATATTGTGGGAGATGATGATGACCGTACGTCCTTGTTTGATGGCATCGATACTCGACTTGATCTGCTCGCTGGCAATAGCGTCCAGACTCGCCGTCGGCTCGTCGAGGATGATGATAGAGGGGTTCTTGATAAACATACGGGCGATGGCGACACGCTGCTGCTGGCCACCGCTCAGACGGAGGGCATTACTCTCAAAACCGTCAGGCAGTGCCATCACCTGGTCGTAGAGGGATGCCTTACGGGCAGCCTCCACCACCTCCTCATGGGTAGCCTGCGGGTTACCATATTTGATATTCTCCTCGATACTACCGTCGAAGATATGGTTCTTCTGCATCACCAGTCCCACATGCTCACGCAGCCACCGGGTGTCCCATTCCGTGAGGGAGTGTCCGTCGAGCGTGATGGTACCGCTGTCTGTCTGATAGAACTTGTCGAGCAGGTTGACCACCGTGCTCTTACCGGCTCCACTCACACCCACCAGTGCGGTGATCTTACCGGGCTCTATGCGCATCGACACGTCATGGAGCGCCTTCACGCCGTTAGGATAGGTGAAGTCGACATGCTGCAGGTCGAAGCACCCTTTCACCTCAGCGGGATGGTAGTCACCCGTTGTCTCCACATGGTCATCCTTCTCCAACAGGTCGAGCAGTCCCTCGGAGTATATCAGGGCATCGTTCAGGTCGTCATAGATACGGTGCAGCTGGCGGATGGGCGCACTGACATTGGAAAAGAGCATCACGTGATACATGATCTTACCGATGGTCATTCCAGGATAGTCCACCAGTACGAGGTATGCCGTCAGGATGATGACGAACACGGTACCTATCTGTTCCAGGAATCCCTTCAGTCCCGTATAGAAATAACTCTTCTTACGGGTACTCAGCTGCAGGTCGGTCACCACGTCCTGCACGTCAGCCTGCCGCTGTCCCTCTATCTTCTCACGGTTGAACGACTTGATGACGGTGATATTCTCGATGGTGTTCAGGATATTCTGACTGACAGCCTGCTGTCCCTCATAGATGCCTCGTCGCCCGGCACGCATACGCTCCGCCTGGATATAGGTGACATAGAAATAGATCGGTACGATACACAGTGCCACCAGTCCGACATAGAAGTTAGCCATGAACATCAGGACGAGGGCGATGACGGCACTGGTGAAGAGGGGCAGGATATCGATGAAGAAGAGGTTGACAGCCTTGCTGAGACTCGTCACACCCTTGTCGATGCGCGCCTGCAGCCTACCCGGCTCGTTACCTGTCGTGGTGAAGAACGCCATGCGGAACAGGAGGATATGCTTCACCACCTGTACGGACAGGTCACGGCTCACGAGGATGCGCATCCGTTCTCCGTAATAGCGACGGAAGAAGTTGACGACCGTGGCAAGGACCTCCTTACCCAGCAACACCCCACTGATAAGGAGCAACAGGCTCATGGCACTTTCCCACGACAATGTCGGCTGCTGGTCCAGGATATTGATGGCATCCACCGAGCGGTCGAGCACGACAGCGTTCACCTGCGCCAACAGCGACCCTATCAGTGTCAGCACCAGTGTCACGAATACCAGCCAGCGGTACGGTCTCACATATCGGATGATATGCTTCAACAGTTGTCCTATGCCCATCTGTCCCTTCACGTGTTCAATATTATCGATTGCAAAGATAGTGTATTTCTTTTAAAAATGAAAGAAAAACGTCCCCTATTCTTGCCTATTATCTATTATTTAATAAGAATCTTCTTTCCGTTTACGATATAAATACCATGCTGGGTAGGTTGTCCGATATACTTTCGTCCCTGCAGGTCATACCACACACCGTCCTTCAGATGCTGGGGTACCGTGATGGTGATCACACGCAGCACGTCATCGTCTCCTGCGATATTCATCACTATTTTCTGGAGATTATCCGTTCCCAGCTTACCAAGTCCACTACCTAAGTCAAGCAGGAAATAGCCGTTGAAAGCACCCACCTCATAATGCTCCGTCGGGATATGGATCTTGTCGTCAGTACCCATATAAAGGTTGGCTGTATTGTTGCCTGTCAGCATCACTGGAGCGTAAGTACCCACGAACTGCACCTTGCCGTCATTGCTGGTCACCGCCATCTCTGCGGCTTCAGAAGTCTTGATGGTTACATTCTCAAACACAGGATTGACGATCTCACTCGCTGTGGTCGTCTCCCATTCCAGGACGTAGGGCTTACCTGGTTCGATAACATGCGCTGTCTTGAAGTTTAGAGTGACTTCACCACTCTCCGCATCATAACCTGTGGGGGTGGCATAGTCGACCTTGTCAGCCGTATCCAGCTCGTAAAGAACAGCACCGTTAAGCGGTGTCGCACTAATTGCCTCGCTGATGATGTCGAAAGGCAGGCAGATCGTGTTCCACATGTGGTTCTTGTATAACGTGTGTCCGTCGAGCACGACTTTCTTGATTGTTCTACCCTTATACTGCGCTATCTGCGAGTTATTGTCATCACTTTCATGGAGGACGAGCTCTGATATCTTCTCAGGCACATCCTCATCAGACAGATAGAACACATCTGTCTTGTAGGCGCTATGGTACTTCAGGTATATCTCTCCGTTGGGAAGGATATCGGTCGTGGCTGAGTTCCTGAACACGTAGATGTCACCTTCCTTGCTGAAACGATAGATATCAGGACCACCCTTGACGGTTCCGTCAGACACCCTCAGTTTATTGTTCTCAGGAGCGTAGGCATCATCCGCTCTCGTCAGTGGGATATGATAAGTGGCGCCAGGATTGTCGGTATGTAGGAGAATGATATCTCCCATCGGCACCTCCTCGATGGAGCTCAGGATGACCCTTCTCTTTTCCTCATTGACACCCAGTACCTCATGGGCATCAATAGTCAGCAAGCCCAGACCGTCGAAGTCCAGTTCACTCTTCGCCTTATGAGGGGTGAAGCTATAGCCTTCCGGGAATCGCAAGATCTCACACACCTCCCCTTTCGAGTCGATGCCCATATACAGGCGATAGTTATCTGCGTCGCCATAGACATAGATCTTCATGGTCACCAGACCCTCCATATAGACTGGTTCCGGCTGCTTGATATTAGACAGGGTGTCAAGCAGCACACTGTCAGCGAGGTTGTTGTATTCATAGAGCCTCGACTCTAACTTATGCCCTTTCGTGTCGGACATCACCACCTGTACCTTCGCCGATGTCTTGATGCCATATATACGCATGCCGATTAGGCACTTGCCATGCAGGTACGAGAAGCCCTCAGCCATCTTGAAGCTCACCGATACGTATTTGTTCTCGTCAAACTCTTTCGGAACCTCTATCTGTGCGGAGAGACTGTCCAGAGGTGTACCTGCCTCCACCTTCAGTCCACCGTTGACCGTCAGGTCGGAGACATCATAGAGCAGACTACCGGCGCCTGCCGGCTTACTGATCGTCAATAACTCATTCTTGACGGTGGCGGTATCTGGCATCCACAACATAAAATTGTCACTGCCGGGATAGGAGGCGGCAATAGACACGAGTTTGATGTCCTCTTTGATGTCGATCTGTATGGAATCCTTGTCTGACACGTAATAGAGCAAGGTTGCCTCATAGTTACCTTGGGCATCTTTCGTCGTCTTGTACTGCGTACTGGTACTGTCGGCGATGGTAGTGGCAGACAGCGGCGCGTCTTTGGTTACCACGCGGTAGATGGTACCATAGCGGGCAGGCAGTGTGAACTTCGTACCTGCTCCTACGTCGGCATATCCCAAGTCCTGGTTGTTCTCGTTGTCAATCCAGCCATAGGTAGCGTCACACACCATGTTCAAGTCGACAAAGTTGGAATCAAAGAAGGTCGGTTTTACAAAACAGCATTTGCCTTGGAAATTTCTGAAGAGCACCACACTGTCGGGCTTATCGAAGTCCCATACCGGAGCCACCGTGGCATCACCGAAGTCCGCCTCATTCAACGAATAGTTAGGTGTCATCACCACGTCGGCAGTCAGTGTGTCCTTCACGATCAAGTTGAGATTCTTCGAGCGGTCCGCCGCATAGGACTTGCCATTACTGCCAGTAAAGGATGTGACGGTATAGCCGAAGGCACGCAGTTTCTCAAACTTATGGCAATAGAAATTAGGACCCAGATAGATCTCACCGTTCGGAGCGGCATACTTCACGTACGGGGTTCCTTCAAAGATAAACTTGAAGTTCTCCACATAGCGTGCCTCAATGGTACAGTCGGCTGTTGCCTTGACCTCCAGTACAGGACTCAGGTCGTTCTCCACCTTCGTCTCATTCATGTACCATTCCACATGCCACACCCTGTTAACAGCAGCAGTGAGCTTCACCGTTGCGTTGTCTGTGACAGACGCTCCTGAGGTGATAGGGGTCCCGTCGACAGTCACCACAAGGTCTTCTAAAGTTGACGGCTTGTTAGTAACCCCAAAGTTGACGACGACATCAGCCATGACGGTCATGCCACAGAACCACATAACAACTAATAATAAAGACTTTTTCATTATCGTAGGGCTTATTTATTCTGTTTTACAAATCTACTTAACCAATATCTTCTTGCCATTCATGATATAGATGCCTCGCTGAGTGGGCTTGTCTACATACTTCCTACCCTGCAGGTCATACCACATACCGTCCTTCAGATGCTGTGGCACGGTGATGGTAATCACACGCAGCACATTATCGCCTCCGGCAATATTCAAAAGAATCTTATTGAGAGGATTGCTTCCCGGTACACCGAGACCGTTGCCCAGGTCAATGAGGAAATAACCGTTGAAAGCACCCACCTCGTAATGCTCCGTAGGGATATGGATCTTATCATCTGTCCCCACATAAAGATTGGAGATATTGTTACCTGCCAGCATCACCGGAGCGTAAGTACCCACGAACTGCACCTTGCCGTCATTGCTGGTCACCGCCATCTCTGCGGCTTCCGAAGTCTTGATAGCCACATTCGTAAACTCAGGATTATCTATCACAATCGCCGTGGTGGTCCTCCATTCCAGGAGATAGGGCTTACCCGGCTCTATGGCATGCACGGACTTGAAGTTGATAGTAACCACACCGCTTTCCGCGTCATAGCCTGTCGGGGCGGCATAGTCTCCGTTGTTCGTCAAATCCAACTCATGGATTTCCGCCCCTTGCAATGGAGTGGCGTCCATATTCTCACCGATGATGTCAAAAGGCAGACAGATCGTGTTCCACATGTGGTTCTTGTATAACTTATGACCGTCAAGCACGACTTTCTTGATTGTCCTACCCTTATACTGCTCGATGAGTGCCCTGTTATCTTCATTTTCTTGGAAGACAAGCTCCGGTGTCGGTGCTGGTACAGATTTCTCATTGAGGTAAAAGACCTCTTTCCGGGTCGTACTGTGGAACTTCAGGTAGATCTCACCACGTGGCAATGTCACATCGGCAGAAGAAGAACGGAACACGTACTCGTCGCCTTCCTTGCTGAAGCGATAGATGTCCTTGCCACCTTTGACGGTACCATCAGAAACCCACAATCTGTTATTGCCACGCACATAGGCATCATCAGCCCTTGTCAGTGGAATATGATGCACGGCACCTGCCTCATCGGAATGGATCACGAGAACGTCACCCATTGGAATCTCCTCTATGGGGTTCAGGATGACATGGTCGTTTTCGTCATCAACACCGACTAACTCGTAGGCATCGACACTCAACAACGCAGAACCGTCATTATCTATCTCGCTCTTTGCCTTATAAGTGGCATAATGATACCCCTCAGGGAAGCGCATCACCTCACATATCTCTACAGAACACGTGATAGGCATGTACAGCCGGTAATAGTCTGCCGCACCGTAGACATAGATCTTCAGGGTAATCTTTCCCTCCATGTGCACGTCATTGGGCTTACCCACATTCTCCAGTGAGTCGGTGAACACCTGATCTATCTGACGATGCTCAGAGACCTTTGACGCCAACGTCGTACCAAACTCATCGGAGAGGACGATCTCCACGTTCGCCGACTTGTCGGCTCCCTCCAGCACCATCTGTGTGAGCAACCTCTTGAGGGCGAAGGAGAAGCCATCATCCATCTGGAAGGTCACCGACAGGTATTTACTGTCGTCCTTCACATCGGGAACCTCTATCTGTACGGAGCAACTGTCACGGTGCTCACCAGCCACCACCTTCAGTCCGCCGTTGACGGTCAGGTCGGACAGGTCATAGAGCAGTCCTCCCGCCTCGCCCGTCTTCTCCACCGTGACAAGCTCGTCCTTGGTCGTCGCTGTCGTATCCGGCAACCATGTCAGCACATTGTCGCCACCCGGGTAAGAGGCAGAGATAGATACCAGTTGGAGGTCCTCACCCACCACAATCTGAATGGAGTCTTTGTCTGACTCACGATAATATAAGGTAGCCACCTGATTACCTGCGGCATCTGTTGATTTGCGGAAACTGGTCGTTGTACTGTCGGCTATCGTTGTGGCAGAGAGCTCGTTCTTCGTTGTCACACGGTAGATGGTACCATAGCGGGCTGGCAGTGTGAACTTGGTGCCAGCGCCCACGTCAGCATAGCCGTTTTGCTGTCCCTGTACATTGTCTATCCAGCCATTATTGGCATCGCACGACATGTTCAGGTCGATATAGTTGGAGTCGAACCATGTCGGTTTAGTAAAACAGCACTTCCCCTGATAGTTATCGAAGCGTGCCACACTGTCGGGCTTGTCAAAGTCCCATACCGGTGCCACGGTGGCATCACCGAGGTCACACTGGTTCAACACATAGTTGGGTTTCATCACCACGTCGGCGGTCAGCGTGTCCTTGACGATGAGGATCGTGTCGGGGGCGTTGTCCACCAGGTAGTTCTTGCCGTTGCTGCCCGTATAGCTTTCCACGCTATAGCCGAAGGCACGCAGCTTGTCGAACTTATGGTTGTAGAAGTTCGGTCCCATATAGATGATACCGTTGGCATCGGCATACTTCACAAACGGTGTTCCCTCGAAGATGAACTTGAAGTTCTCCACATAACGGGCCTCGATCTGATAGTCGTCCAACACCGTTTGTGAGAAGACATTGCCGACGACATCTGACTTCTTGCCGTTGAGATACCATTCTATATGGTAGTTATGTGCCTCGGCTGCCGTAATCTTCAGTGTCGATCTAAGCTCAACGGCGGCTCCTGACTCTATCGGTGTAGTACCTATTACAGCCTCCAGGTCAGCTACCGAGGCAGGCTTGTTGGTGGCGGTGAAGCTGACAACAGGATTACTGAATTCTGCGATATCAAATGTCGCAGAGCCAATAACATTGGTGCCTGCCTCATCGGTGGCAATCCACACATTCCACGCTCCTGCCACGTCCGGCTTGAAGTTCAACACGACCTGCTGGCTGCCGTCTTCCACCACCGTAACGGAACAGTATGACTGGGCATTTCCTTTTTCCTCTGTCGTACTGGCAAACAGATAGATTTTATTGAAGAATTCTGAGCCCTTATTCTTGAGTAAGAAACTGACATCCTGAGTTAACTTTGCCTTCTTGGAACCGATAGCCTGGAAGTCGGTAGCTTCCAACTGGGGGGCAGACTCCGTCAGTTTCACTGTGGTACCGTCAAACGTTGCCAATACATAACGTTGCTTTTCGACAGTCCATTGGGTATTACCTTTGACCCTGCTGATGGGCACAATCTTATAGGTCCCCTGCGGTTTGTCTGTAGGCTGCACGGTATAGGACACCTCCCTAAAGGCCATGTCCATAGGCACTTCTTCTTCCTTGGTGACAATGGTCTCAAGGGTACCACTCTCGTCCAGATATGCCAACCCAAATTCGAACGTGTTCGAAGTACCACCCATCAGGTTGATACAACTGGCAGTGACACTATTATCGGCTACCTTTACTCTCCATACTAAGGTGCTAAACAATAACTCTGCCGGGGTGCTGACACCTATCTGCACACCAAAGACAGCCGACTGACTGGAGGTAAAACTGGAGGGAGAGACAGGAGCGTCCTTGTTGTCCCTATTATGACAGTCCAGGACAGAAAGCCTGTAGTAGCCGTCACTTTTGCCACCCCATCCGAAATTGATATGAAACATCTCGTCACCGTCATAGCCATCAATGACGAAGGCATGTCCTGCAATCGTTATTTCCGTCATTGACGCACCATAGATAACAGGACGCTGGTTCTTCAGCTCGTTGTAGATCATCAATGACCAGTCAGCATGTGAAAACATATCATGCATCTGAACATTCGCTGTATTATCGAAGCCGAAATACTCAATCAAAGTATTGGGAATAGCGACAATCTTTCCGCCAGTGACAATGGGGGTGAAGTCTGACTGATTGGCATAGGCACAATACTTGATGAGTTTTGCCACTTCAGCCTTATCGGCTTCTGCAGATGTCTCATCATACGCATTCCGCATCTTCGTCCAGTCAAAATCGGTGACAGGCAGTTCCTCTATAGCCATCTTATATGTCTCGGTGGTATAGGCAGGAATAGGTTTCAACGTCTTAGCAGGTTTCCCAGTTTTCTTTGCCCAGTAGTTCACCACTTGTGCTGTAGCGATCGTCATACAGCCTGCCGGATTGTGTCCGGTAACCTCATCAGAAGGCAGTAAATCATTATAAGGAGCCTGCTGGAGCCACTTCGTCGTTGTCATCGGCTTAATAGCTGGCCATGCCTCTGTAGCACGACGTGAGCTCTTCACCGGAGCATAGCCTTTGGCATCCATTTCCTGCATCTCTGCGATATAGCCCTGCAACCATGCCTTCATATTGTCGGGCAGCTTGCTCTCGTCATACGTGCCGCTGTCACTATAGCCTAACACCTCGGTGAAGCGGTCGTCACCGCTGACGAGCACATAGCCCTCACCCTCGGATGGATATACCGCATAGAGATAGGGCATACCCGTGCCATTCACTTTGTCGAGCACGACCTTCGTCTGCATCGATTCCACAGAAGGAGCCCTACGACTGGGACTCTTCTGACTGATAAAATGAGCCGCGATCTGCTGAGCCTTTTGCCGACTCACTGATGTTGCCATGAGGGTCGTACCGCACAGCCACATCACTGCTGATAGAAGAAAAGCCTTTTTTGTCATTATTTTACTATTACTCTTTTGTTATTCATCCCTGTCAAGCCCACGAATGCTTTCATATCATCTAGTATTTGCTTGCAATTGGTTATTCCTTTGCAAAGATACGAATAAGTGAGCACAAAACAAAGAATTTATTCTTTTTTTGTCGAACGGGAGTATTTTAGCCGTATCCATACGGCAAAGATACGAATAAG
>CAJONQ010000026.1 GCA_905235835.1 uncultured Prevotella sp.
GCCTCGTCGAGGATCACGTCACGATAGATATTGGTGACAGGCACCTCAGCGGTAGGGATGAGATAGAAGTCATCCACCTCACAGTGGTACATCTGTCCCTCTTTGTCGGGCAACTGACCAGTGCCATAGCCAGAGGCGGCATTCACTACCGTAGGTGGCATGATCTCCGTATAACCACTCTTACGAGCCTCGTCGAGGAAGAAGTTAATGAGGGCGCGTTGCAACTGGGCACCTTTTCCGATATACACAGGGAATCCGGCACCAGTAATCTTCACACCCAGGTCGAAGTCGATGAGGTTGTATTTCTTAGCAAGTTCCCAGTGAGGCAGTTTTGCCGTAGGAATCTCAGGGTTAGCCGTCCAGTTGCCAACGGTATCCGTACCGTCGCACTCCTTCTGGTTGCTCTTTACCACATGGTTGTCCTCAGCGGTAGCACCCTCTGGTACCTCGTCATAAGGGATGTTAGGAATCTGGCAGAGCAGACGGGTCATCTCCTCCTGTGCCTCGTTCATGGTATCCTCCAACTGCTTGTTGGCTTCCTTCATCTTAGACACCGTCTCCTTGATGGCATTCGCCTCGTCTTTCTTTCCTTCTTTCATCAGACCGCCAATCTGTGCGGCGAGTTTCTTCGCCTCGCTCAGGTTAGCGTCCAGTTTCTGCTGAGCCTCACGACGACGCTTGTCAACGGCAAGCACCTCGTCAATAGCTTCTTTGGCTCCTTTAAAGTGTTTCTTTTCCAGTCCGCGAATGACGCGGTCAGTCTCCTCAGTGATGAGTTTTAATGTAAGCATAATTATGTCTTAATTTAATGTTTATTCGAATAATACGGTGCAAAGGTACAAAATAATTATGAACTGCGGAAAAGTTTTAATAATTAATTATGTACGCATGACAATAGAAGCCCAATGGTTGTCCTCTCGCTGGCTCACCAGTGTGAGTCCCAGTTCTTGTCCTTTTGCCTCCAATAAGGGGATGTCCTCCGTGTAGAATCCGCTCATGACAAGGGTGGCATTCTTTGCCATTACCTGTCGGAAACGTTCCATATCCTGCAACAGGATATTGCGGTTGATGTTCGCCACGACATAGTCGAAACGCTCATGGATGGAGTCGAGTAGGGAGGCGTCTCCGCAGAGGATGTTCATGTGATGATCTACTTGGTTAATAACGGCATTATGGCGGGTGTTGTCAGAACTCCATTCGTCTATGTCATAAGCGGTTACGCTTTCTGCTCCAAGTTTTAGTGCGACAATTCCCAAGATGCCAGTTCCACATCCTGCATCGAGTAATTTCTTCCCTTTGAGAGGTTCCTTTGACAAGGTCGCACAGATCATTCTGGTCGTCTCATGCGTACCCGTTCCGAAGGCGAGGTGAGCGTCGATTTCAACAGGCAACAGACACTGTTGATTCTCTGGCAGATGTCGTCCGTCATGAATCACCATCTTGCCGTCATCGATAATGATGGGCTCAAAACCCTCCTGTTCCCATTGCTCGTTCCAATCTTTATCCTCGGCCTCAGCCACATTATATAATATATGTGTACCATCCATGGGGAAATACTGAATGGTCTGGTCGAGAGCCTCTTGGTCGAAGAGCGTCTGCTGCACATATCCCTTCAGTCCCTCCTCTGTTTCCTCAAAGGTCTCGAAACCTACCTCACCAGCCATTGCCGCTAAGATGTCACGGGCATCCTGTGTGACTGGCTGAATCTTGAAAATAACCTCGTAATACTTCATCGTATGTTAAAAATTTAGTGCAAAATTACAAAAATTAGGGAAAAACCTACCTTAGTTTAGGGTTTTTCCCTAATTTTGCAGTGGAATTCGTTGTATTTTTGCAACGTGAAACTATAAAATGATGGAAATGAATATGAAAAAGTTAGTTCTACTCTCAGTCCTCTTTGGAGCCATGCCAATCATTATGATGGCACAGGACGACGACCTCTACTTCGTACCTACGAAGAAGAACGTGGCTAAGGAAGCCGAGAAGTATGGGATGCCTACTGATACTTATTATGCGGGCAGTACACGTAGCGCTGACGAATACAACCGCCGTGCGTGGAGCCGTGTCGCCCCGATAGACTCAGCGGGCAATGATATCATCGACTTCTCAGCGGAGCGTGGGGTATATCCCGACTCAGCTTATTATGATGCTCAAGACTATAGGTATACCCGTCGTATGAGTCGTTTCGACGACTACAATCCCAGTGTAGCTTATTGGGAGGGCTATCGTGACGGTCGCTGGTCTTCTCCATGGTACTACAGTGGCTATTACACATGGTATGATCCTTGGTATGATCCTTGGTATGACCCCTGGTATTATGGTGGCTACTACGGCTATTATGGTTATTGGGGATGGCGTTCACCTTATTACTATTCCACATGGTATTCTCCTTGGCGCTATCGCTATGGCTATTATGGATGGTACGGACCCCGTTACATTCGTTATACCCATGCCGGGGCAAGTTGGAGCCGTGCAGGTTACTCTCACCACAAATACAGTGGTAACTATCGTTATAGCACTGGTACTACTCATAATTATGGTACTCGTACCTATAGTAACCATAGTCTTGGAGGTTATCGCTCTTCCACTCCATCCATGTACAGTGGTGGTTCCTTTGGCGGAGGCAGTGGTGGCGGCTCCTTCGGTGGCGGCGGTGGTCGCTCAGTAGGTGGCGGACACTCTTACGGAGGACGCAGATAGTATAAAGTTTAGAGTTTAAAGTTTAAAGATTATGAAGAAGATATATTTATTCGCTGCAATGGCAATGGCTGCCATGCAGATGCAGGCGCAGAGTGCCACACAGGATACTTACATAGGTGCTTCCCTTGCCACAGAGGATTTGAATGGTACGGCACGTTATGTGGGTATGGGTGGAGCCATGGATGCCTTAGGTGCTGAGATATCCACCATGGGTTCCAACCCTGCCGGTATCGGTTTGTTCCGCAAGGGACAGGTCTCGGCAACGCTGGGTGTGAATGTCCAAGAGGAAGGTAAGTCTTTCCAGGATGGTAGCAAGACCCATGTGTCTTTCGACCAGATTGGTGTGGTGTTCAGCAGTCGCACAGGTAAGACGAGTTATCTGAACTTTGGTTTCAACTACCATAAGAATCGTAACTTCAACCATGTGCTGTATGCGGCTAATGCGTTGAAGGGATCGGCGCAGAACCGTATGACAGTGCTCAAGGATATGAATGGGCTATTCCTGAATAATGGACTTGCCTACTCACAACTCGACGACCTTTATCTGGGAAATATGGTGCTTGACGAGAATGATGTCCTTCACGACTATGCCGGTTATTCCTATGATTTCAATCGTGCCAACACGGGTTATATCGGAGAGTTTGACTTCAATATCAGTGGTAATATCAAGAATCGCCTCTATCTGGGTCTGACAGTTGGTGTTCACTCTGTACGTTATAAGAATTACAGTGAGTATTACGAGATACTCAGCAGTCAGGAAATCACGGATGTGCTCATTTCCGATAACCACAAGATTACTGGTTATGGCTATAACGTGAAGGCTGGTTTGATCTTCCGTCCTGTCGAGGAGTCTCCCTTCCGTATCGGTGTCTCTGTTGCCACTCCTACATTCTATCGCTTGACGACCGAGAACTATACCACTATTGGTACCAATGTCGATCGTGAGTCTGCGAAAGAGGACTTCCGCTTCAATACTCCTTGGAAGTTCGGGTTGAGTCTCGGACATACCGTTGGCGATTATCTCGCACTGGGTGCTGTGTATGAGTATGCTGACTATGGAGCTTGTGATATGCGGACTGTTGACGGTCGTTATTACGACTGGTATTATGACACCTATAGTGAGAGCAGTTCCAGCGATAACGTGATGAAGCGTCATACGGAGAATACTTTGAAGGGTGTTTCTACCTTGAAGCTCGGTGCTGAGTTCAAGGCAGACAAGAACCTCGCTATCCGTCTCGGCTACAACTACGTATCACCGATGTATCAGGAGAATGGTGTTCGCGACCAGACATTGTACTCACCTGGTGTCTACTACGCTTCCACCACCCATTACATCAATTGGAAGGATACACACCGCATCACCGCTGGTGTAGGATTCTCGTTCGACAAATTCCGTCTCGACCTCGCTTACCAGTACAGCATGCGTAAGGGTGACTTCTATCCCTTCATGAAGGACTACTCCGCATCGTATGAATACGATGTGTTAGACGATAATGGAAGTGTTATTGGTACTGGGATTGAAACCCTCACCAACCATTGTGATGCCGTCAGTGTCAAGGATAACCGTCATCAGATACAGTGCTCTCTGACCTATACTTTCTGATAGGATTAAAAATACATAAAGAGCGTCCTGCTGAGTACCATCTTAGTAGGACGCTTTTTATGTATAGTATATCATTTACGCAAAAAATGTGTGATAATACGACAGGCTGAGCAATGATTCTGTCTGTCGTTTTTCCTACACGTAATTTTAAAACCCATGCCACCGTTGCCGCCTTGCCAAAGATAGAAGGCATCCCGATCATAGATCGGAGTCAAAAGGATACTTTATTCCATGCCATGGAACAAGTTGTTCCACCCCATGGAACAAAGTGTTCCACCCTATGGAACAACCAGGAAGGTGCCGGCTTCAAGGGTCGAAGGTATTCCCGAACTACGTTCGCCTACCCGTAGCCTTCCGAGAAAACTCAAATAAAATTTGGCATTTTGCTCACTTAATCGTACCTTTGACCTTTGGTCGAAGGTACTCACGTTTGAAAATGCTCAAATAAATTTGGCATTTTGCTCACTTAATCGTACCTTTGCAAGTGGTATGGAAGAACATAAGAGACTGGTGTCACTGGATGTGCTTCGCGGTATGACGGTGGCAGGAATGATTTTAGTGAATAATGGTAGTGGCGACTCCTTCGAGATGCTGCAACACTCGGCATGGAACGGACTGACCCCCTGCGATCTGGTGTTCCCGTTCTTTCTGTTTATCATGGGAATCTCTTGTTATCTGTCGATGTCGAAGACGCAGTTTGTTCCAACAGCCCCTATTATATATAAAGTGGTGAAGCGTAGCGTGCTGCTCTTCGTGATTGGTCTGTTGATCAACTGGTTGGGCATGGCAGTATGGGGTGACCCGTTAGACTTCGCACATCTGCGTTACTTCGCCGTATTACAGCGCATCGCGCTCTGTTATTTCTTTGTCTCGATGTTCACCCTCTTTGTGAACCATCGTTATATCATCCCCACCATCATCGTGTTGTTAGGGGGCTACAGCATCCTGTTGATCATGGGGAATGGCTATGCCGAGGATGCCAGTGTGAACATCTTGGGGCGTACCGACCTGCTGTTGTTTGGTGACGACCACCTGTATCATCATACACCCATCGACCCGGAGGGACTGCTGGGTACCATCTCTGGAGTGGCACATGTGCTCATCGGTTTCTATTGTGGAAAACTGATTAAGACAGCACCCACTATCGAGCAGAAGATGATAGGACTGTTTGCTGTTGGTATCGTGTGCGTATTGGCTGGTTATCTGTTGAGTTACGGACTCCCACTGAACAAGTGCGTATGGAGTCCGTCGTATGTACTTGTCACCTGCGGACTTGCCAGTTCCCTGCAGGCACTCGCCATGCTGGTCGTCGACTACACGTCGTGCCATCCGCTCTATTACAGAGGTTTTCAGGTGTTCGGCATGAATGCCCTGATACTCTATGTGGGCAGTGAGGTACTTGCCATCCTTTTTGGACGCTGGGGTGTCTCGTCGTTCATCTACGATGCCCTTCACCTGGTCATTCCTTCGTTGAAATGGTGCTCATTGGCATATGCCCTGACGTTCGTTGCCATCAATTTCGTCATAGGCTATGTGCTGTATCGTAAACGTATATTCATAAAACTATAGATATGCAGAAGATTTGTATATTCACAGGGGCTCGTCCTAACTTCGTGAAGGTGGCTCCCATCATCCGTTCCATCGAGAAGACGGAAGGTATTATGTATCAACTGGTGTATGCGGGAAAGGCAGATGACCCCACACTGGAGGACTCGTTGTTTGACGACCTGCAGATACCACGCCCGGATATCTTTCTGGGTGTTGACTGTGAGAACCTGAACGAACTGACGGGTAGGGTGATGTCGGAGTTTGAGCAGTATCTGGAGCAGCACGAGACAGATACCGTCATCGTGGTGGACGACCTTGCCTCTACGATGGCTGCCGCTATCGTGACGAAGAAGAGGGGACTGCGCCTTGCCCACTTGGTGGCAGGAACCCGTTCCTTTGATATCAAGATGCCGAAGGAGATCAACCGCCTGGTGATTGACGGTCTGAGTGACCTGCTGTTTACGGCAGGTGTCAGCTCCAATAGTATCGCGACACGAGAGGGTGCTGAGATGCACAAGATATATATGGTGGGTAATATCCTGATGGACTCGTTGCGCTATAACCATGACCGTTGGCAACGACCAGCCTGTCTGGAGGGAATAGAGGATGGGAAGTACCTTGTGCTCACCATCAACCGTAAGGCACTGCTTGCCGATCAGGAGAATCTGCAGAAGATGCTCGATACTATCAGTGAGGAGACGGGTGACATCCCCGTTATCGCCCCCTTACGCCCTTCCGTCACCGCTCACCTCTCAACTCTCACCTCTCAACTCTCACCTCTCAACTCCCTCCCATATCTGGAGTTCGGTTACCTGACCTCCCATGCGATGGGTATCATCACTGACTCTGGTAACGTCGCTGAGGAGGCGACATTCCATCATGTTCCCTGTATCACCCTCAACAGTTACACAGAGCATATCGAGACGGTCAAGCAGGGGACCAACGAACTGGTAGGTGAGGATGCCGGAAAACTGCGTGACGCCTTGCGTCGCATGGTGGCAGGAGAGTGGAAGACAGGTAGTCTGCCCGACCGCTGGGACGGTCGTTCGGCAGAGCGTATCGTACAGATATTATTAGCCTGATGCTATCCTCATTTGTAGGTATTTGGGTGTGAACTGTTGAAGAATAGAAGAATATTTCGTACCTTTGCACGAAATATATAAGAGACGATGAGATTATCAGAACTGAAGACAGGCGAGCATGGTGTCATTGTAAAGGTACAAGGACACGGCGGATTCCGTAAGCGTATCATAGAGATGGGCTTTATCAGAGGTAAGGAGGTGGAGGTGTTGCTGAACGCACCCCTGCAAGACCCTGTGAAATATAAGGTGATGGGCTATGAGGTCAGTCTGCGTCGTCAGGAAGCAGAGATGATCGAGGTGATCTCTGCAGAACAGGGTTATGAGGAGAAACCCCAGAGCGGTCGTTCCCATCGTGAGGATATCACCCCCGAGAACCACCCCGACGACTACCTGCAGCACATGGCACTGCGGGAGCACCGTACACTGAACGTGGCATTGGTAGGTAACCCTAACTGTGGTAAGACCTCCTTGTTTAATTTCGCCTCGGGAGCCCATGGGCATGTGGGGAACTACTCGGGAGTGACGGTGGATGCATCTGTGGCGCATGCCCACTATTTCGGCTATGAGTTCAACCTCACCGACCTGCCGGGCACATACTCCCTGTCGTGCTACTCACCAGAGGAGCTATATGTGCGGAAACACCTTACGGAGCAGACCCCGGATGTCATTATCAATGTCGTCGACTCCTCGAATATCGAGCGTAACCTCTACCTGACGACACAGTTATTAGACATGGACCTGCCGATGGTGTGCGCCTTGAATATGTATGATGAGTTTGAGCGTCGGGGCGACTCCGCCAACCTGCAAGTGCTGTCGACACTCTTCGGAACACCGATGGTACCTACCTCTTTCAAGAGCGGCATGGGTGTGGAGCAATTGTTCAGGACAGTCATCGAGGTCTATGAGGGTGCCAATACGACGGCACGCCATATCCATATCAACTACGGACATGAGATAGAGGACGGTATCCACCATATACAACAGTTCCTGAAGCCAGACCCAGCCATCCATCCCCGCTATTCCACCCGTTATGTCGCCCTGAAACTCTTAGAGCACGACACGGACATCGAGAATTTCGTGCGGGAGAAGGCAGGGGAGCACAGCAAGGCAATCCTCGTGGAGCGTGACAAGGCTGCCGCCCGTGTCTATGAGGAGATGCTGACAGACTCAGAGACGGCTATCATGGATGCGAAATACGGATTCATCAACGGCGCACTGACTGAGGCTGAGTTCAAGACGGGTGACAAGCAGGACACCTATCGCACGACCCATCTGATTGATAATATCCTATCCAATAAATACTTAGGATTCCCTATCTTCTTCGCCCTCCTCTTCCTGATGTTCCAGACCACCTTCGTACTCGGACAGTACCCGATGGACTGGATTGACATGGGCGTGGAGTGGCTTGGCGACTTCGTCAGCGGCAAGATGCCTGACGGACCGTTGCGCTCGATGCTGGTAGACGGTATCATCGGCGGTGTGGGTGCCGTCATCGTCTTCCTGCCCCAGATCCTGATACTCTATTTCTTTATCTCCCTGATGGAGGACTCGGGCTATATGGCTCGTGCCGCTTTTATCATGGATAAGCTGATGCACGGAATGGGACTGCATGGTAAGTCGTTCATCCCCTTGGTGATGGGCTTTGGCTGTAATGTCCCAGCCGTCATGGCGACACGTACCATCGAGAGTCGCCGCTCCCGTCTGATCACCATGATGATCCTGCCGTTTATGTCATGCTCAGCACGCTTGCCTGTCTATATTATGATCATCGGTACCTTCTTCGCCACAGCGTACCAGTCGTGGATCATGCTGTCGCTCTATGCCATTGGTATTCTGGTTGCCGTGATCGTCAGCAAACTCTTCTCCACCGTGGTCATCAAGGGCGAGGACACTCCCTTTGTGATGGAGTTGCCCCCTTACCGCTGGCCAACGGCAAAAGCCATTGGCAGACATACGTGGGAGAAAGGTAAGGAGTACCTGAAGAAGATGGGAGGCATCATCCTCGTGGCAAGTATCATCGTATGGGCATTGGGCTATTTCGGTACGATGGGTGTCGCACCATCCATGGACCAGTCGTATATCGGACGGATGGGACAGTTGGTGGCTCCGCTGTTCTCACCACAGGGCTTTACGTGGCAGTTGGACGTGTCACTGATTGCCGGTGTGGGTGCCAAGGAGATTGTAGCCTCGACCATCGGTGTGTTAGGAGGACTGGAGGGCATCACACCATTGGTGGCATACTGTTACCTGCTCTTCGTACTACTCTACTTCCCCTGTATCGCCACCATCACCGCCATCAAGCATGAGACGGGGTCATGGAAATGGGCACTCTTCGCAGCCTGCTATACCACCGTTCTTGCGTGGATCGTCAGTGCTGCCGTCTATCAGATAGGTAGTTTGTTCTGATTACTCGTGGTGATAAGGCTCGCCTTTGATAATCGTACAGGCACGATAGACCTGTTCGGTAAAGGTGAGGCGTATCATCTGATGACTGAAGGTCATCTTGGATAAGCTAAGTTGCTCGTTGGCTCTCGCATAGACCTCCTTGGAGAAACCGTAAGGACCACCGATGACGAAGACGAGTCGTCGCGCCGTGTTGCGTTTCTGTTCCAGCCAACGGGCGAACTCCACGCTACGGTATTCCTTGCCATGCTCGTCCAACAAGACCACGGTGTCGGAGGGTTGTAACTGCTTGAGGATGAGCTCTCCCTCTGCCTGTTTCTGTTGCTCCTCCGTCAGACTCTTCGTATTCTTGAGTTCAGGGATGGTAATGACCTCAAAGGGCATGTAATGATTGATGCGCTCCACATAATCATGAATGCCGGCGATAAAATGCTTATTGACGGTCTTACCGACTTGTATCAGCAGTGTCTTCATCGTCGTCCGTGCTATTACCATAATGTACAGGACAGAGCGTCTCGCTCTTGTCGATGGGGGGATATTCGTCACGACGCTTGGGATTCATGGGAAACCATCCCTTCTGTACGCGCTTCTTCTGGGAGAACAACTCACCGATGCCCCAGAGTGCTGAGGCACCAAAGACCCCGATGATAGCGGATACGATGGTGTTCTCGATGAAGAGTGCCGCAATGATACAGACCAGTCCGATGACGAGATAGACAATCCAAGGGCGGGTGCCCCAGTGGTATTCCGTCTTAATCACAATAGGATGCCATATCCCGATGGTCAGGAAGGTGCATATAGCAATGATAATACCCGTGAAATACATATCTTTCTATTTGTCTTTATCTTGTAGAATGGAAGCCCTCGAGGTTCTCATAGCGGTGACGCATCATCCGCTTGTAGATATGGCGCATCCAATAGGGATTGGCAAGGGTGAAGGCGAGACCGATGACAATCATGACGATGAAAGAGACCTCCTCGTTGAACAGTGCTTGCAGGATAAGTACCAAGGCTACGGGTACGAAGAACACGACGAGCTCGATAATCAGTTGGAGCTTGTTCTCAAACTGGTTCTTACCCGTTATCTTATCATTCAAAGGCAGTGTCTGCTTGTTCCAGACTGCTAATTGGAAAAGCAGACAATACTCGGGTCCTGTGGTAATCAACAGGTAGGCGAGTACCATCAACAGGGAGAACTTGCCGGAGATGATAGGGGGCAGTAGCAACAGGAAGGGCAACAGGACGATCGTGCAGTAGAAATAGTACTTAGCACGTAAGAGCGTCAGGATATTCTCCTCATGCACCATCAGCAGGTCGATATAGTTGCCTTCCGGTCCCATCACCTTCACGAGGTTGACGGCTCCGAAGAACACGAAACAATAGAGGCACCACATGTTACGGGCAAAGCCTCCTGTATAGGTATCCGTATAGGCAATCAACAGGGAGAGCATGGTGATGATGAGAACACCTTGGATGAAACGGGTACGTATCGCTTTGTTGCGCATCGTGCTCTTAATCTCTAACTTGAGATACTCACCAATCTGTCCGAAGCGGTTGAGTGCCGTAAACTCCGATACATGCTTTAACTTGGTCTTCTCCTGCTTGGATATCTCATCATAGATCAAATGCATCTGTAATGTGCGGTTGATGAGGAACAAGACGAGGAAAAGGATGGCAAAGAGGGCGAGCGTATACCAGGAGAAGGCGTATTCCCCGATGAAATCGAATATCTGGTCGAGGAGTTTCTCAACCGTCTTGTCGGACACCAGGATGAAGGGTAGTACGAAAGAGCCATAGACAACGATGGGTAACGCCCACCAGAATATGCTGCGGTTCACCAGTGTGCGCACCAGCAAGTACCACTGGCTGTTCGTCAGTATCATCAGATGGAGTAACAACAGCATGCCCAGTCCTTGCAGCAATGTCATGCTGCCACAGACACAGATGAAGGTGTAGGGTAGGAACAGCGACATCCAGATGAGGTTACTGCTATCGAAGAGCTGCGACACCAGGAAACAGTCGACTGCCGTATACTTGCTGACAGGCATCAGCAGATATGGCTTGACAAGCATGACGGGTGTCTGTTGCGCCATGAAACGTCCGAAGAAATCAAAGAGCAGGATAAAGGGAAGGATGAAGAAAACCATCTCGTACTCATCCTCGGTAGCTGCTGTCCATCCTAAAAAAGTACCGATGGCGATGAAATACACTACGAAGAAAGACAGTCCCAGATAGGCAAAGAACTTACCATACTGGTTTGCCTCGAACATCACGTTACGTTTCTCGCTTAGCTTGTTGTTCTTCCGAAGCAAACGAAATAGTTGAAACTTATTCATGTTATCTCAGATCGATGATTTCTGCGTTGGGGTACGACTTGGGGTTGAAACGGAAGAGACCGTCTGACAGGCTTGCTGTCTTGAAGTTAGAAACCTTGATGGTGGTCCATTGCTTATTCTGCAACATACGGATCTGGGAAGGCACGTAAGTCTGCTTGTTGATGGTAATCACCAGCTCAGAGATACTCTTTCCTTTGCCTTTCAAGGTCACGACGTAACTGTTCCCGCTGGTCGTCATCGTGGCAGTATATCCCTGCTTGTACATATAGATGAAGTTATAGGGATTGATCGCCTGCAAGTCGGCGGCAGAGGGGTTGTTGACATTCACCTCGTCATTCTGCTTGACATACGTCCACTGCGTCTTGCCGTCAAACCATACCACAGCCTCGTTGGTCGTCGTATGGAACTTACGTCCTTTGATATCTATCGTACCACTGGTGCTGCCATATTGCTTACTGCTGATGGTAAATGATGCCTGAACACCACTCTTATGGGAGACAACCTTTGCTGTCTTGTCGAGGACCGACGTTGCCGTCTGTCCGTAGGATGCCACCGCAAAGAGCAGCATCAAAAATGTTATCCTTATCTTCTCCATTGACTTAATAAATTATCAAGACTCATCTCATCTTGTATCAGTACCTCACGTGGCTTGGCGCCATGGGCGGCACCTACCACACCAGCCTTCTCCAACTGGTCCATCAGACGACCGGCACGGTTGTAGCCGATCGCGAACTTACGCTGTATCAGACTCGTCGAGCCGCTCTGGTTGATGACAATCAGACGGGCGGCATCCTCAAACATCGGGTCGAGGTGTTGCATATCCACATCGGCAGCCTCACCCATGTCATCGTCAGGCATATCAGGCTCTGGCAACTCGAAGGCAGAGAGATAACCCTGTTGCTGGGAGATAAACTGATTGATGCGCTCCACCTCCGGCGTGTCGACAAAGGCACACTGTACACGGACGGGCTCACCACCATTGAGGTACAGCATATCACCACGACCAATCAACTGCTGAGCCCCCGGACGGTCGAGGATGGTACGGGAGTCAATCATGGCACCCACACGGAAGGCGATACGACTCGGGAAGTTAGCCTTGATAGTACCAGTGATGATATTCGTGGTAGGACGCTGGGTGGCGATGATCATGTGGATGCCCACGGCACGTGCCAGCTGGGCGATACGGGCGATAGGAAGCTCCACCTCCTTGCCTGCCGTCATAATCAAGTCACCGAACTCATCGATAACCACCACGATGTACGGCATGAACTTATGACCTCTCTCAGGATTCAACTGGCGGTCGATAAACTTCTTGTTATATTCCTTGATATTACGAGCCTGAGCTATCTTCAACAGGTCGTAACGGGTATCCATCTCCTTACATAGCGAGTTCAGGGTGCGTACCACCTTCGTGACATCCGTGATGATGGGATCGGCATCCTCCTCAGGGACCTTCGCCAAGAAATGCTTGTCGATGGAGGCGTAGACACTGAACTCCACCTTCTTCGGGTCAACGAGCACGATCTTCAACTCTGCGGGGTGCTTCTTATATAATAAGGAGGTGATGATGGCATTCAGACCGACAGACTTACCCTGACCAGTAGCACCGGCAACCAGCAGGTGGGGGGCTTTGGCGAGGTCGAACATGAATACCTCATTGGTAATCGTCTTACCCACCGCACAAGGCAGTTCCATCGTTGACTCCTGGAATTTCTTGGAATTAAGGATCGATTCCATCGAGACAATGCTGGGTTTCGCATTCGGCACCTCAATACCTATCGTGCCCTTTCCGGGGATAGGGGCGATGATACGAATACCCAAGGCAGAGAGGCTCAGTGCGATATCATCCTCCAAGTTACGGATGCGGGAGATACGAACACCAGGGGCTGGGGTAATCTCGTAAAGCGTAATGGTAGGACCTACGGTCGCCTTGATACTGCTGATCTCCACACCGAAGTTACGCAGCACGTCCACGATACGGTTCTTGTTCGCTGTCTGCTCAGCCATATCGATATATGGTTTACCGTCGTCATCATATTTCTTCAACAGGTCGAGGGTCGGGTAGTGGTAGTTCTCCAGATCACGCTTAGGGTCGTAAGGTGTAGTGATGTCGCCATACTCTCCGACGAGGTCTTCCCCGCTTGCCGTCTCTTCTTTCTCTCCTGTCTCCACCGTCATTTCCACACCTGTAGTATCTGCTACAGGAGCGATATCCTCAGTGATCACTGGTTTTGGACGCTGATAGACAGGCTGTGGCTCCTTCTCTTCCACCTCTACGGGTCCGAAGTCAACGGTTTGCTCTTCCGGGTCGTCGAAGACAGTGGGGTCTTCTATGGTCTTTATGCCCTGTTTGTCGTCCGAATCCCCCTTACCGATATGAATCTCCATCGGTATCTTTTTCAGATAGCGCAAAGGATTGAATATCTTGCGGATGATAATGATGGTCTCCGCACTCAGGTAGACGAGGAACGCAATGGCACTGATTGCCAACAGGAAAGTGAGTCCCGGTGCACCGGCTAATCCCTCAATAATGCCACAAATGGCTAAACCATGGTCGCCACCAGGATTGAAGTGAGCGTCTATAAAGAAAGGTGTGAGGAATTTAGCGAGTGTCACCGATGTCCATATCATAATCAGTGCAAGTGCCATGAACCATTTGATCAGGTTTACCTTATACGCCCTCATTAGGTTGATGGAGACTAACAGGATGAAAAGGGGAATCAGGAAAGCTGATAACCCAAAGCAGCGCTTGATGAAATACCAGGAGCTGTAGGCTCCCAACGAACCGCAAGAGTTCTGGAACTCCCCGTTCTGGTTGAGTACCTCTCCGTCCTTCGGTGTCTCTATCATGCTCTGATCAGCGGCACCTGTGGTGAAGTAGGAGATAAATGCCCATATCAGGTAACCTGCCACGAACAGCAACAGGAAACCCAGAAAGAAATTCAGTCGTTCGTTATGGAATATTTTGTCAATGCCTATAGTCTCTTTAAAAGAGGGCGCAGCGGTTGTTTTTTTCTTCTTTGCCATAGTTTACTATTAAATAATGTGCAAAAGTACATGAAAAAACTCAGAAATCGCCATAAAATCGTCTTTTTTTTTGTATTTTATAGTATCTTTGCACCTTGAAAACAAAAGTTTGATGAAAAAAGTTCTATTTAATAAATTCGATAAGACGAAAATAGGCACCTTGCCAAGAATCATCTTCGAGGGACGCATCGTGGTAGTCATCACAGAGAAGGAGGCAGAGAAGGCCGTTGATTTCCTGTTGACCCAACCCATTCTCGGTATAGACACAGAGACAAGACCCTCCTTCAAGAAAGGAAGAGTCAACCAAGTGGCTCTCCTGCAAGTAGCCACGCATGACATCTGTTTCTTGTTCCGCTTAAACCAGCTGGGGATGACCGCTGCCATCAAAAGGTTCTTGGAAGACGTACAGGTTCCCAAGATAGGACTGTCTTTGCATGATGACCTGATGATGCTTGCCAAGCGTGGGGAGTTCAACAGAGGTTATTTTATTGACCTACAGGACAAAGTCAAGGAGATAGGTGTGGAGGACCAGAGTCTTCAGAAACTCTTCGCCAATTTCTTCGGGATGCGGATCAGTAAGCGTGACCAGCTCTCTAACTGGGAGACGGATGTGCTGAGTGACAAGCAGAAGATTTATGCGTCAACAGACGCATGGACGTGTATCTTGCTCTATGAGGAGCTGATGCGATTAGAACAGACAGGAGATTACGAATTGATAAAAGTCGAGCATGATGTACAAACAAATACAGTTACGGAAGGGGAAGGATGAGAGCTTGCGCCGTTTTCACCCTTGGGTGTTCTCCGGGGCTATCCAGCGGATGGACGATGGTGTCGAGGAAGGCGAGTTGGTACGTGTCGTCACTTTTGAGGGCGATTTCATCGCTGTCGGACATTATCAGCAAGGTTCTATTGCTGTCCGTGTACTGACTTTCTCTGACGTGGAAATCGACCGTGCGTTCTGGTATTCCCGTCTGCAGTCGGCATTACAGATGCGCCTTGCCATCGGTATTGCCGATAACCCACAGAACAACACCTACCGCCTGGTGCATGGCGAGGGTGATCACCTCCCGGGCTTGATTATTGATGTCTATGGACAGACGGCGGTGATGCAAGCCCATTCCATCGGTATGCACCTGATGCGTAAGGAGATAGCGAAGGTACTTGTCGAGGTGATGGATTCGCGTATTTCACATATTTATTATAAGAGTGAGACGACACTTCCCTTCATGACGGAGGACGATATGAACGGTTTCCTGTATGGAGGCAGTGACGATAATATCGCACTGGAGAACGGACTGAAGTTCCGTGTCGACTGGCTCAGAGGACAGAAGACGGGCTTTTTCGTGGACCAGCGGGAGAACCGATCGCTATTGGAGCGATACGCCAAAGGGAAGCGGGTGCTGAATATGTTCTGCTATACGGGTGGCTTCTCCTTCTATGCCATGCGTGGCGGTGCGGAACTGGTACACTCCGTTGACAGCTCGGCAAAGGCGATAGCACTGACCAAAGAGAATGTGTCATTGAACTTCCCGGGTGATGCCCGCCATGAAGCCTATTGTGAGGATGCCTTTAAGTATTTGGAGAAGGCAGGCTCAGACTATAGCCTCATCATCCTTGATCCTCCGGCATTTGCCAAGCATCGTGGTGCCTTGCATAATGCGCTGAAAGGCTATACCCGATTGAACCAGAAGGCTTTTGAGAAGATAGAGAAGGGTGGCATCCTCTTCACGTTCTCCTGTTCGCAAGTGGTCACGAAGGACCATTTCCGCAATGCGGTATTCACGGCGGCGGCACTTGCCAAGCGTAAGGTGCGCATCCTGCACCAGCTGCATCAGCCAGCCGATCATCCTATTAATATCTACCATCCGGAAGGCGAATATCTGAAAGGATTAGTGCTCTATGTTGAGTAAAGTAAAAGATTACATTAAAAAGTATAAGCTTCTTGATATCAACGAGTTATATCTTGTTGCGTTAAGTGGTGGTGCTGACAGCGTCGCCTTGTTGCTATTACTCGATGAAATGGGCTATAAAATCCATGCTATTCATTGTAATTTCCATCTTCGTGGGGAGGAGTCGGATAGGGATGAGCGGTTCTGCGAACGGCTCTGTCTGCAGAAAAGTGTCCCATTCCATCGCATTCATTTCGATACGCTGATGTATGCCGAAACACATAAGGTGAGCGTTGAAATGGCAGCTCGTGAGCTGCGATACCGTTATTTTGAGCAATTAAGAGCCGATATTGGAGCTGCAGGTGTCTGCGTTGCCCACCACCGTGACGACACCGTGGAAACAGTCTTGCTGAATCTTGTACGTGGTACTGGCTTGCGGGGGCTGACAGGTATCCACCCCCGAAACGGCAATGTCCTCCGTCCCTTGCTGTGTGTGTCACGGCAGGAGATTGAAGCCTATCTGAAAACAAAGGGTCAGGACTATGTGACGGACTCCACCAATCTGGAGGCGGATGTGCAGCGTAACATGATCCGCTTAAAGGTGTTGCCGTTGCTGAAAGACTTGAATCCCGCCGTTTCGGAGAATATACAGCGGACAGCAGAAAACCTGTTGGAGGCGCAACAGGTAATAGATGCGGTTGTGAGCCATTTTAATGGTGTTAAAGAATTAGAACTAAATGAGTTGACAAAATACGGTTCAAGTGAATATGTAATACACCAATGGGCAAAACAATACGGTTTCAACGGCGCACAAGTAAGGCAGATCATGGGGGCGGAGACGGGGCGTGTCTTCTCTTCTCCAGAGGGGTATGACTTGTTGGTAGACCGTGGCAGACTACTCGTCGAGCCCTCGTTAAAACCGATGAAACCGTTGAGGATTCCAGAAGAAGGGACCTATGTGCTGGACGACCAGTTGAGACTCTCGGTGAAGAAAGAGCCTGTTTGGATATCAAAAGATGCAGCCATCGCCACTATAGATGCTTCTAAGGTGCGCTTTCCCCTGACTGTCAGACGAGTGGAGGAAGGTGATGTGATGCAACCCTACGGTATGGAGGGACGGAAACTGTTGAGCGACCTGATGACCGACCGTAAGATGACATTATTTGAGAAACGTCGTCAGTTGGTGGCTACAGATGCGGATCATCAGGTTGTCTGGCTCGTTGGCATCCGTACAGATCACCGTTATCGGGTCTCTGATTCCACGACGGAAGTACTGTCTCTTTATACTAATTAGCTATGCTAATTAGTAGTATAATGGCATTGACGGATTGTCGGATGGCGGATGGTTTTTGAGACTTTCACGTGTGCGCGTGCAGGAACTCGAAAATTCAGCTCTTTTTCAGAGTTCCTGCGCGTGCGTATAATAGACTTTATAAAATTATCCGTCATCCGTCAATCCGTCATAGTTAACAGGCGGTACATCCTCCCCTTGAAGGCGGCACATCCTCCCCTTGAAGGCGGCACATCCTCCCCTCGAAGGCGGCACATCCTCCCCTCGAAGGCGGTACCTTCGTGGGTCGAAACCTTAGGCTTCTTAATTTTTACATTAATATATCAAAAGATTTGGGTATTTCATTTTTTATTTGTAACTTTGCGCATTAAAATAAAAAAGTAAGGAAAAAGTAAAGAAAAAATAAGATAAATTTATGGGAAAGAGATTCGCCGAGCACGGCGGTTTAAACTTGACGCAGGTAAACAATGACGTCCTGCAGATGTGGAAGGAGAAGAATGTGTTCCTTCGCTCTATAGAGGAGCGTGAGGGTTGTCCTCAGTTTGTGTTCTTTGAGGGACCTCCCTCTGCAAACGGTCATCCCGGTATTCACCATGTACTGGCACGTTCTATCAAGGATACTTTCAACCGTTATAAGACCATGCGTGGCTATCAGGTACACCGCAAGGCAGGTTGGGACACCCACGGACTCCCTGTAGAGCTGGGTGTGGAGAAAGAGCTTGGTATTACGAAGGCGGATATCGACAACAAGGAGTCAGAGCGTTATATCTCTACTGAGGATTACAACCTCAAGTGTCGTGAGAATGTGATGATGTACACTGCCGAATGGCGTGAGCTGACAGAGAAGATGGGTTATTTCGTAGACCTGGATCATCCTTATATCACCTATGACAACAAGTATATTGAGACCCTCTGGTGGTTGCTGAAACAGTTCTATCAGAAAGGACTGCTCTATAAGGGCTATACCATCCAGCCGTATTCTCCCGCCGCAGGTACTGGTCTTTCTTCCCACGAGCTCAACCAGCCCGGTTGCTACCGTGACGTGAAGGACACCACCTGTACGGCACAGTTTAAGATGAAGAATCCGAAACCCGAGATGACGGAGTGGGGAACCCCTTATTTCCTCGCATGGACGACCACACCGTGGACCCTTGCCGCCAACTCCGCACTCTGTGTCGGTCCGAAGATTGACTATGTCGCCGTACAGACCTATAATCCTTATACCGCAGAGCCTATCACCATCGTGATGGCAGAGGCACGTCTGAACGCCTATTTCAAGGAAGAGGGTAAGGATGGTGACCTGAATGCCTATAAGGCTGGCGACAAGGTGATTCCTTGGAAGATTGTCGGTCATTACAAAGGTACGGATCTCGTCGGCATGGAGTATGAGCAGCTGATGCCTGCCATCAAACCGATGGGTGATGCCTTCAAGGTGATTCCTGGTGATTATGTGACGACCGACGATGGTGCCGGTATCGTGCATATCGCTCCTAACTTCGGTGCTGACGATGCCTTTGTGGCAAAGAAAGCAGGCATCTGTCCCATCGTGCTGATCGACAAGAAGGGTGCCGAGCGCCCCGTAGTAGACCTGCAAGGTAAATACTTTGTCGTAGAGGACCTTGAGCCTGACTTCGTGAAGAGCTACGTGAATGTCGACGAGTGGAACAAGTTCGCAGGACGTTATGTGAAGAATGCTTATGACGAGACGCTGACCGATAAGGACGAGACCCTGGATATCTCTATCTGTATGGACTTGAAGGCTCAGAATAAGGTATTCAAGATCGAGAAGCATGTGCATAACTATCCTCACTGCTGGCGTACTGACAAGCCCGTGCTCTATTATCCGTTGGATTCGTGGTTTATCAAGAGTACCGCCAAGAAAGAGCGCATGAGTGAGTTGAACAAGACCATTAACTGGCAACCAGAGTCAACAGGAACAGGACGTTTCGGTAACTGGCTGGACAACCTGAATGACTGGAACCTGTCACGTAGCCGTTTCTGGGGTACTCCACTGCCTATCTGGCGCTCAGAGGAGGGTGAGGAGATCTGCATCGGCAGCATCGAGGAGCTTTATAACGAGATAGAGAAAGCGGTGGAAGCAGGTGTGATGTCGTCTAATCCTTTGAAGGACAAGGGGTTTGTGCCTGGTGACATGTCACAGGAGAACTACGATAAGATAGACCTCCATCGTCCTTACGTCGACTATATCTTCCTTGTCTCTCCGACAGGAAAGAAAATGAAGCGTGAGAGTGACCTGATTGACGTGTGGTTTGACTCAGGCTCTATGCCGTACGCCCAGATTCACTATCCTTTCGAGAACCGTGACGCTATCGATAAAAACAAGGCGTTCCCCGCAGACTTCATCAATGAGGGTGTGGACCAGACCCGTGGATGGTTCTTTACCCTGCATGCCATCGCTACGATGATCTTCGACTCTGTAGCCTTTAAGAATGTCATCTCTTCCGGTCTCGTACTGGATGCCAAAGGTAATAAGATGTCCAAGCATGTCGGTAATGTGGTGAACCCGTTTGAGATGATTGAGAAATACGGCTCTGATGCTGTCCGTCTGTATATGATGACGAACTCTGAGCCATGGGACAACCTGAAATTCGACCCGGAGGGTGTGGACGAGATACGTCGTAAGTTCTTCGGAACTCTGTATAATACCTATTCCTTCTTTGCGCTGTATGCGAATGTGGACGGCTTTGAGCCGTCTGCCGCTGTGGCACTGCAGCAGACAGAACGTCCGGAGATTGACCGCTGGATACTGTCGTCACTGAACACCTTGGTGAAGAAGGTGACTACAGAGTTGGAGAATTACGACCCGACACGTGCTGGCAGACTGATTGACACCTTTGTCAATGACGACCTGAGTAACTGGTATGTCCGCCTGAACCGTAAACGTTTCTGGGGTAAGGAGATGAGTGATGACAAGCGTTCTGCTTACGACACGCTGTACACTTGCCTGCTGACCGTCTCGAAACTGTTAGCCCCATTCGCACCATTCTATGCCGACCAGCTCTATCGTGACTTAGGCGGTGAGAAAGACAGTGTTCATCTGGATGCGTTCCCCGTTGTCGACGACTCGATGATCGACCAGGACCTGGAGGCTCGTATGGAGATGGCACAGAAGATCACGTCCATGGTACTCGCCCTGCGCCGTAAGGTGAATATCAAGGTGCGCCAGCCGCTGCAGGCGATTATGATTCCTGCGACAGACGAGCAGAAACGTCATATTGAGGCTGTGAAGGACCTGATCATGAACGAGGTGAATGTGAAGGATGAAATTCGTGGAGGGTGCCGGTATTCTGGTGAAGAAAGTGAAGTGTAACTTTCGTACGATGGGTAAGAAGTTCGGCAAGCTGATGAAGAGTGTTGCCGCAGCTGTCGATGCCCTGAGTCAGGAGCAGATCGCTGAGTTGGAAGCCAATGGCAAACTCGCTGTCGTTCCTGTGGGTACTACGGATTCTATAGAAATCCTCACCGAGGATGTGGAGATTATCAGCGAGGATATCCCCGGATGGCTGGTGTCTAACGAGGGCAGCCTGACCGTCGCCCTTGAGGTGGAACTCACAGAGGAACTGAAGCAAGAGGGTTTGTCGCGTGAGATTATCAACCGTGTCCAGAATATCCGTAAGGACAGCGGTCTGGAGATTACCGACCGCATCCATATCACGTTCGCCCCGAATGAGGAGATAGAGAAAGCCGTGAAAGGATATGGTGACTATATCAAGACGCAAGTGCTTGCCGATGACATCACGATAGCTCCTAATGAGGGTGTGGAAGTCGAGTTTGATGACTTTAAACTGAATATCCAAATAACTAAATCTAAATGATTATGGCAGACAAGACACGTTATTCTGATGAGGAGCTGGAAGAGTTCCGTCAGATTATCAATGAGAAGCTGGCACTCGCTAAGCGTGACTACGACCAGATGATGAATGTGTTGATGAATAAAGACTCTAACGATGTGGATGACACATCTCCTACATATAAGGCTTTGGAGGAGGGTAGTGTGACCCAGTCGAAAGAGGAGTTGATACAGATGGCTTCTCGCCAGCAGAAATTCATTCAGGGACTGAAGGCTGCCTTGGTACGTATCGAGAACAAGACGTATGGTATCGACCGCATCACGGGTAAGCTGATTCCGAAAGAGCGTCTGCGTGCTGTTCCCCATGCTACTCTGAGCGTGGAGTCAAAGATGGCAGGCAAGAAATAAATGAAAGATCAGAATATCGCTAAACGCGGATGGATTGCTGTTGCAATAGTAATGGCAATCCTGATTATCGACCAGGTAATTAAGATTTGGGTGAAGACGAATATGACGCTTCATGAGCAAATCGATGTATTCTCCTGGTTTAAGATATTGTTTATTGAGAATAACGGAATGGCGTATGGTATGGAGCTTGGCTCTAAGCTCGTGCTCTCCCTCTTCCGTATCGTTGCCGTCGCTATTCTGGGTTGGTATATTGCCTATACGGTGAAACGACAGGTACGCTTTGGCTATATCGTTTGTCTGGCGATGGTGATGGCTGGCGCCGCCGGTAACATCTTTGACTCGATGTTCTACGGACTGATCTTTAATGCGTCGTCAGAGTTCTACACGTCCTATTTCGTTCCTTTTGGTACGGGCTATGCCCCCTTCTTGATGGGTAAGGTGGTGGATATGTTCTACTTCCCGTTGATTGTCACCACGTGGCCTGACTGGGTACCGATGGTGGGTGGAAATCAGTTTGTGTTCTTTAGTCCCATCTTCAATTTTGCCGATTCCTCCATCTCCGTGGGTGTCGTACTCTTGTTGCTGTTCTACCGTAAGGAGATCAGTGAGATAGAACTGTCATTCAAGAAAAAGAAGAAAGCTGATGAGGAGTAGTCTCGCCATAGTGTTCATCGTACTTGCCATGATAGGTTGTAAACCTTCTGTGCCATCTGAGTATATCCAGCCAGGTGATTTAGAGGATATTCTTTATGACTATCATGTTGCTCAGGCGATGGCTAATGAGACACCTCAAAAAGACGGCAGGGAGAATGGCTATCATAAGAACGCCTATTTCCAGTCTGTCCTGAGGAAATATGATGTGTCGGAGGCGGAATTTGACTCCTCTTTGGTCTATTACTATTCACATGCTGACCGCTTGAAGAAAATCTATGAGCAAGTGAAGGAGCGTCTGAATGATGATGCAAAGGCTTTGGGCGCATCGGTAGGTGATATCAATAAGTACTCAGCTTACAGTACGACAGGTGATACGGCTAATGTATGGCAGAATGAGACAGACCTGTTGCTGACACCGCTACCGACCTCTAACCGTTATGATATCTATGTGAAAGCTGACACTTCCTATTATAAGGGGGACACCTTCATGTTCCAGTTTATGTCTGACTTCATCTATCAGAGCGGTTCAAGGGATGCGGTCGTTTGTTTAGTAGCTAAGTATGAGAACGACAGTACCACTCAGACCATCAGTCATGTGTCTATGACAGGACAGACCCAGGTGCGTGTTCCCCAGAACCGTGAGGGAACACTCAAGGAATTGAGGGGATTTATTTACCTGAGCAATAACGATCGCAATAGTGACATCCGTAAGATGTTGTTTATTAGTCAGATACAATTGATTCGTTTCCATTCTAAAGAGAAAAATAATGAAGCCAAGTCAAGCGTCTCAACACCGGCAGATAGCCTGTCTGGAGCTCCTAACGCCTCAAGGAACAATACTGACACGATACGTCGTGGAACTCTCCAACGGGATAGTGGAAAGGTATTACCCCTTAGAAAAGGAACTCCCTTTCACCGAATGGACCAGCAACCGCTTAAAGTTAATAGAAAATAAGGAGGGTGTATTAACTCTCTGGGACAATAACAAACCAATCATATAGAGACAATGAGCCTGAAAGTACGCTTAGCAATGATGAGTTTCATGCAGTTCGCTGTATGGGGAGCCTATCTGACTTGTATGGGTATCTATCTCAGCAAAATCGGGATGGGTAATCATATCGGCTCTTTCTTCGCGATGCAGGGAATGGTCTCATTGTTTATGCCTGCCTTAATGGGTGTGATCGCCGACCGCTGGATACCAGCGCAACGGTTATTGGGCTATTGTCATCTGATGGCTGGTATTTTCATGATCCTCGCAGGGTGGTACGGTATGCGGCAAGGTTCGCAGGCGGAGTTCGTTCCCTTATTCTGTTTGTATTCTGTCAGTGTGGCATTTTACATGCCAACTATCGCCTTGTCTAACGCTGTAGCCTTTAATGCATTGACAAAGGCGGGGATGGACACCGTCAAGACTTTTCCGCCTATCCGTGTTTTTGGAACTGTCGGGTTTATCGTGACCATGTGGGTGGTCGATATCCTTGACTATGAGCAGAACCAGAATCAGTTTTTGATGAGTGGTGCCCTGAGCGTTCTGCTGTTCCTGTATACATTTACATTGCCGGCATGTCCTGTCAACATGAATCGTGAGAAGAAGTCTGTTGTTGACATATTCGGTTTGCAGGCTCTTTCTCTCTTTAAGCAGAAGAAGATGGCGATATTCTTGATCTTCTCGATCTTATTAGGTGTCTGCCTACAGATTACCAATGGTTTCGCCACACCGTTTATCGACCATTTCAGCACTGTACCGGAGTATGCGGACTCTTTTGGCGTGAAATACCCGGTAGTGCTATATTCTGTCTCACAAATCAGCGAGACATGTTGTATTCTGATGATACCATTTTTCTTGAAGCGTTATGGTATCAAGAACGTCATGCTGATATCCATGTTTGCCTGGTTCTTGCGCTTCTTCCTGTTGGGAGCCGGTAATCCTGGAGATAAGGTCTGGATGTTCGTACTCTCCATGGTCGTTTATGGGGTTGCTTTTGACTTCTTCCATATCAGCGGCTCTTTGTTTGTCGACAAGGTCACGGATGCCAGTCTGCGGTCCCGTGCCCAGGGCATGTATATGTTAATGACCAATGGTATTGGTGCCACGGTAGGCTCTTTTGCCGCACAGGCAGTCGTCACGGCACATACGGCAGCGGATGGTAGCGTAGAATGGAAAAGTTGCTGGGCGCTATTCGCCCTCTATGCGGTGATCATTGCCATCACTTTCAATGTTGTTTTCCGTCCGAAGAAAGAATATGTGAGGGTTTAAGATGAAAGAGACGCGTTATTTCTATGTTCCTGATGCAGCTCACGTCAATGAGTTACCTGCTGACGAGGCATCTCACGCAGTGAGAGTCCTTCGCCTCATGGCAGGTGACGAGATGATGCTGATGGATGGTCAGGGCACATTCTATCGTGCCGCTGTCACGATGGCATCCAATCATCACTGTATGTATGAGATTCAAGAGTCATTGCCCCAGCCACGTCCATGGGAAGGACATATTCATCTCGCCATTGCGCCCACCAAACTGATGGACCGTATGGAGTGGATGGTGGAGAAGGCGGTGGAGATAGGCGTTGATGAGATTTCTTTCCTCGACTGTAAGTTCTCAGAGCGAGATGTGGTCAAGACGGCACGACTGGATAAGATCGTGGTCTCGGCGATGAAGCAGAGTCGTAAGGCTTGGAAGACAGAACTTCATGACATGGTGTCGTTCAAGGATTTTATTGTCGCAAACCGAGAGGGTGTGAGGTATATTGCCCATTGCTATGAGGAGGTGGAGCGTACTTCTCTGTTTGAGGAACTCAAGAAACGGTCTGCTGGTGATGCAGTGACAGTGATGATAGGTCCAGAGGGTGACTTCTCTATCGACGAGGTTCAGATGGCTGTCAAGGCTGGTTTTTGTCCTGTTCATCTGGGCAGCAGTAGACTGCGTACCGAGACGGCTGGCCTGTCTGCAATAATGATGGCACAACTAAGTAAATAATATATAAGGTATATGAAACAGATTTCTCTCCATCAGGTATTACCACAGGTCTTTGCTCAGCGTGACGACCTGGTGTCCGACGTATGGTGTCAGGAGGTGTGCTTTGAGCGTGGCACTTCCTATCTCGTAGAGGCAGGAAGTGGGATGGGGAAGAGCACGTTCTGCAGTTACCTGATGGGGTATCGTCATGACTACAGTGGGCAGATATGTTTTGATGAGAAGGATATTAGCCGTCTCTCCATCTCCCAGTGGGTAGAAATCCGTCAGCACCAACTCAGTATGCTGTTTCAGGAGATGCGCCTTTTCCCTGAGTTGACGGCATGGGAGAATGTGGATATCAAGAACCGTCTGACGGATCAGATTGATCATGCGACAATAGAGCAATGGTTTGAGCGATTGGGTATTTCCGACAAGTTGCATGTCAAGGCGGGTATCCTCTCCCAAGGACAACAGCAGCGTGTCGCTTTTATCCGTGCCCTTGTGCAACCTTGTGACTTCCTTGTAGTCGATGAGCCGATCTCTCACCTTGATGATATCAATGCCCGGCTGATGGCAGAGATGGTTGAGGAAGTGAAGAATCATACAAAATGTGGTGTTATAGTGACGAGTATCGGTAAGCAATTACCTGTCGTCTATGACAAGATATTGAAATTATAAACAAAACTACACGATATGAATAATCAGTATTGGCAACCAGAATTGGAAACGATGCCCCGCAAAGAGCTGGAGGCATTACAGGTAAAGAAACTACGTCAGTCTATCGAGATCTGCTTGAAGTCTCCTTTTTACAAGAAACGCCTGGGAGACCTTGGTATTACCCCAGATAGCATTCAAACGATTGCTGATGTCCGTAAGATCCCGTTTACTACGAAACAGGACTTGCGTGACAATTATCCCTTCGGACTGGTGGGCGGTGACATGAAAGATGCTATCCGTATTCACTCTACGAGCGGTACAACGGGGCATCCTACGGTTGTTACTTATTCCCGTCATGATATCGATTCTTGGGCGAATATGATTGCCCGTGATATGTATATGGTAGGGTGCCGTGATACCGATGTTTTCCAGAACTCCTCTGGCTATGGTATGTTTACTGGTGGTCTTGGCTTCCAGCATGGTGCCGAGAAGTTAGGGGCTACTACCGTACCTGCCGCTGCCGGTAACTCGAAGCGTCAGATTATGTTTATCAGGGACTTCGGTACTACTTGTCTCCATGCCATTCCTTCTTATGCCATCCGTCTTGCCGAGGTCTTTCAGGAGGAAGGAGTAGACCCACGCTCCACTCAACTCCGTACTCTTTTTATCGGTGCGGAGCCTCATACGGAGGAGCAGCGTCGCCGCATCGAGCGGTTATTGGGTGTGAAGGCATATAACTCGTTCGGTATGACGGAGATGAACGGTCCTGGTGTGGCTTTCGAGTGTCTGGAGCAGAATGGTATGCACCTGTGGGAAGACAACTATATCTTGGAGATTGTTGACCCTGATACGCTGGAGCCTGTGCCTGACGGTGAGATCGGTGAGATGATTCTTACCACTTTGGATCGTACCATGATGCCTATCTTGCGTTACCGTACTCGTGACTTGACACGTATCATACCTGGTGAGTGTCCTTGTGGACGTACGCATCGTCGTATCGACCGTATCAAAGGACGTACGGATGATATGTTTATCATCAAGGGCGTTAACGTATTCCCCATGCAGGTGGAGAAGATTCTCGTTCAGTATCCTGGTCTGGGTAGTAATTACCTCATCACGCTTGATACGGAGGATGATAATGATATCATGACTGTTGAGGTAGAGCTTGACGGACTGAATACCGACGTATTTCCAGAACTCCAGAAGATGACTAAGGATATCCAGCGCGCTTTGAAAGATGAGATATTGCTGACTCCTCGTGTCAAACTGGTGAAGAAGGGGTCTCTACCTGTCAGCGAGGGAAAGGCTGTCAGAGTAAAAGACCTCCGTCCTGGTCGTGGCTAATCTCTAAGATATATGAGGAAGGTATATATGAGAAAACTACTGATGATATGTGTCCTGTTGTCTTCGTTGTGCACTCTTAGTGAGGCACAGACGAAGATGAGGGATGTCTTTCTGCAAATGCCGGATAGTCTGTTACCATACTTGACAGAGAACAACCGTCTGGACTTCATCGATTTTATCGACTCAGGCATGAAAGCTGTAGTCACTAATGAGTTAGGTGGTAAGAGTGAGATGCTGAGTATGACGGACACAACAATTGTCCTGCAAGTGAGTCCTGCGATGAAAGTCGATATGCGCCTGATGCCCGTCAGTGAAGCTGTTGATAGTTGTAGTCAGGTAGTCTGTATGATAACAACTTTTGGAGCCGCTGCCCCAGAGAGTAAGATAGAGGTTTATTCTACACATTGGAACGCTCTCGACACGTATAAATACTTGCCCATTCCTCATGAGCCTTTCGTGGCTGATTTTAATGGTACTCCATCTCTTGGCGTTCATCTTCGACAGATGAATGCGTTAGACCCAATTGCCTATGAAGAGCAAGAGAAAGAGCGTCCTTGGTTAAAATTCGTAGAATGGAAGCGGTAAACACTTAAAATACGTTAAATTCCGTATTAGATGATATAACAACACTTGCAAGGAGGAAATATAATTTCTATATTTGCAGTGTGTTTTTCATGGTATTAGATTATTAAGGTTAATGAAAGATTGATTGTCGTGAGACAATCATTCTTTTTTTATGCCTGTTTGTCAGAGCTTTAGACAGGTAGTAAACATACCCTCAAATGGTGTACTGAGGTCTATTGGTTGTCTGAACAGACCGAATAAAGCACTGCCACTTCCGCTCATTGCCGCATAGACGGCTCCCAATTGATAGAGTTTTTCTTTAATAATAGCGAGTTCTGGATGTACCTTAAAAACACTTGCCTCAAAATCATTGATGAGTTCTTCCTTCCATGTCTCAACGGGTTGCATGACAATGTCACGGCAGCATTTTCTGGGCATCTGTGGAGTGATATGGGCGAAAGCCTCTTTCGTCGGTACAGGAATATCAGGACGGACAACTCCCATGTACCAACCGCTGAGGTCTATATCGACAGGAGACAATATCTCTCCGATACCCTCTGCGTATGCAGGACGGTTGAGGATAAAGATAGCACAATCAGCACCCAGTTGTGCCGCATATTGAATGAGTTGTTGGTCTGACAATCCAAGATGGCATTCCTTGTTTAGTAGTAGTAACATAGCGGAGGCATCGCTCGATCCACCTCCCATTCCTGCCTGTGTAGGTATCCCCTTATAGAGATGAGCATGCAGGCGTGGAAGGGTAGGAAAGTCTTTCTTCAACAACTGATAGGCTTTTACAACGAGGTTACGTTGTTCATCCCCTTCAATATCAATATTCGTCACCTTGATATCACAATCGACAGCAGAAGGAAAGTCTTCTGCCATAGGGAATACTTCCAATGCGTCTTTGATACCAACAGGATAAAACACTGTTTGTAGGTTATGATATCCGTCAGGACGACGTTCTACAACGTTCAGTCCTAGATTCACTTTGGCAATAGGGAATGTAATCATATATTTATTTCTTTATGTCTTTTTTAGTTTCTTGATCCTGCGTTGCGCCTCCATGGCTTCGGGGTAAAGGTCCAGTGCTTTCTCGTAGTTGCGTATGGCAGCTTCTGGCATATGCTCTCTTTCGCATTCTTTACCCATCAATACATATTCGGCAGCGAGTCGCCTTAGCGTCTCCTCTTTCTTGGTAATCATCTCCTCCAGTCGCTTGCATTCTTGTTGTAATTGCGTGATGATGCCTAACTTGCGGCGAATCAGTCGTTGGGCAGCAGGTTTTTCTATATCATAACGACTGTGGATGGCAAGGAAGAAATTGTGCAGAAAATCGTCAAAGTCTTGACGGTCAAAAGCAGCCACAGCATCATGGTATTCCTTGTCTGCCTTACTTTCAAACATCACCTGTTGAATCAGCTGACCGTCATTATAACGTTTAGCGAAACTAACAACTTCCGCACGAACGAAGATATCACTTTGGCGAATAGGCTCCTCTAAAGAAATACCTTCTAATGAAGTGCAGCGGCTAAGAGCAACGTATGTCTGTCCACCGGCAAAGGCTCCACCTCCAGAGAAATCAATCTTAACCTGTCGAAAGGTCAGTCCTTGACTTTTATGAACAGTAATCGCCCAGGCGAGTCGAAGAGGGAATTGAATGAAGGTGCCGAGTTGTTCTTCTTCTATCTTTTGCTCTTTCTCGTTAAAGGTGTAGCGCATATTCTCCCAGATCTCACGTTCCACGTCATACTCGTGTCCGTCTTCATCCACTACCGTGATGATACTGTCTTCCTCGTCGATATAGATGACGACTCCCAAAGTGCCGTTCACCCATCGCCGTTCTTTATCGTTCTTGATGAAGATAACTTGTGCTCCAGGTTTAACTTCCAGTTCCATAGGAGCGGGTAGGGAGGTTTCAGGAAACTCCCCCGTGATTCTGCCCTTGAAGATGGTCGCCTCGCCTTCAAGTTCACGAAGTTGGCGCTCATTGATATAATCTACGGTGTCTCTCCGTGTTGCAAGGGTAATAGCGAGATTATTATCGTGCAAAAGCAGTTCCTTTCCAACTCTCGCATTGATGTCTTGAAGGTCTTTTGCTGTTGCCGTATTCTGCCGGATACGATCTAATACACCGATAAATCGATTGTCGCTCTGCCGGTATACTTTACGTAACTCGATACTCACCAGTTGCATCTCCTGCCAAACCTTTGCCGAAAAGAAATAGGCAGAACTATAGAAAGGTTGCATCAATCGCCATTCGTCTTCTTTAATGACAGGTTCTAATTGGAAAATATCACCCACTAACAACAATTGTTTTCCCCCAAAAGGCTCCCGCATATTACGGCAGTAGATACGTAATACCTTGTCAATGAAATCAATGATGTCAGCACGTACCATCGATATCTCGTCAATGATAATAAGCTCTAACTCTCGCAGTAATTTGGTCGTCTCACCGCTATACTTCAATGTCTTGCGGATATTGCGGATATTATAGCGTGAGTCGTTAGGGAGTAAGGGATGAAAAGGCAGCTTAAAGAACGAGTGTAGCGTTTGTCCACCTGCATTAATAGCTGCGATTCCTGTCGGAGCAAGTATTACATATTTCTTTTTCGTCGTTTGAGCCACAAATCGTAAAAAGGTCGACTTACCCGTACCAGCCTTTCCCGTTAGGAAGAGTGAACGGTGTGTGTGCTCGACAATTTGAAGGGCTTGTTGCCACTCACGATTGTCTTTGTCTATCTGTCGGATGGATAGTTTTTTTTGCTCCACTGTCATTTCGGTTGCTAAATTACAAAATCCCGATGATATGGCAAAATAAAGGAGCACTTTTCTTTTGAGAGAAAATCCAAATAATATTTGGTATTTCATTTGATTTACACTACCTTTGCAAAAGAATATGGACAATAAGCAAGCAACATTGGAACTTGGGACAAAACCAGTAGGTAAACTGTTGACACAGTATGCCTTGCCTGCTATTGTCGCTATGACAGCTTCCAGTCTTTATAACATCATTGACCGTGCGTTTATTGGACAGATAGTTGGTCCAGAAGCTATCGCTGGTTTGGGTATCACTTTCCCTTTTATGAACCTTAGTGGTGCATTTGGTGCTGCCGTCGGTGTTGGTGCGTCGACATGTATCTCCGTGAAGTTAGGTCAGCGTGACTATAAGACGGCACAATATTTATTGGGTAATACGGTGACACTCAACCTGATTATCGGTTTCCTCTTTATGGTGGTATGTCTTGTGTTCCTTAATCCTATCCTTCGCTTCTTTGGTGCTTCTGATGTGACATTGCCGTATGCTCGTGAGTTCATGATTATCATTCTGTTGGGTAATATGGTAACTCACATGTATTTTGGTATGAATGCCGTGCTAAGGGCAGCCGGAAAGCCACGTCATGCGATGTATGCCACCCTTTTTACGGTAGGCATGAATATCCTATTGGTTATTGCTTTTGTGTGGTGGTTCCGATGGGGCATTCGTGGAGCCGCATTAGCAACGATAACCTCGCAGACAATAGCACTCTGTTGGCAGATGTGGGTGTTTTCTGATAAGAAAGAGTTATTGCATCTACGTAAGGGCATATACAAACTGAAAGCAGACTTAGTGCGTAATATCATCTCCATTGGTATCTCTCCTTTCCTGATGAATGCTACAGCATGTATCATCGTTATTTTTATGAACAATCAGTTTGTACGCTATGGCGGTGATATGGCAGTGGGTGCCTTTTCTATTGCCAATTCAGTGGTAATGGTACTCTTTATGTTTGTCATGGGTATGAACCAGGGAATGCAGCCTATTGTGGGTTACAACTATGGGGCGGAGAATTTCGACCGTATGTTTCGCTGTTTGTGGTTGACGATAGCTGCAGCCACAACAATATTATTGACAGGATGGGCACTGTCGATGCTCTTTCCAAGGCAGATAGCTCGAGTGTTTACTACCGACTCCACATTGATTGAGATGTCGGCACGAGGTATTAAGCTCAATATGTTGGTGTTTTTTGTGGTAGGTTCACAAGCTGTTATTACGAATTTCTTCCAGTGTATTGGAAAGGTGAAAATATCTATATTCCTCTCTCTGTCACGCCAGTTGCTTCTCCTTATGCCCATGGCATACATTTTCCCTCTTTGGATGGGATTGGATGGCGTATGGTATTCCATGGCAGCAAGCGACTTCGGCTCTTTCGCTATGACGATTCCGCTTTTAATTTGGTATATTAGAAAACTCAAAGCATATGGAAAATAAACACATTATTATTAACGTCGGACGACAGTTGGGTAGTGGCGGACATGATATCGCCCGTATGCTTGCTCTCGACTTTAACGCCAAGTATTACGACAAGGAGATTCTGAACCTTGCCGCGAAAGAAAGTGGTTTTAGTGAGAAAATCTTTGAGCAGAACGATGAGAAGAAAGGCTTTATCCGAGGACTGTTCAGTATGACGACTCCCCATGTGAGTGGAGCCTATGAATCAGGGTTCTCCCAAGAGAACCTGTTTAAATTCCAGAGTGACGCTATCCGTAAGGCAGCAAAAGAAGGCTCTTGTGTCTTTGTAGGGCGTTGTGCTGATTATGTGTTACGTGACTTTGAAAACGTGGTGAATATTTTTATCACCGCCTCCATGCATGACCGGGTGCAACAAATTCTTAACAAACAGAATGTGACACCACCTGAGGCAAAACGTATGATACTTCAAGCTGAAGGAAAGCGTGCCTCTTATTATAATTATTATACTGGGAAGAAATGGGGACATGCGGAGTCTTATGACCTCTGTGTGAATACCAGTATCTTGGGGATGGCGGAGACTGAGAAGATGATAGCGGAGTTTATCAGAAAGAAATTTAATTTATGAAACGGATAGGCATTATCAGTGATACACATAGTTACTGGGACGATAAATATCTAAAATATTTCGAACCTTGTGACGAGATATGGCATGCAGGCGATATCGGCTCCACTGAGGTCGCTGAGCGACTGGCGGAGTTTCGTACTTTGCGTGCTGTCTGTGGCAACTGTGATGGCGGTGACCTGCGACTGATGTACCCTGAAATATTACGTTGGAAGTGTGAGGATGTCGATGTGCTGATGAAACATATTGGGGGGTATCCTGGTAACTATGATTATAGTATCCGAGGACAAATCTATGCTTCTCCTCCACAACTCTTCATCGCCGGACACTCACATATTCTGAAAGTGAAATTCGACAAGACACTTAATCTTTTACATATTAACCCAGGTGCCGCTGGTATGCAAGGATGGCATAAAGAACGGACTCTTGTCCGACTGACGATTGATGGGAAGGAGTTTAAGGACTGTGAGGTTATTACATTAGGTAAACATTAAAAAGAATAAATATGAAAAGAACAATTGTAATTACTGGTGGCGCTGGCTTCATTGGAAGTCATGTCGTGCGTCTATTTGTGAACAAGTATCCTGATTACCATATCATTAACCTCGACAAGTTAACGTATGCCGGTAATCTTGCCAATCTGAAAGATATTGAGAACAAATCCAACTATGAGTTTGTGAAGATGGATATCTGTGACTTTGATGCTTTCTATAAGTTGATGCAGGACAAGAAGGTGGACGGAATCATTCATCTTGCCGCAGAGAGTCATGTGGATCGCTCGATCAAAGATCCATTCACTTTTGCGCAGACCAATGTCATGGGTACGTTATCGCTGTTGCAGGCTGCCAAACTTTATTGGGAATCATTACCGGAGAAGTATGAGGGCAAGCGTTTCTACCATATCTCTACCGATGAGGTGTATGGAGCTTTGGAACTGACTCATCCAGAAGGTATAGAGCCTCCATTCACGACAACAGCAAGTAGTGCGGAGCATCATCTTGCATACGGTGATAAGTTCTTCTTGGAGACAACAAAGTATAATCCGCATTCTCCGTATTCTGCCGCTAAGGCATCGAGTGACCATTTTGTACGTGCTTATCATGACACTTATGGTATGCCTGTGGTAGTGACCAACTGCTCGAATAACTACGGTCCCTATCAGTTCCCAGAGAAACTGATACCATTGTTTATCAATAATATCCGACATCGCAAGCCATTGCCAGTATATGGTAAGGGTGAGAATGTGCGTGACTGGCTGTTTGTCGAAGACCATGCCCGTGCTATTGACCTTATCTTCCACGAGGGTAAGATAGCGGAGACATATAATATCGGTGGTTTCAACGAGTGGAAGAATATTGATATTATCAAGGTCGTTATCAAGACGGTTGACCGTTTGCTGGGACGTAAGGAAGGTGAAGACATGGACCTTATCACTTTCGTTACCGACCGTGCAGGTCATGACCTCCGCTATGCTATTGACTCTACGAAGTTGCAGAAGGAACTTGGTTGGGAACCGTCCTTACAGTTTGAGGAAGGTATTGAGAAAACCGTCCGCTGGTATCTCGACAATCAGGAATGGTTGGATAATGTGACCTCTGGTGACTACCAAAAGTATTATGATAATATGTATGCAAACCGATAAACAAATACAATTATGAAAAAGATTCTATTACTGGGAAGTGGTGAGTTAGGTAAAGAGTTTGTAATTGCAGCCAAGCGAGCTGGTGCTTATGTGGTGGCATGTGATCGTTACAACGATGCTCCAGCTATGCAGGTAGCTGACGAGCGTGAAGTATTCTCTATGCTTGACGGTGACGCATTGACAGCGGCTGTCAAGAAACATCAGCCAGACATTATCGTGCCTGAGATTGAGGCAATTCGTACTGAGCGTCTCTTCGATTTTGAGAAAGAGGGTATACAGGTAGTTCCATCTGCACGTGCCGTCAACTTTACCATGAACCGTCGTGCTATCCGTGACCTTGCTAGTCGTGATCTGGGTTTGCGTACGGCAAAGTATTTTTATGCCAAGACCTTCGATGAGTTCAAGAAGGCTGCTGACGAGATTGGCTTTCCTTGTGTGGTGAAGCCTCTGATGTCATCCTCTGGACATGGACAGAGTTATGTCCATAACGATGATGAGCTGGAGCAGGCTTTCCGTGAGGCAATGGAAGGAAGTCGTGGTGACGTGAAGGAAGTCATCATAGAGGAGTTTATAGATTTTGAGTCGGAGTTCACGTTGCTTACTGTTACTCAGAAGAATGCTCCCACTATTTTCTGTCCTCCTATCGGACATGTGCAGAAAGGTGGTGACTATCGTGAGTCATGGCAACCTTACAAGATTTCGGAGGAAGCTCTTAAGCAGGCACAGCATATGGCAGACCAGGTTACGAAAGCTTTGACAGGTTATGGTATCTGGGGCGTAGAGTTCTTCCTGACCCGTCAGGGGGAGGTCATCTTCTCCGAGTTGAGTCCTCGTCCACACGATACTGGTATGGTGACACTGGGGCATACCACCAACCTCTCTGAGTTCGAACTTCATTTCCGTGCAGTGATGGGGTTGCCTATCGCAGGCATTCATCTGGAGCATGCTGGTGCCAGTGCTGTTATCCTCTCTCCAGAAGAGAAGGT
>CAJONQ010000027.1 GCA_905235835.1 uncultured Prevotella sp.
GGTGACGGTTACAGTAAAGTAAAATTTAAAAATAACTAAGCGATGGAACTATTATTAGAAAGAACAGAGAAGAACGGCAATATCACCGTTGGGCGACTGAGTATCCTCACCCGTACCTTCGACGAGTATCTGGGCAGGGAAGACAAAGAATACCTTTGCGACACCTTAGAGCCAAAGTGTATCAAGGAGACAACTGGTAAACGACTCATCAGGCGCAAGACCGCCATCACCTCTGGACGTTATCCAGTCGTGATCACCTATTCGGAGCGTCACCAGCGTTGGCTGCCCTTGTTAATCGGTGTCCCTAAATTCAAGGACGTGCGCATCATCGTAGGCAAGACCGTGGATGATATCGACACGGGGATGATTGTCGGACAGTATCACGGTGACGGCAGAATGGTGAACAGTCCCAATATGATATACGACCTGAAACAGCGTATCGTAGAGGCGAAAGAACGTGGTGAAGGAGTGTTTATTCAAATTAGGAATTAGAAATTAGAAATTAGGAATTAGAAGATTGAAGAATATGAAACAAGCAAGAGGATTGCGGAATAATAATCCGCTGAATATTATGAAGAGTAAGTCACAGGTATGGTTGGGAGAGACCCATCTTGGAGGAGAGACCCGCTTCTGTCAGTTCTCATCCATGCAGTACGGTTTGCGGGCGGCATTGAAACTGCTACGGACGTACTACACGAAATACGGTTGCACCACCATCCGGCAAATCATCTGCCGATGGGCACCCGAGACAGAAAACCAAGTGGATGCGTATATCAAGACTGTGTGTAAGCTCACTCATCTGGGTGCTGACACTCCCCTACCCCCGATAAAGGCAGAGACTGAAATTGTCTGGTGCGACCTCGTCCTTGCCATGGCGAGTGTGGAGTGCGGACTGACCGCAGAAGGGCGTGACTCGCTACGCTTCTCCCTCGGAAAAGCATGGAACATGATAGTCTGAGGTAAAGCGTCCAACTTTGTGTAGCCCCTGTTGTGCTACTTACATGACAGGGACTTTTATCATGAAACTTGTACTGGTAAAAAATGTCATGAATTGACAGTTCCGTCAATTTAGACGCTAAACATGAAAATATTTTACTTTATACTATCAGGATTGTCGTATCAATCCTGATAGTATATTTTCTTCACACGACCGCTGACACTCGTCATCACCTCATAAGGGATGGTGTCGAGGACATCGGAGAGAACGGTGACGGGCAGATGCTCACCAAAGATCTCCACGCTGTCACCTTCTTTGCAGTCGATATCCGTCACGTCAATCATAGCGACATCCATACAGATATTACCGACATAGGGGGCTTTCTGTCCGTTCACCAGACAATAGCACTTACCACGTCCTAAGTGACGGTTGAGACCGTCGGCATAACCGATAGGAATAGCGGCTATCACACTGTCACGGGTCAAGATACCCTTACGGCTATATCCTACCGTCTCCTCCTTGGGTACATGACGCAACTGGAGGATGGTGGTCTTCAGGGTACTGACGGTATGCAGCATGCGGTTGTCACGGGGGTCCACACCATAGAGTCCCAGTCCTAAGCGGCACATATCCATCTGTCGCTCGGGGAAATGCTCAATAGCGGCGGAGTTGTCCATGTGACGGAGAATCTTATGCGAGAAGGCAGCCTGCAGTTTCTTGCTTGCCACATCAAATTTCTCAAACTGCATGGCGGAGAAATTGTCGAAGTCATCACTGTCAGACCCCACGAAATGAGAGAATACCGAACGAGGGATGATAGCATTCTGGCGTTTCAACCGTGTGATGACCTCATCGATGTCTTTCTCGGGGTCGAAACCCAGACGGTGCATGCCCGTATCTAACTTGATATGCACGGGCCAGCCCGTGATACCCTCTTTCTCCGCCGCATGAATCAGAGCGTCCATCAGTCGGAATGAATAGACCTCCGGTTCCAAGTCATAGTCGAACATCGTCTTGAAGGCGGTCATCTCCGGATTCATAATCATGATATTCTGGGTGATGCCATGTCGACGGAGTGTCACACCCTCGTCAGCGACGGCAACGGCAAGATAGTCGACCCGATGGTCCTGCAACGTCTTTGCCACCTCCACCGCACCGGCACCATAGGCATCCGCCTTCACCATGCAGACCAGTTTGGTCTCTGGTTTCAGGAACGAGCGGTAGAAATTCAGGTTATCCACCACCGCATTCAAGTTGACCTCCAAGATCGTCTCATGTACTTTCTGTTCCAAGAGTTCCGTGAGATGGTCGAATCCAAAGACACGGGCACCTTTCAACAAGATCACCTCATCATGCAGACTGCGGAACAAGTCACTTGCCACGAACTGTTCGACACTGGGGAAGAATGCTTTGTCTGCCACCGTTATCACATCGGCATGCGACTGGATAGACGTGCCAACACCTATCAGGCGGTCGATACCACGCTTCAGACAGAGGTCACTCACTTCCCGATAGAGTGCTGATTTATCCTTTCCTGTCTGTTGGATATCACTGAGAATCAAGGTGCGGTGACGTCCCTGATTCTCCGGGCGACGGTTCATGAAGTCGAGGGCGATATCCAAGGAGTTGATATCGGAGTTATAAGAGTCGTTGATCAACGTGCAGCCATGCTGTCCCTCCTTTACCTCCAGTCGCATAGCGACAGGCTCCAGCTGGGACATCCGTGCGTCAAGGTCTTCGGCTGTCACACCCAGATAGAGGGCGATGGCAGCGCAGGCGAAGGAGCACTCTAAGGAAGCCTCATCGATGAAGGGAAGGTGGTATTCGCCACGGGTTCCTTTGTAAATATAGGAGATGCTAGTAGAACTAGTATATCTAGGAGAACTAGGAATACTAGAGATACTAGCTATATACAACGGTGCCGACTGGTTCTCACGGCTCCACCCTATCTTCTCACCCTTATAGCCAGAGCGGCGGATGCAACGGCTGATGGTGTCATCGTCACTGTCGTAAGCAATGACTTTCGCACCATGAAAGAGTTGCAGTTTCTCCATACACTTCTCATCCATCGAGCGGAAGTTCTTCTGATGGGCAGTACCCAAAGAGGTCAACACGCCAATAGTGGGCTGGATGATGTCATGCAACGACTGCATCTCACCAGGCTCACTGATACCAGCCTCGAAGACACCCACCTGTGTCTGCTCGTTCAACAACCAGACCGACAAGGGTACCCCTATCTGGGAGTTATAACTACGGGGCGAGCGGGTCACCACCATCTGCGGTGCCAGGATCTGGTACAGCCACTCCTTCACCATCGTTTTACCATTCGAGCCTGTGATACCTACGATAGGGATATCAAACTCATCACGATGACGCTCCGCCAATCGCTGTAACGCCTCCAAAGGAGAGGGCACTACTAAGAAGTTGGCATCTGCATACATGCCCCCTGAGTTAGGGGGCAGGGGGTATGAAGGAGCCTTGTTCAAACCCCTATTGTCCCCTGACTCAGGGGACATAGAAACCACGAAGTTCCTGACCCCACGGCGGTACAGGTCATCAATATACTTATGTCCGTCATTCCGCTGGGAACGAAGGGCAAAAAACAAAGTCTCCTCCGGGAAACACAAGGAACGACTGTCTGTCAACAGCCATCCTATTTTTGCATCGGCATGCCCGATACGACGGGCGCCCATGAGTGTCGTAATCTTTTCTATTGTGTAAATCATAGTGCAAAGGTAGGATATTTCTTCTTCAACTCGTCTACTTTTAACATAGTTTTATCCATAAAAGCCTTATACTCCTCTGAATAAGGATGGAAAGGCTTGTGGTTCAGTGCCTGTTTGATGGGATACCACTCCTGCAGGAATGCTTTTGTCGCCTCACTGAAATAGGTTTCTGACAGGCGTTCCCAGATGTAGTCAACGGTCTGTTCGGAGGGATGCAGCATATCGGGGGCGTAGAAGCGGTAGTCGCGTAGCTCGTCGTTTAGCAGTTCGTAGGCGGGGAAGTAACTAGGGGTACTAGGGAGACTAGGAGTACTAGGGGTTCTAGTTACCTTATTGGCTGCCAGCAGCAGGGTGGCTTTGGAGAGTTGGCTGCCATGAAAACCGTATTTCTGATAACGGATAGGACTGACGGTCAATACTACCTGTACGTCTGGACGGCGTTTCTGTAAAATATTGATTGCCTTACATAGATAATCCGCACACTCCTCCACCGTCAGCTCCTCTTCATGGAAAAGATGCTGTGGTCGCTTCTCACAGTTATCCACTATCTCCCCTGTCTCTTTCAACCGATAGACATGGTTGGTACCTAAGGTCAGGAACACCACACGGGGAGCCTCCTCTATCCGTTCGATAGTATGGAGAATAGAAGCAGGGTTATACATCACGCCAAAGGGGTTGACTACCGCTTTGAACTTATCCTCCACGAAACGTCTGCCGATGCTGTCAGCAAAACAGGAACCGACGAACAGCATCTGTTCCATCGGCTCTATCTGGAAGGTCGGTTTAGGGATGTCAACAACCGTTCTGAACTCCATGTTCCTTATTCTTTTTGCGACCTCTTCCGATGAAGGTAAGCCTGTACCGCCAGTCCTATCAGCAACAGGAACAGGAAGCACAAGGCAATATAAGCGATGGTCTCCGTCGTAGTGATACTCTTTGGGAAGAAACTCAGGACAATCTCGTGCTTACCTGGTTTCACGGACAAGGCACGCAGCACATAGTCGACACGTCCCAGTTCCTGCTCCACACCATCCACTGTCGCTGTCCATCCAGGATAGTAGATTTCCGAGAACACGATAACACCACCCTTACCAGACTCCACCTCATAAGACAGTTGGTTAGGCTCATAACTCTTGATACGTACCACACTCAACGTGTCCTGTTCGGTGCTGGCACCCAGTTGGTCCTTGAACTTAGCATCGGCAACCGCTTCATGACGCAGGTTCAGTTTGCCAAGCATATCCAGTTCCTGATTGGCATTATCCACAAAGGTGACCTTGTCAACCAACCAGGCATTACCATAGGTATAGGGATTCTCCACCGGAACGGTCTGACCACCCTGCAGCGGCAGGATGAAATACTTCGTATTCAGCATGTTCAATACAGGATAGACGGAGTCACCCTTCACCTGTGTCATATCACCCTGCGCCTCAGCGATAGCACTATACGTCTGATCCATCTCTTTAGAGATATAGGCATCAATCAGTTCCTGGTAGCGACGGAGTTTGGCGGCATGATAACCTCCGATGCTCTTCACGTAGAAACTCGTCTCGTTCTCGTTGAACGTATTCGACGCAAGGTTCAGCACACGATAGTCGAGCGACTTGTCTTGCAGGATATGGTCGATAGCCGTTGATTTCTGTACAGGTTCCTCACGGACAGTCTTGGACACAAACATCTCATCGTTCAGATAGCGTTTGTTGATCTGCCACATATCAAAGAGACAAAGCACGGTGAGGAGTCCCACGAGCCATTCGGCACGTAACTTACGATATTTATAAAGGAACAGACAGACAGTACCTATCACAATGATCCAGAAAGAACGCCAGCAGTCTGCCGTAAACACAGCGACACGCATCTCCGTCAGGTTCTGGAGTAGCGGAGCGAGTTGCTCAGCAGGAATCTGTCGCATTGCCTGCATCTCACTGATACTGACATAGTCGGGGAAGAACAGTTTCGGCATCAGGGCGAATAACAGAGCGAGTCCACCCGTCAGTCCAAAGGCGATATAGACATATTTGATTTTCCTCGTCATGACCTCCGGCTCCTCAACGACCTTCTTTAACGCCAGCATGGCAAGCAGCGGAATCGTAAACTCAGCGATGACGAGAATAGACGCAACGGTACGGAACTTCGCATACATCGGGATATAGTCGAGGAAGAAATCTGTAAACGGCATGAAGTTACGTCCCCATGACAACAGGACGGAGAGGATCGTCACTACCAGCAACGCCCATTTCAATGGTCCTTTGACGATAAACAGTCCCAAGATAAAGAGCATCAGCACGAAGGCACCCACATAGACAGGTCCTGCCGTCATCGGCTGGTTGCCCCAGTATTGTCCTATCTGCTCATAGATACCCAGATACTCATTATTGGCATGTGCCATTGCCGTCTTGTTCTGTACCATCGGGACAGAGGCACCACCCTTTGTATTCGGTACCAGCAATGTCCATGTCTCATCGACACCATAACTCCACTGGGTGATATAGTCACGGTCCAGTCCACTCGATGTCTGGTTGGCGGCATTCTCTTTCACCAACTCACTCTTACCACGCATCGACTCCTTACCATACTCCCAGGTATGATAAAGGTTCGACATATTGACACAGATGCCAATCAACGCACCGGCAAGACAGACACCTGTCGCCTTCAACAGATGCTGCCACTCTTTCCTCTTAGCACCCTCGATGATAAAGGCAATCACCATCGCAAGAATGATAAACAGGTAATAATAGGTCATCTGCACATGGTTGGCAAGTACCTCCAACGCACAGAACAAAGCAGTGACAATCAGTCCCCACGCATATTTCCCCCGATAGGCGAGCACCACACCCGCAATCATCGGTGGCAGATAAGCAAGGGCTATCACCTTCCAGATATGTCCCGCAGCGATGATGATGAAGAAATAGCTGCTGAACGCCCATACCACAGCACCCAACGTAGCAAGATACCAGCGGAAGTCAAAGGCACGCAACAGGATATAGAAACCTAAGAGATAGGCAAACACATACCACACATTCTCAGGCAGCCACAGATGGTAAGCCTTCTCCACTTTCGCCAAGGTGTCCGTACTCTTATACGACGGAGCCGTCTGGTAGGTCGGCATACCGCTGAATACCGCATTGGTCCAACGGGTACGTTCCCCTGTGCGCTGGTAGTATTCCGACGCTTCCTGTCCTGCCCCACGTCCCGCGGAGGTGTCATGACGGTACAAGATACGTCCCTCGATATCCGCAGGGAAGAAATAAGCGAATGAGATAACAGCGAATAATACGACGGCTATAACATCTGGTAGCCACTGCTTCAAATTTTTCATCATCTTTTTCATATTTTGCGCACAAAGGTAACAAATTATTCTGAATTTTCAATTCTCATTTCTCAATTTATTCGTATCTTTGCACCATTAATTATATTTAAGTAATATGAAAATAGGAATTATAGTTGCAATGGACAAGGAGTTGCACCAACTACAGCAACTCTTCAGTGACGGGAATGTACGAGTGGAGAAATGCGGTATTGCGAAAGTCAACGCCGCTTTATGCGCCCAGAGGATGATCAACGAGTTCCGTCCCGACGTGATTATCTCCAGCGGTTGTGCGGGAGGTAATGGTGATGATGTCAATATTCAAGACATCATCGTCAGTAAAGAACTCACCTACCATGATGTCTACTGTGGGAAGGCGATTGACGACACCACCGTCTATGGACAGGTACAGGGACTGCCAGTCCGCTATCAAGCAGATCCCTATTTGCTCCGCAAGAGTGGAGAGTTGAAAGTAGAGGGTTTAGAGATTCACCAGGGACTAATCGTGACTGGTGACTGGTTTGTAGACTCCAAGGAGAAGATGCGTAGCATCATCGATATCTTCCCTGAGGCAAAGGCTGTCGACATGGAGTCGTGTGCCATTGCCCAGGCATGTTATATCAATAAGGTACCCTTTATCTCCTTCCGTGTGATCAGTGATATTCCCCTACGTGACACCGATGCGTCACAATATCACGATTTCTGGAACACCATTGCAGATCACTCTTTCCAAGTCACTAAGACTTTTGTCGAGTCCCTGTAAGTCCGTTCTACGATGAAGATAGGCAATATCATATTGAAGATTCTGATGCCACTCTGTCTGGGTGGTGCCATCCTCTACTGGATGTACCGTGGGGAGGACTGGCAGCAGATTCGTCATGTGATGACAGACGAGATGGACTGGACATGGATGTTGTTGTCATTCCCCTTTGGCATCCTCGCCCAGATGTTTCGTGGCTGGCGGTGGAGACAGTCATTAGAGCCAGTTGGCGAGCATCCCCGTACCTCAGTCAGCATCCACTCCATTTTCCTATCTTATGCCGCATCCCTGCTGATTCCCCGTGTGGGAGAGTTCACCCGTTGCGGTGTGTTGAAACGTTACGACGACATATCCTTTCCGAAGGCATTAGGGACTGTGGTGACGGAAAGAGCCATTGACTCCCTCTTGGTCATGGGTATTACAGCAGTGGTACTTCTGCTGGAGATGAGTACTTTCGGTATGTTCTTCCGAAAAACAGGAACCAACCTACAGACCATCCTGCACGGTTTTTCATGGGCAGGCTATTTCGTTGCGGCAATATCAACGGCGGCAATCCTTATCCTGCTGCATTTTCTGTTACGTAAGCTCTCTATATATAATAAGGTGAAGATGACTTTCAAGGGTATCTGGCAAGGAGTCATCTCCCTGAAAGACGTACGTAATATCCCGTTATTTGTCATCTTCACATTAGGTATCTGGCTGAGTTATTTCCTGCACTACTACCTCACCTTCTTCTGCTTCGACTTCACCGCAGACCTGGGACTGGGTAGTGCATTGGTAACCTTTATCGTCGGCTCTATCGCCGTCATCGTCCCTACCCCCAACGGTGCAGGTCCATGGCATTTCGCCGTCAAGACGATGCTGATACTCTATGGCGTCGCTGACGAGCATGCCCTCTATTTCGTATTAATCGTGCATACCGTACAGACCATGCTGGTTGTCCTGCTGGGTATCTACGCATGGCTGGCACTTAGTTTCACCAAAGTAAGAACTAACCCTTAAATAATGATACAATGAACGAGATTCAAAACCTAAACCCCAAGTGCGTCTGGAAGAACTTCTACGCACTCACACAGGTTCCACGCCCAAGTGGACATTTAGAGAAAATCCAACAGTTCCTGCTCGATTTCGGTAAGGAAGTCGGTGTAGAGGTTTTCAAAGACCCTGCAGGCAACATTGTGTTCCGTAAGCCTGCCTCAGCAGGGATGGAGAACCGCAAAGGTGTCATCTTGCAGGCTCACATGGATATGGTGCCCGAGCGTGACACCGAGTCTACCCATAACTTTGAGACCGACCCCATCCGTCCTTGGATTGACGGAGGCTGGGTGAAGGCAAAGAGAACTACCCTTGGAGCCGACAACGGTCTGGGTGTTGCCGCCATCATGTCCATCATGGAAGACAAGACCTTAAAACATGGTCCTATCGATGCCCTTATCACCCGTGATGAGGAGACTGGCATGTACGGTGCTAACGACCTGCCCGAGGGAGAGTTGCAGGGCGACATTCTCATGAACCTTGACTCCGAGACATGGGGTAAGTTTGTCATTGGCTCTGCCGGCGGCATTGACATCACCGCTACTCTCGACTACCAGGAGGCGGAGACAGACCCCGAAGACATCGCGGTATGCGTTACGCTGAAAGGTCTACGCAGTGGACATAGTGGCTTGGAAATTAACGAGGGACGTGCGAATGCCAATAAGCTGATGGTTCGTTTCGTTCGGGAGGCGATAGAAGAACTGGATGTCCGTCTCGCTTCCTGGCATGGCGGTAAGGTACGCAATGTCATTCCATATAATGCAGAAGTCGTACTGACTCTCCCCAAGGAGAACTTAGAAGCCCTCAAGGAGTTGATGGACGACTGGCTTGATGACTTCAACGACCAGTTCAAAGGTATTGAGACAGGTATCAAGTTTAACGTCGAGAAGGTTGCCACTCCAGCTCAACAGGTTCCTGTAGAGATACAAGATAACCTCATCAATGCTATCTATGCCTGCCATGATGGTGTGGTACGTATGATACCCTCCTACCCTGATGTGGTGGAGACATCCAGTAACCTTGCTATCATCGATATAGAAGGCGGACATGCCGTTGTTAAGATTCTTGCACGAAGCAGTCGTGAGGACATGAAAGACTATATCGTGAAGACGCTGGAGAGTTGCTTTAACATGGCTGGCATGAAGGTGGAGACCGCTGGTTCGTATGGCGGTTGGGATCCTAATCCTGACTCCCCCATCCTACACCTATTATTAAAAAAGTATAAGGAGTTGTTCGGCAAGGATGGTATTATTCAAGTAGACCATGCCGGTCTTGAGTGCTCCGTTATCCTGGGTAAATACCCACATCTCGACGTTGTCAGCTTCGGTCCTACGATGAAGTCGCCCCACACCACCTCTGAGCGTGCTCTTATAGAGACTATCGCACCTTTCTGGGAACTCTTGAAGAAGACACTGGAAGATGTTCCAGTGAAATAAATGCCAATAAGGAAAGTTCCTATGTCAAAAAAATCACGGCCCCCCTTTCTGCATTTTTAACGCACATAGTGCCCGTAAATCCCAAACTATTTGTATCTTTACAGCCGAATATTCATCGTTAACATTCAAACCAAACAAAAGTATGAAAAGATTCCTATTACAACTGATGCTCGCCCTGCCGATGCTGCTGGGCTTGGCATCGTGCTCGGACAACGACGACAACAACTCAGGCGGCACAACGCCTGACGGGAGCAGTACGCAGGTTACAGTGTTCCAAGACTGGCGCAGCAGCCAAGTGCCCACCTACATCGACGCTGCCATCAGCGGCGTGGATGAAGACTTTACCAGCGTGCTGGGCAAGCAGTTCTCCACGGCAACCGACCTCGCATCGGCACGGCTTGCCATCGTCTCGGCTGACCGCCTGACCGCCGATGCCGCGGCTCTGAAGTCGGTCTATGATGCCGGCGGCATCATTGCTGTCATACACCCGACGGAGGCCCAGCTGAATCCCCTGCTTGAGACGCTCGGCGGTGAGCACTACCTTCCCACCTACGACGGCTACGGCATCCTGGTCTATGCCTTTGACAACGGCTACCACCACTACACCATGCTGGAGGAAGACCCCACGCAGGACACCGACCAGGACGATGAGGTGCAGGAGATGAGCCAGGAGGATTGGGAAGCACTGCAAAAAGCCGACCAGGGCCCCGACGGCTCCGAGGACTTCTTCCGCAGACATAGCCTGCACTACTCCGACAACGATCCCGACTTCAACGAGAACTACTACCAGATTCACGTCGCACCGTTCGTGGAGTGGGTAGATGAGCGACTCGTCTCCGAGGCCAAAGCGCCCACCCGAGGCAGCAATGATGACGCGAAGGACGCGCTGAGCGAATACTACTGTGAGTTTAGGACGGAGTTCCCCATCCAACTCAACCACCAGATAGATTGTGCCTTAGGGAGCAACCCCGACAATCTGGACAAGAGCGGCTTGGCCATAGTGAACTACAAAATCTACCCCTTCTACGTGCTCAGCTGCAATCCGGGCGATGCCCCCGGCGACTACTACATCGTGAAGGGTACGGTAAACGTGCAGAACGATAGACTCTGGGGCCCCTACGCTGAGGGTCACGGGGCGTGTAACGACCGCGTCATCGGCTACTTCATGAGAAACGTCCAGTTCGACTATCTGCTGCGCAACCTCAACGGCTCTGCCATCGACGGCCTGGAATTATTCCAGTATCCGACGCCCACAACCACCGAGGGCAGCAAAACCTATACCGTAGGCTCGATGTGGAACATCGGCGGCTCCCTGTCGACTGCCGATGCCGGTTTCAACTTCGGCTACAGCCACACCAACACCACCAGCGAGACACTGTCCGACATCAAAGTGGAGCAGACTTCCAACGGCCCTGACATCACCTATAAGTACATCACGCAGAACCTCAACCCGTCAAACCGTGATTTTGACAAGCTCGACAGAGACTATCCCAGCCTGTGCCGTGGCAACTTCATCGCCACCAACTACTGGGTGTGGAAGATTCCCCACGGCAAGAGCAACGTCACCGACGGCTCTACGGTGAAGTTCAAAATGACCATCAGGTTCTCCGGCCAGTGGGGCTCCTATAACTGGTGGCGCGGCGCTTCATGGGGCTATGATAAGACTTTCGGCAACGACCTCGGTACGCGCTCCGAAACGCAGACCATCTACGCCCCGAAGCGACAGCCCTTTGGCGTGCTCGCCCTGAAGAACGCCGCCAACAACACGGTGGCAGACATCAAGATATGGCGACAGAGCGACGCTGCCGACGCAAAGCCCTTCGCTACCATCCAGTCGTCGTACAACGTCAACGAGGTAGCCAAGACAAAACTGCCCACGGGTAAGTACCGTCTGGAGTGGAACACCTACGATGCCAACCAGGGCAACCAGAAGACAGGCACGTGGAAATACGAGAACGTGGAAGTTAAGATGGGCGCCAATGAAAAGGATGCCACCACCGAGATTTCCACCGTCAACGCCGTCAAGAAATAAGCACCGGCCCAGGAAACGAATCATAGTTGCTATGTTTGCAACGTGAAAAATCGAGGGTGTGTCAAAATAAGCACATCCTCTTTTTGTTTATCTTTGACTCCTCACGCTCGAAAGAAAAAAATTAATAAATTTATTTTGTTCTTTGCTCACTTATTCGTACCTTTGCAACCGAATAACCAAAATAGTAACAAATAAAATGGACGATTACCCGGCGAATCATTACAATTCGTAAGGCGTGAGGACAGCAGGCAAGACCGCTAATCCTCTTGCCGCTAAGACCGTTTTTAAAAGGATTAGCATTATGAAGACTTACTGGAACATGACTGGTGGGCTTAGCCAAATAGATTCTTGGCAGCCTAATTGTTGGATACAAGTGACGTGTCCGACAGAAGAGGACATTCAGATGCTGGAAGAGCAGTATCAGATTCCCGACTATTTCCTCTCTGACATCAGTGATACTGACGAGCGTGCCCGTTATGAGTACGACGATGGATGGATGCTTATCATCCTGCGTATCCCCTATGTCAAAGAAGTGCGTTCACGTACACCTTATACGACGGTGCCCCTGGGTATCATCCATAAGCGTGACATCACCATCACGGTATGCTACTATGAGACGAACATGATGATTGATTTCGTATCGTATCAGCAGAAGCGTGGCGAGGGCTTTACGGACTATGTCGACATGATTTTCCGTCTCTTCCTATCCAGTGCCGTCTGGTACCTGAAGCGACTCAAACAGATCTCCATGCTCATCGATAAGGCGAAGCGTAATCTTGACAAGGAAGTGAACAACGAAAGCCTGATAGGACTATCACGCCTTCAAGACTCACTCACCTACTTCAACACTTCTATCCGAGGTAACGAGACCCTACTCTCCAAGTTGAAGTTCAAGTTGCAGATTGACGAGTTGGACGCAGACCTCATTGAGGACGTGAATATCGAGATGACACAGGCACGGGAGACCACCAATATCTACTCGAACATCCTGGAGTCGACGATGGACACCTACCAGAGTATCATCAACAACAACATGAACACGATTATGCGTACGCTGACCTCCGTGACCATCATCCTCATGTTGCCTACGCTGATCTCCAGTTTCTTCGGAATGAACCTGGTAAATGGTATGGAAAATAGTCCCTTGGGATTCATCATCGCCATCGTATTATCACTTGCCATTTCGATAGCTTCATGGTTCTTCTTCCGTCATAAACGACTGATTTAGCCCTATTTTGGAAAAAAAATGGCTAAAAATTAGGTGCTTTCAGTTTTTTTTAATAAGTTTGTACCTTGATATGTGTGTACTAACCATTTTCATGAACCAAAAACAATTAGATGATGGACTCTCAAGAAAAAGCTCTCGAACAAGAGCAGAACGTGGAACAGAACATAGTGGAAACAGAGGCAGCTGCCCCAGTTGAAGAACCAGTACGTAAGCAGTACCAGAACAAGAAGGAGGTATTAGCCCGTGCCCGAGAAATTGCACAAGGGGAAGAAGCGCCACAAAAAGAGGAGGTAGACTATTTAAAGACTGCCTTCTACAAGCTGCATATCGCTGAGCGAGAGGCACGTCTGAAAGAATATATCGATGGTGGTGGCGACCCTGAGGCATACCAAATTCTCCCCGATGAAGACGAGGAGGCATTCAAGGCTGAGATGGGTGTCATCAAGGAAAAGCGCCAGCAGCTCTTCAAGGAGCAAGAGCAGGAAAAGCAGGAAAACCTACAGAAGAAGCTCGACATCATTGAGAAGATTAAAGCGATGGTAACCTCTCCCGAAGAGGCAAACAAGTCATACAAAGAGTTTAAGGCACTACAAGAGGTATGGAAAGAGATTAAGAATGTCCCTGCTGAGAAAGCCAATGAACTATGGCGCAACTACCAACTCTACGTAGAGCAGTTTTATGACCTGCTGAAACTTAATAGCGAGGCTCGCGAATACGACTTCAAGAAAAACCTTGAGCTGAAGACGAAACTCTGTGAGGCAGCGGAGAAACTGGCTAATGAGACAGAGATTATCAGTGCCTTCCACCAGTTACAGAAACTCCATCAGGAGTTCCGTGAGATTGGTCCTGTGGCAAAAGAACTGCGTGAGGATATATGGAACCGATTCAAAGCAGCTTCTACTGTTATCAATAAGCGTCACCAGCAGCATTTCGAAGAACTGCGTGCTAAAGAGGAAGACAATCTAGCCCGCAAGACGGCTCTTTGTGAGAAGGTAGAAGCTATTGCCGCAGAAGAAAACAAAGGCAGTGCTGACTGGGAGCGTCATACCAAGGAGATTATTGCCATTCAAGCAGAGTGGAAGACTATCGGTTTTGCACCTCAGAAGATGAATGTGAAGATTTTCGAGCGTTTCCGTGCTGCCTGTGACGATTTCTTCGGTCGTAAAGCAGAGTATTTCAAGGGACTCAAAGAGAACTTCAAGGAGAATGCCGAAAAGAAACGTGCTCTTATCGAGAAAGCAAAGGCACTGCAAGACTCTACCGACTGGAAGTCAACCAGTGACAAGCTCATCAACCTGCAGCGCGAGTGGAAGACCATTGGTATGGTACCTAAGAAACTGGGTGACCAGTTATGGGAGGAATTCCTTACAGCATGCAACAAGTTCTTTGAAGCTCGCAACGCCGCAGGGGCGGGAGGTCGTGGTGAGGAGCACCAGAATCTGGAGAAGAAACGTGATGTCATCGCACGTCTTAAAAATGCCGCAGAGGAAGCTGGAGATGGATTGCAAGAAAAAGTACAACAACTCGTAGAGGAATATCAGTCGATTGGACATGTTCCTTTCAAGGAGAAAGACAAGATTTACGAAGAGTATCACGCTGTTGTGGACAAGCTTTATAAGGAGTTGAATATCACCGTGGCAAAGCGTCGTCTCAACAAATTCAAAGACAATCTCAAACAGGTGGCAGAGCGTGGTGGTAATGCCCTTGACAATGAGCGTGCCCGACTGATGCGCCAGTATGAGTCGCTGAAGGCTGAGGTACAGACCTATGAGAACAACCTCGGTTTCCTCAATGCCTCCTCAAAGAAGGGTAACTCCCTTATCGATGAGATGAACCGCAAGGTACAGAAGCTGAAAGACGAGGTACAACTTGTACGAGACAAGATCAAGGCGATTGACGCAGAAAACAACGAGAAAGAATAAACAAAAGCCCTGTCAAGAAAACATTTGACAGGGCTTTCTTTATTACCCATTTACTTAAACAATAATGGAGTAAATTCTGAAAGATAAATGCGCCAGTTACGCCAAATATGACCTCCTTCTGTCTCAAGATAGGTATACTTGTAGCTCTTACTATCTAAATAAGCGCGAAGGTCGGAATTATTCTTGTAAAGGAAATCAGTCTTTCCGATACCTATCCAGAAAAGTTTTGGACTCTTACCGAAAAGGTTGTCAATCTTTGCATTACGGTTTGCATACACTTCTGGATGACCTTCAGCACTTTCTTGCTGCTTGTCGACAGCCGCAGAGAACAGACCTATATAGTCGAACATGTCAGGATTGTTAATACTGATGAAAAGGCTATGGAAGCCACCCATTGACAATCCTGCTATCGCACGATGTGCCTTATCTTTTTTCACACGATAGGTGTTTTCGATAAATTGAATAACATCTGGAAAGGCTGTCTCAAATGACCCTTCCATTGTCTTAGGCAACATCATCGTCGGAACACGGAAACCTTCAGAAGTTTCACCAGGACTAGCCTCCTGTGAGATATTACCATTGGTCATCACAACCAACATCGGCTCTGCCTTACCCTGAGCTATAAGATTGTCTAAAATCTGTGCAGCGCGTCCCAATTCACTCCAAGCATTCTCATCACCTCCAATACCATGTAGTAAATATAGAACAGGATACTTTTTACCACTTGTCTCATAACCAGCAGGGGTATAGACGGTGCAACGGCGTGTCAGACCAGCCGTAGGACTCTCATACCAAACCTTACTCACCGTGCCATGCGCCACTTTATTCACCTTGTATAAATCTGTTCGAGTGTCACCACCGATAAGCAATACACTAAACAGATTGTTTATATCACGGATATTATAAACATTCAGTGGATCGATAATCTTCACACCATCCACAATCATGTTATAAGTATAGAGTTCTGGTTTCAAAGACTCAAGAGTAAGACTCCACACACCCTTGTCATCTTTCTTGAGATCTACCACACCTGGAACCTCAACCTCACCATATCCCTCAATTTTCTTCTTTTGGGTTGGCAACATATCACCCGTAATCTGGACCTTCTGTGCCTCTGGAGCTATGAGATTAAAGGTTACAGATTTGTCTGCATTTACTACTGGCGATGCTACCTGAAGACCTTGCCCCCAATTAAGGTTTTGCTGTGCCTGTGCTGCCATGACTATCAGACAGAAAGCAACGAAAAAGATAAATTTCTTCATTTACATATTAATTTAGTTATTGGATGGTGCAAAGATAAGTAATATTCTATATACTTGTTATTATATTGTGTTAATAATTAACAACTAACACCATTATTACATCATCAACAAAAAATCCGCAAATGTTTATTCAACAATTTGCGGATTAAAAGTGTTGGGGTACTCGGACTCGAACCAAGAATGACAGGACCAGAATCTGTAGTGTTACCATTACACCATACCCCAATATTCTGATTTGCGGATGCAAAGGTACTGCTTTTTTCGGAATGCACAAAAATTTTAGCTATTTTTTTTGTTTCCGATGTGAATTTTGTTTCTTTTTCTCAGGTTTCGGGGCTGGTGCAAAAGGATTTTTCGTAATGGTGGCACGCAAAATACGAATATCGGTTAGGGGACGGTCATACTTATCGACAGGCATCTGCTGAATGCGGTCAACGACATCCAAACCATCGACAACCTCCCCAAAAACAGTATATTGTCCGTCGAGATGCGGAGTACCGCCCTCCGTTTTATAGACCTCAGCCATCTCTGGTGTGATTTTAGCCATCCCCTGTGTCAACGTGTCAAGACGCTCTTGTACCTTAGCAAGACGTGCATCATCCCATTTCTTTCCCCAGACTATATAAAACTGGCAAGCACCAGAACGGCGCTCAGGATTTGCCTTGTCGCCTTCACGTGCCGAAGCCACGGCACCACGCCGATGAAACAACTGCGGCAGGCGGAACTCCGCCGCAGTGGTATAGTCCAGCTCACCCGTACCCAGCCGGACACCAGGCTGCGCATGCTTACTATTGAGATCTCCACTCTGTACCATGAAATCCTTGATGACACGATGGAACAGCAATGAATCGTAGAGTTGCATACTCACTACTTTTAGGAAATTGTCACGGTGCATCGGTGTCTCGTTATATAAAGCAATACGGATATCACCCTCTGTCGTTTCCAACAAAACCTCCGCCCGTTCCTGTGCAGGAAGTGGTGAGGTCATTAATATCAGGACGAGCATGAAGACCCCCTGAAGCGTAGCAATAGCATTCTTTTTCATGATCGAATATGTTTACTTTTCTGCAAAAGTACGAAAAAAAAGCAACAATAGCGCAAAATAAGAAAAAAAGTAGTACCTTTGCAACTCGATAACACATTATTATATAAATGGAAGCATCAACACAACTGGTTGACACAATTATTAAAGGAATACAAGAAAAGAAAGGATCACAGATAGTCACTGTCGATTTGAAAGGCATCGAGGGGGCTATCTGCCAGTATTTTATCATATGTCAGGGTAATTCGCCCTCACAAGTAGAGGCTATCACAGAATCCGTCGGTGAGTATGCCCGTAAAGAAATGCAAGAGAAACCCACGGCTGTTGCCGGGTTGGAAAATGCCCAATGGGTGGCAATGGATTTCACAGACGTGATGGTTCACATTTTCTTACCCGATGTACGAACTTACTATGATTTGGAGCACCTGTGGGATGATGCCTCTTTGACGAATATTCCTGATTTAGACTAATAAAGAAAATGAACAAGAAACCAAATAACGAGCCCAAAATGAATATGCCCAAGTTCAATATGAACTGGATATATATGCTGGCAATTATTGCAATTGTTGTTCTTTATTTCACCAATGACAACAAGAACTCTAGTGTGCAGACAACTACGTCGTATAGTAATTTCAAAACATGGGTTATGAAAGGCTATGCCTCTAAGATTGTAGTCAATAAAAACACGAATACGCTGCAGATGTACGTCAAGGCAGAACATATCCGTGACGTATTCCACCAGGGTGTGAAAGCTACCGGTAATGAACCTACCGTGTCTGTGGAATTCGGTTCCGTAGATCAAGTAGAGCAATTCATCAATCAAGCTCGCGAATTAAAGAAGTTTAGTGGCGAGCTTTCTTACAATAACCAGCGGGAAAGTGAGTTCTTCAACTCCATCATTATGAATGTGCTTTTCTTCGCAGGCATTATCTTCGTCTGGATGTTCATTATGCGCCGGATGGGAGGTGGCGGCATGGGCGGCGGTGGAGGTATCTTCAGCGTCGGCAAGTCAAAGGCACAGATGTATGAGAAGGGTGGCTCTTTGGGAATCACGTTCAAGGACGTAGCTGGTCAGGCTGGTGCCAAGCAGGAGATGCAGGAAATTGTGGACTTCCTGAAGAACCCACAGAAATATACCGACTTGGGAGGTAAAATTCCAAAGGGAGCCTTGTTAGTAGGTCCTCCTGGAACCGGTAAGACTTTGCTGGCTAAGGCAGTTGCCGGCGAGGCGGGCGTACCATTCTTTTCCATGAGTGGTTCTGATTTCGTGGAAATGTTTGTAGGTGTTGGTGCCAGTCGTGTCCGTGACTTGTTCCAACAAGCAAAATCAAAGGCTCCATGTATCATCTTTATTGACGAGATTGATGCCGTTGGTCGCGCCCGTTCCAAAAACCCAGCCATGGGAGGTAATGACGAGCGTGAGAACACCTTGAACGCTCTATTGACAGAGATGGATGGCTTTGGAACTAACAGCGGTATTATCACTCTTGCCGCCACCAACCGTGCAGACATGCTTGACTCTGCCTTGATGCGTGCAGGTCGTTTTGACCGCCAGATACACGTAGATATGCCAGATCTCAATGAGCGCAAAGAGATATTCCAAGTACATCTGAAGCCTCTGAAATTAGACGAGAATTTGGATATAGATTTCCTTGCCCGTCAGACTCCAGGATTCTCTGGCGCCGATATTGCCAATGTATGTAATGAGGCTGCACTGATTGCGGCACGTCACAATCGTCCGAAAGTAGGAAAGCAAGATTTCCTCGACGCCGTAGACCGTATCATCGGTGGTCTGGAAAAGAAGACGAAGGTCATGACAGAGGCAGAGAAACGGTCGATAGCCATCCATGAAGCTGGTCATGCTACTATTTCGTGGTTTACCGAGTTTGCCAATCCACTCGTAAAAGTTAGTATCGTACCCCGTGGGCAGGCACTGGGTGCCGCATGGTATTTGCCAGAGGAGCGTGTGCTGCAGACCAAAGAGGCGATGCTTGATGAGATGTGTTCCCTTTTAGGAGGACGTGCCGCAGAGGAGCTTTTCGTTGGTCACATTTCTACAGGAGCGATGAATGACTTGGAGAGAACGACCAAGCAGGCATACGGCATGATTGCCTATGCTGGTATGAGTGATAAGTTGCCCAACATCTGCTATTACAATAACAATGAATATTCATTCCAACGCCCCTACTCTGAGACAACCGCAAAAGTGATGGATGACGAAGTATTGAAGATGATTAATGAGCAATACGAGCGTGCCAAGAAGATACTTTCTGAGCACAAGGAAGGTCATGCCCGTCTCGCTCAATTGCTGATCGACCGTGAGGTCATCTTCGCTGATGATGTTGAGGAGATTTTCGGCAAGCGTCCTTGGACCAGTCGTTCTGAGGAACTGTTAGAAGCACAACAGCGGGCAGAGGCAGAGCGTATGGCAGAAGAAAGAGCTAAAGAATTAGAGGCAGAGAAAAACAACGCCGAATCCTCTGAGTCATCCGAAAGCACAGACTCATCCGCCAACTCCGAACCAAAAGAATAAGCCTACCTATGAATAACTTTATCGTCAGAGCCATTACTGGTATCATCTTCGTAGCGGCTGTCGTAGCGAGTTTCCTTCGCCCCGAGGCAATGGTATTATTGTTTGCCATCGTCACAGGACTCACCGTCTGGGAATTTACCGGATTAGTCAACGAACGCCCGGAAGTGACTGTCAACCGCTTTATCTGTACAGTGGCTGGAGTCTATTTCTTTTTCGCAATGACCTACTATTGTAGTGACATCTATGGAGGAGCGGCAAAATCGGTAGTGTTCATTCCCTATTTGGTAACGGTAATCTATCTACTTATAGCTGAATTATATCTTAAACAGGCAGACCCCATCAACAACTGGGCATACACGATGTTGTCACAAATGTATATCGCCTTGCCCTTCTCCTTGCTCAACGTGCTTGCCTTTACATCTTCACCGGAAGGGTTAGTCGTGTTCAATCCTATCTTGCCCTTATCGGTATTTATCTTCTTATGGATGAACGATACAGGTGCCTACTGCATTGGTTCTCTATTAGGCAGACACAAACTTTTCCAGCGCATCTCTCCAGGAAAGTCGTGGGAAGGAAGTATTGGCGGTGCTATTGTAGTATTGGCTGTGGCATATCTTCTATATATGTTTGACAGCGGACAATTAACCTATCTTGCTGATGCAGGTTTTAGGTCAAGCGGTATGCTCACCATGGAACAATGGCTGGGACTCGGCTTGGTCGTTGTTGTCTTCGGTACATGGGGTGACTTGGTGGAGAGTCTCTTTAAGCGTACCCTCGGCATCAAGGATAGTGGAAACATTCTTCCTGGACATGGCGGTATGCTTGACCGTTTTGACTCCTCGTTACTTGCTATCCCTGCTGCCGTTATTTATCTATATACTATATCCTTATTTTAAATATGAAAAAACTTTTAACGATGATCCTTTTTGTGTGTGCACTTAGTGCACATGCTCAGGATCCTGTGAAGAAATGGGGGCAACTACAAGTGAAGGGTGCGCAGCTATGCGACCAAAAAGGCAACCCCGTCATCCTTCGTGGCGTCAGCCTTGGCTGGCACAACATCTGGCCTCGTTTCTATAATAAGAAAGTGGTCAAGACTCTGAAAGAAGACTGGAATGCCAGTGTAGTCCGTGCGGCAATGGGTATCATGATTGAGGATAATTACTTGGAGAACCCACAGTTTGCTATGCAATGTATGACCCCTGTTATCGAAGCGGCTATCAAGAATAATGTTTATGTCATCATTGACTGGCACTCCCATATCCTGAAGACTGCCGAGGCAAAGAAGTTCTTTGGCATGATGGCTCAGAAATACGGTAAATATCCGCACGTCATTTACGAGATTTTCAACGAGCCAGTCGAGGACACATGGGCAGACTTGAAGAAATATTCCACTGAGGTAATTGGCGAGATACGGAAGTATGACCCTGATAATATTGTTCTAGTAGGTTGTCCGCATTGGGACCAAGACATCCATTTGGTTGCTGAGAGTCCTTTGACTGGTTTCCAGAACATCATGTACACCGTCCATTTCTATGCAGCCACCCATGGTGACTATCTTCGTGACCGCATGGAAACAGCCGTCAAAAAGGGTATCCCTGTATTTATCTCTGAGAGTGGTGCCACTGAGGCCTCTGGTGATGGAAAGATTGACCCGGAGTCAGAAGAACAGTGGATTCAACTCTGTGAGCGATTAGGTGTGAGCTGGATCTGCTGGTCTATAAGCGACAAGAACGAGTCATGCTCCATGCTCTTACCACGAGCCACCGCCACAGGTCCGTGGGCTGATGATGTTATCAAGGTTTATGGCAAGTTAGTAAAAGGATTACTGAAGAAATACAATAAGTAAAAAATGAAGAAATTTCTAATCATTGTCATCGTCATCGTTGCAGTGGTTGCGATGGCAAAGACAGTCCCTGACAAGAAAGCGCATAAGAAGGCGATGATGGAGGCTGTGAAGGAGTATGTCGATGAGGAAGCTACAAACAAGATGGGTGACAATGTACTGACAGACTTAGGGAAAGGTATCGTCAACAAGACCATTGAAGTAGCCCTGAACTCGAAACTGGAGGTGGACAACTACCTCGTATGCAACACCACGCATGTGAAGATGGGTGATGAGACTCAGATTCTCTCTTTGGGTATCCTCGGTCATGTCTTCACCTTCGACAAGCAGATGCTGCGTGATGCTTTAGAGGCTTCTGCCAAAGAGAAAGCGGAGAAGAAGAGCGAGAAGAAGGCTGCCAAGGAGGCTGCTAAAGAGGCTCGAAAGATGGAGAAGCAGTTGAAGAAGGAAGAGAAGAAGCGAGAAAAAGAAGCCCGCAAAGAGGAGAAACGGAAGAAAAAAGAAGAACGGGAAAAACAGAAAAATATAGAAAAGGGACTTAAGAAACTCCAGAACAAACTCACCAACTGAAGGGCATTCAGTTACCGACTGAAGCTCCTTTTCATACCGACTGAAGCCCTTAAACGGTTCAAATAAAGCCTTCGTTTGACAAAGATATAGTTCATCACTCGTTCCGATATCAGTTATGGGGGTACTCCGATACCTCCCAAGGGTGTTGGGAAGCATCCCCAAGGGGGTATAGGTTATATCTCCAAGCCCCTTGGAGATAATCCCCAAGCCCCACGAACCTGGCACCTTCACCCCATGAAGCCGGCACCTTCGACACTCGGAAGCGGCACCTTCGACCCTTGAAGCCCGTACCTTCGACCCTTGAAGGCGGCACCTTCGACCCGAGGAAGCGGATTTGCTTGAAAAGATATATAGTTTTTGGGAAAATGAGTACACTTATGACAAAAATGGCAATATGACGAAAGATTTGAATAAGGGAATTTCGTCAATTGAATATAATTTACTAAATTTGCCGTCGAGAATCACTTATTCTGACGGAAGGATGGCAGACTATGTATATAGTGCGACAGGTGCTAAGTTGTCGGTGACCTACACGAACGGCATCAGGTTTACGACGATAGACCCGATGGCGGAGAAATACTATGGTGTCAGTCCGTATGCGTATTGTGTGGGAAATCCTATGAAATTTATTGATCCAGACGGAAGGAGTGTTTATATGCTTTTTTACACAACAGGCAACAATCGTGGCGATGAGATGTTTCGTGCCGCAGCAGAAACTCGAAAATATGATATCGAACATAGCGACATATTCGATCCTAGCAATGATATTGTTATTTTAAGTCCTATCCAAGATTTGGCAGATATCGGTCAATTTGTAGGCAATGTCCGACAGAATACACCAGAGATGATGAATGGAAATTTCTCTTATCCAACATATATGGTTGGTGGGAAATCATTAGGCTTAACAGGGAGAATCTTTCCTACGTTTTCTCCAGCGAATCCAATGCGGAGCAGTATAAATGGAAAAGGGAAAGTAGATAAATATTATCAGCCAGGAAGGAGGTATTGATGAAAAAGAGAAAATACTATTTACTTTGTACTATTTTTTGCTTATTGCTAATTTATGCTTATCATATTCGTGGTGCATATGTAACTCAATATAAATGGAAACAGACTAGTGGAAGTGGTCTGATAGGGGGAGGAGTTATCTGTTTTGGAAATAATAGTAGTTATACCTATCAGTGGCCTATCATAAAAAGGGGTGAAGAATACTGTGGTATTGTGTTGCTATGTTTTGACAAAAGAATGATGGTATTCTCACTTCAAGACAAAAGTGTTGGCTATTATATATATATATAAGATGATGAATATATCTATACTTTCCCAAAGATTAATACTGTTGATTCTCGTCCTTACATTACTAGAAAGAGTAGAAGAAAAAAGCATCATGACAGGGGGACAGATACGTGTCATGAAACTGTAGGCTCAAAATAGTTTAGATGACAGTATCTGTCCCCCTGTCATTTTCACCTCTTTGTACTTTTAACGCCCCGTTTGCATCAAGTTTGCGAAAAAAGTTGTACCTTTGCACCCGATAAACGTTTATTATAGAAAGGAACATCATTATGTCACACGAAGAGCGAAAGGCAAAGATGGCTGAGAACAGAGCCGTCAACTCGAAGAAGCCCGCAAGAAGTGCATTCATGAGGTGGGCCAGAGCACATAAGGGGGCATTCGTCA
>CAJONQ010000028.1 GCA_905235835.1 uncultured Prevotella sp.
ATCAACCTCTACTGTTGGCCATTCGTACTTCAATGCATTGTATATCTTCAGAAGAGAGTTCATCTTCATATACTGACACTCATTACAACTGCATTCTAAGCCGCTCTCGCTGATTTCTGGAGGCACAGGGATAAATTCCTTGTCGGGACAAGTTCGCTGCATCTCGTGCAGAATACCAGCCTCTGTAGCCACAATAAATTGCTTTCTATCACTCTGCTGAGCATACTGAAGCATAGTAGCCGTACTTCCTTTGACATCTGCCAAGGCAAGAACAGGACCCTTACACTCTAAATGTGCCATCACTATAGCATCAGGATACTGTGTTTTTAATTCTAATATCTTAGCAACAGAGAAACGCTCATGGACATGACAACCTCCATTCCAAAGTAACATTTGACGTCCTGTAACCTCATTGATATAATTACCTAAGTTATAATCTGGTCCAAAGATGAGTTTTGCATCCTTAGGTAATTGATCAACGACTTTCTTAGCATTACCACTGGTAACTACTACATCTGTTAAAGCTTTTACAGCAGCTGTAGTATTAACATAACTAATCACTTGATAACCTGGGTGTTCTTCCTTGTATTTCTTTAAATCTTCTGCTTTACAACTATCTGCTAAAGAACATCCGGCATTCAGATCCGGACACAATACAATTTTATCAGGAGAAAGTAATTTACAGGTCTCAGCCATAAAGTGGACACCACACATAACCATCATTTTAGCATTGGTCTCTGCAGCCTTACGGGCAAGAGCCAATGAGTCGCCAACAAAGTCTGCGATTTCCTGTATATCACCTATTGTATAATAGTGAGCTAAAATAACAGCATCCTTCTCTTTAGCCAAACGACGAATTTCTGTCTTTAAGTCTGTACCATCATCCACTGGCTCATCAATAAATCCTTGTTTGATCCACTCAGTTTTCAACATTATAATATTATATTTATTTTCTTTTTATTTTTTCTTTTAAAAATGAAATGAATAGGATGATATGCCGTTGATAAGTGCAAAACTTTCTTAGCTTTTTCTTGCCAGATTATTTATTCACCTATTATCTCCAGTTTTCCTCATCCTCTGTGAATACTTTCTTGCTGATTATGAGCTCACTAAGTAGTTTATCCACAATTCTCAATTCTGGTGCAAATATAATAAGTTTATATCTTTTTTTAGCGAAAAAGAGTGGAAAAGTTACTTATAAAGATGTGATTTATCCTTTTTATCCATAAACAGAATAGTGGATAAGCGTGTTACATGAATTATTTCACAAGTTATAAACACACTTATCCACTAGTTTATCCACACTTTTATTTATTGATTTAGCATCAAAGTCTCAGCAAACTTATAAATAATAATTCCTGCTGTGACACTGACATTCATAGAATGTTTGGTACCTAATTGTGGAATCTCTAGACAACCGTCAGAGGCATCCACTACTTCCTGATGTACTCCTTTTACCTCATTTCCTAAGATGACTGCATATCGTTGTTTCTCTTGTGGTATAAAGGTTTGTAGTTTTGTAGAGTGTTCCACTTGTTCTACAGAAAGCACTTGATAACCTTTCTCTTGTAATTCTCTGACTGCATCCAAAGCAGAAGGAAAATATTTCCAACTGACAGAATCTTCTGCACCTAATGCTGTCTTGTGAATCTCTGTGGCTGGTGGAGTGCAACTGATACCACATAGAAAGACTGCTTCTACCCGGAAAGCATCACAAGTACGGAAAACACTCCCTACATTATACATAGAGCGTACATCATCAAGTACGACAATAAGAGGCAATTTCTCTGACTCACGAAACTCATCTACTGTGAGTCGTTTCATCTCTATAGTTCGTATTTTTCTCATTAATGTGCCTCCAACCAGTTACTACCAAAACCACTATCAGCTACCAAGGGTACTTTCATCTCAAAGGCACCTTGCATCTCTTCTAATACGATACGTTCTACTTTCTCTTTCTCTTCTTGAAGGACAGAGAAGTTTAATTCGTCATGTACTTGGAGAATCATCTTACTTTTAATGCCTTCTGCTTTGAATCGTTGGAAGATATGTATCATCGCTACTTTGATAATATCTGCTGCAGTTCCTTGGATAGGTGCGTTAATGGCGTTACGTTCTGCAAATCCACGAACCACAGAATTAGCACTATTGATATCTGGCAGATAGCGACGACGACCAAATAGGGTAGTGACATACCCTTGTTGACGAGCCACCTCCTTGGATTTCTCCATATAGTCATGAACTTGTGGGAAGGTATCGAAATAGCCGTCTATCAATTGTTTTGCCTCTGCACGGTCGATATCCAGACGTTCAGCAAGACCAAAAACAGTGATACCATAGATGATACCAAAATTAGCACGTTTAGACTTCGTACGCTCATCACGAGTCACTTCTGTGATATCCTTCTTATAGATATTTGCGGCTGTTGCCGCATGCAAGTCCTTACCCTCACGGAATACGTTGACCATATTCTCATCACCTGATAAGTGAGCCATCACACGCAGTTCTATCTGACTATAGTCTGCAGAGAAGAACAAGCAACCAGGCTCTGGTACGAAAGCCTTACGGATTTCCTTTCCATCCTCTCCACGAATAGGAATATTCTGCAGGTTAGGGTCAGAGGATGACAGTCGACCAGTAGCTGTGATTGTCTGGTTGAAAGAGGTATGAATATGTCCTGTATGAGGATTGATCAACTTAGGTAATGCTTCGATATACGTACCTAATAGTTTCTTTAACCCTCTGTGCTGCAGAATCTTATCGACTATCTCATGCTTATGACGTAGTTGTTGTAACACTTCCTCACTCGTTACATATTGACCAGTCTTTGTCTTTTTAGGTTTCTCGATGATTTTCATCTTACCAAAAAGGATATCACCTACTTGTTTGGGTGAGGCGATATTAAACTGTTCACCAGCTAACTCATAGATTCGCTTTTCTATGTCGAGCATGCGCTGGGTCAGTTGGGTAGATGTCTCTGCCAGTGAGTTGGTGTCGATACATACACCATTCATCTCCATCTCTGCAAGGACAGGCATTAAAGGCATCTCAATATCATAGAATAACTGTTCGGCTCTATGCTTTTTCAGTTCTGGTTCTAATTTGTTCTTCAACTGCAATGTGATGTCCGCATCCTCTGCAGCATATTCGTATATCTCCTTAGGATCTAACTCACGCATCGAACGCTGGTTCTTCCCCTTGGGTCCTATCAGCTCGTCAATATGGATAGTCTGATAGTGCAGATAAATCTCTGCCATATAGTCCATGTTATGACGGAGTTCGGGTTGGATGAGATAGTGGGCAATCATGGTGTCCCACATTTTACCTTTCAACTCGATATTATAGTTACGAAGAACCTCTAAGTCGTATTTCAGATTTTGTCCAACTTTCAAAATTTCCTCATGCTCATAGACGGGTCGGAAAATCTCAACAATCTTCTGTGCCTCCTCTCGCTGGGGTGGGATAGGAACATAAAATGCCTGATGTTCCTTCACAGCAAAGCTCAACCCAACCAATTCTGCGTCAATAGCATTGGTAGAAGTGGTCTCCGTATCTAGACTGAGAATTTCTTTTGTTAAGAAAAAGTCACGTAATTTCTTTAAATCTTCCTCATTATCAATCAGTTGATAGTCGTGAACTACTGATTTTAACGTCTCAAATTTTGAAAAATCTGGCTCGCTCGTCCCCTCGGGTGCAAATTCTGCAAACAAATCGAGTTGTCCGTTCACAGGAGTTGATACTTTTTCAGTTTTTTTAAGAATCTTACTTGCAAGGGTCTTAAACTCCAATTCCTCTAAAAGTTTTCCAAGTTCCTCCTCATTCGGCTCTGATATTTTCAGTTCGTCGAGATTGAGTTCGATAGGAATATCCGTTTTGATAGTCGCCAAGAATTTCGACATCTTGATATCCTCCACATGTTCCTCCACTTTTGTCTTGAGTGCTCCTTTGATCTCATCCGTATGCTGAAGCATATTCTCAATGGTACCAAACTGGTCGATGAGTTTGACGGCAGTCTTCTCTCCCACACCAGGACAACCAGGGAAGTTATCAGCGGAGTCACCCATCAAAGCGAGCAGGTCGATGACAGCCATTGTTGATGGAATACCATATTTTACTTTCACTTCCTCAATACCCATCGTCTCATAGCCGCCCCCATGACGAGGACGGAAGATGAAGACATTCTCCTTGACTAACTGTCCATAATCCTTATCTGGAGTCAGCATATAGGTAGTCACTCCCTGTGCCCCAGCCTTGGTAGCAAGAGTACCAATGACATCATCAGCCTCGAAGCCGTCTACCTGCAGGATGGGGATATTCCATGCCTTCAATAAGTCTTTGATGATAGGTACTGCCTTACGGATATCTTCTGGGGTAGCCTCCCGTTGTGCTTTATATGCTGGGAAAGCCTCACTGCGGAATGTAGGACCGTGGGGATCGAAGGCAACACCAAGGTGTGTAGGTTGTTCTTTAGTAAGCACTTCTTGGAGCGTATTCACAAAGCCTACGATAGCCGACGTATTGAGACCCTTTGAGTTGATACGCGGATTTTTAATGAAGGCGTAATAGGAGCGATAAATGAGCGCATAAGCGTCTAAAAGGAAGAGTTTATCCATAACATTGTTTATTTTCTGCGTAAAATTACTAAAATATTTTCCAATATCCCGATATTTTCACTATTTTTGTAACAAATTTCAATGAAAATGGATTATTTGTCACTTATTAAGCAGCCCATAGAGAAGGATTTGAACGATTTTATCGAGTTGTTCAATTCAAGTTTGTCACATGATGAAGGTCTACTCTCACAAGCATTGTCACATATCTGTCAGCGTGGAGGAAAACGTATGCGTCCTATGTTGATACTATTGACGGCAAAGAACTATGGAAGTATCTCGGATGTAACACAGTATGCCGCAGTGGGTTTGGAATTGTTACATACGGCTTCTCTAGTGCATGATGATGTGGTAGACGAGAGTAGCGAACGTCGTGGACAGGCTTCTGTTAATGCTACCTATAATAATAAGGTGGCTGTGTTGATTGGTGACTATATCCTTTCAACAGCGTTATTGAAGGTATCGAACACAGGTAATCAGCGTATTGTCGAGTATCTTGCCGAATTAGGTCGTATCCTGGCAGCAGGTGAGATTTTACAATTGTCGAATATTCAGAATCAGGAACTCAGCGAGGAGGTATATTACCAAGTCATCAAACAGAAGACTGCCGCTTTGTTTGAGGCATGTTCTGCCATTGGTGCTATCTCCGCAGGTGTCTCTGATGAAGAGGTAGCGAAGGCAGCGAAATTCGGACAGACCTTAGGTATTATGTTCCAAATTCGTGATGATATCTTCGATTATTATGACTCAAAGGAGATAGGGAAACCTACTGGTAATGACATGACTGAGGGTAAGTTGACCCTCCCTGTTATCTATGCCTTGAATAAAGCAAACTTTGAGTCGATGAACACATTGGCAAAGAAAGTAAAGGCCGGTACTATCAATCCTGACGAGATAGCCGTTTTAGTTGAGTTCACCAAGCAACAAGGGGGTATCGAGTATGCTGAGCGACGGATGCAGGAGTTTAGTAAAATCTGTATGGATTATATTGAGACCTCTGTAAAAGAAAAGGCAATCAAGGATGCCTTGACTGCCTATGTTGATTATGTGATAGAGCGTAAGTATTAGAAGAACTTCGTCTCTTCTCCCAAGATTTCACTGAGTAGTAAGTTGGCAAGTCTGGATGTTCCCATGCGGAACCATTGGTTAGTGAGCCATTCCTTTCCCAATACCTCCTTGACGATGGTATAGTAAATCAATGCGTCCATCACACTGTTAAGACCACCAGCAGGTTTGAAACCAATCTGTATACCAGTCTTCTCATAGTATTCTTTGATGGCTTGGCACATCACATAGGCTGCCTCTGGCGTGGCAGCAGGCTCTAACTTACCTGTAGAGGTCTTGATATAGTCGGCTCCGGCATACATGGCGAGGATGGCTGCCTTCTTGATATTACTTGCTGTCTTCAGACAACCAGTCTCCAGGATGACCTTCATCTTATGCTCTCCACATACCGCTTTCAGCTCTGCGATCTCGTCGGCTACATCCTCGTAATTACCACTCAGGAACTTACCAACTGGCAGTACGATGTCTATCTCCGTGGCACCGTCCTTGATAGCAAGTGCCGTCTCTGCGACCTTCACCTCGATGACAGCCTGTGAAGAAGGGAAACTACCTGATACACAGGCGATTTCTACTCTGTCAATCTCTAACGTTTCTGCTACTGTCTTGGCAAAACAGGGATAGACACAGATGGTGGCTACATGGGGTAGGTCTGGGTATGTCTCGTCGAACTGATTGACTTTCTCTGTGAAGGCGAGGATGCTCTCCTCTGAGTCTGTGGTCTTGAGGGTCGTCAACTCCACACTGCCCAGCAGGAATTTCTTCACCTCGGGGCTATCGTTCTCGTGCACCTTCTCTGCGATGATCTTATGGACGGCAGTGCGTACCTCCTCGTCATTGATGTCCGTATTGTAAAGACTTAATGCCTTCTCATACTTATTCTCTTGTTGTTCCATGATTTATAGTTTGTCATTATTGATATGTCGTGTCTTGTCTCTCTGTGTCTTCTTCTCGATATTCTTCTTGAGCTCCTCTGTAAGGTCCACACCGGTCTGGTTGGCAAGACAGAGCAATACCCATAGTACGTCAGCCATCTCGTCACCTAAGTTGTCTTTCTCACCTGGTTTGAAACTTTGGTCTCCATATTTACGAGCGATGACACGTGCCAGTTCGCCCACCTCCTCTGTCAGCACTGCCATATTCGTCAGTTCAGAGAAGTATCTAACACCGTATTCCTTAATCCAATGGTCAACAGTCTCTTGTGCCTCCTTGATAGTCATCTTCTTGTTAGCATATTAAAAATCAGTAAAGCAATGGCTAACAGGACAATAATGATTCCCTGTTTGTTCTCTCGCTCATACTCTTTCCAATGGAAGGCTCTGTATAGAAAAACAATCACCCACAGGAAGATACCAAATATACATGGCCACACTCCAAAGTTGGATCCTGATACCATGCTGATGATAAAGCCGACAAACATCAGGATGACTCCCGATATTTCTATTTCTCTTAGGTATTTTTTCATATTACTCTTTGTTTTTAGTATCCATACAGATGGTGACGGGACCATCGTTTAATAGTTCCACTTTCATATCTGCACCAAACTCTCCAGTGCCTACAGGCTTGCCAATAGCATCACTCAGTTTCGTGCAGAATTCCTCATAGAGGGGGATGGAGTGCTCGTGACTTCCTGCCTTGAACCAACTGGGACGATTCCCTTTCTTATAACTGGCAAAGAGGGTAAACTGGCTGACCACTAATGCCTCACCTTGAACGTCTAAAATAGAGCGGTTCATGACATGGTTCTCGTCATCGAAAACACGCAGTCCTGCCACCTTCTTTACCAACCAGTCGACATCCTCGCTGGTGTCCTCATCACATACTCCAAGCAGAATCAGAAAACCCTGTTGGATAGCGGAATGCACCTTGCCGTCTATCGTCACACTGGCATGCTGTACACGTTGTATCACTATTCTCATGCCGACAAAGGTACGAATTAGTGAGAAGATAACCAAATAATATTTGAGTTTTCTCGAAAGGGAATGCTTTAGATGACGCTTCTCTCTTACCTCTTTCGATTTGTCAAACGACCTGGTTTACTGCCATTTGCTATTTCCCTTATTGCAATTTAACTTAGATTGCACAGCAATTTAGCTTAAATTGCAATGACTCCGATGGCTGTTTACATCTATAGTGCCTTTGAATGGCACTTATTCAGCTGGGTGGAAATACTCATAGACGACCTTTGCTTTCGCTGTTCCAAGCACTTCCGTGAGTTCTTGTAGTTCTGTCTCCTTCATGCGTTTGACGCTTTTGAAGGCTTTTAAGAGGGCTTCCTTGGCTTTTGGACCCACGCCCTTGATATCATCCAGCTCGGAGTGTAAAGCGTGCTTAGAACGCTTGTCTCGATGGAAAGTGATGGCGAAGCGATGAACTTCATCCTGCAGATGGGTCAGTACCTTGAATAGTTCGGAGGTGTCCTTGATACCTACTACTCTAGGTGGGAAACCATACAGCAACTCGTTAGTGCGATGGCGGTCGTTCTTGGCAAGTCCGGCAATGGGAATATCGAGTCCAAGTTCGTCCTGCACTGCCTGTCGGATGACCTCCATCTGTCCCTTGCCACCATCTGCGACAATCAGGTCGGGTAGGGGTTGCTCCTCTTCTATTAGTCGATGGTATCGTCTCCATACCACCTCTTTCATGGAAGCATAGTCATCTGGTCCTACCACCGTCTTGATATTATACTTGCGATAATCTTGTTTCGAAGGCTTCATTTTCTTGAAGACGACACAGGCAGCGACGGCATCGGAACCTGAGATATTGGAGTTGTCGAAACACTCGATCTGGTAGGGCATCTTCGGGAGATGCAACAGGTCTTGCAGTTCCTTCATCAGACGAACGGATTTCTGCTCTGGATTGAGTTTCTCGGCTTGTTTCAGACGGTCGAACTTATACTGTTTTCCGTTCATCACCGAGAGGTCTAAGAGGGTCTTTTTGTCCCCTCTCTGTGGGACGGTAATCATCACTCCCTCCATGTCGAGATGGATCTCTTGGGGTAGGATGATTTCCTTGGCATGACTATGGAAACGCTCTCGCATCTCCACGATACCTAATTGCAACAGTTCCTCGTCTGTCTCGTCCAGTCTCTTCTTGTACTCAAAGGTGAAACTCTGGTTGATGGAACCATTGGAGACGTGGATATAGTTGATGTAAGCGACCTTCTCGTCATTAGTGATGGTAAGGACATCGACATTGTTGATGGTGTGACTGACCACCTCGCTTTTCGACACAAACTGGTCGATGAGCAGGTAGCGTCGCTTCACCTCTTCTGCCTCCTCAAAACGGAGTTGGTCGGAGAGTTGTAGCATCTCGTCTTTGAGAGCCTTCAACACCTCTCGTGTATTCCCTTTTAAGATCTCTCGGCACTGGTCTATATTCTTCTGATAGTCGTCCCATGACAGCTTTCCAATACAGGGTGCAGCACAGTTCTTGATATGGTACTCGAGACAGACTTGGTATTTCTTTTGTTCTACTCCTTCCTTCGTAATGGGGAATTTGCAGGTTCTTGAATGGTATAGTTTCTTGATGAGGTCAAGAACAGTATGCATGCTTCCTACATGGGAGTAGGGTCCATAGTAGGTTCCCCATTTTTTGTTGATGGTGCGGGTAGGGAAGATGCGTGGTAGATATTCCTTCGTGATACAGATGCTGGGATAGGTTTTACCGTCTTTCAGAAGCACGTTATATCGTGGGTTGTATTTCTTGATCAGGGAGTTCTCCAACAGCAATGCGTCTTCCTCTGTATTCACCACGGTATAACTGATATCGTGGATCTTCGATACCAGTACTTTGGTCTTGAAACGATCCACCTCCGTATGGAAGTAGGAAGAGACGCGAGCCTTCAAGTTCTTTGCCTTACCCACATAGATGATGGTACCCTCAGCATCGTAGTATTGATAACTGCCGGGTTTCTCGGGTAGGGCACTCACAATGTTCTTGAGTCTTGCTAACCTTGCTTCGTTCTCTTCCTTCGTCATACGAAATGTTTCACGTGAAACGATTATATTACCATAAGGGTTGTTACCTCTACCAGACCTTTAAAGCGATCCCTGCCGTGTAATCCCTCATCAGTAATCTCTATGATGAAGTTCATATAGATATTCTTCGGATTGAAATGCTTCACCAACTTATAGGTTGCCAGTGCTGTACCGCCTGTGGCAAGCAGATCGTCATGAATCAATATGACATCATTCTCGTCGATAGAGTCCATATGCATCTCTACGGTATCTACACCATATTCCTTGGTGAATGATTCTTTGATGACTGTTGACGGTAACTTACCTGGTTTCCTTGACAAGACAACTCCGCAACCGAGTCTGCCAGCCAGTGCTGCAGCCATGATAAAACCTCTCGATTCTACACCGACTATCTTGGTGATTCCTTTGTCTTTGTATAACTCGTACATCTCGTCGAGCATGATCTTCATACACTCTCCATTTTTGTACAGGGTGGTAACATCTCTGAAATTAATTCCTTTCCTGGGGAAATCTGGTATGCAACGCAGATTCTCCATCAATGTCTTGTTGTTCATAATTCCTTGGTTTATTCGTTATTGTATTCTTGTTTCATGAAAAATTGTTTCACGTGGAACGTTATCTCCCCATCAGTACCAGCATCACATTAATGTCACTGGGTGATACACCGGGGATTCTGCTTGCTTGCGCAAGTGTTTCGGGGGCGATTGCCGTTAGTTTCTGTCGTGCTTCCGTACTGAGTTGTTGCATCTCGTTATAGTTGAAATGTCCTTTGATCTTGATGTTCTCCAGTCGGTGCATCTTGTCGGCAACGATACGTTCACGTTCTATGTATCCTTTATATTTGATATGTACCTCCGCAGCCTCTGCGATTTCTTCTTTTCGCTGAGTTGGGCGATTCAGTATTTCCTTGAGTTCTGGAATCACTTCCTGTAGTTTCTCGAAGTTCAGTTCTGGTCGGGCAATGAGGTCTTCGAGTTTACAGCCATAGACGAGTGGGGTACTACCCAGTGCTTTCAAAGCACCATTAATGACCTTCGGTTTAATGGGGAATGTCTTGCAGAAGTTTTCGATTTCTTCGATATATTGTTTCTTCTGCATCCACCAGTCGTAACGCTCCTTCTTTGCAATACCTAAATGGTAAGCTTTCTCCGTCAGTCGAGCGTCCGCATCATCCTGTCGCAACAGAATTCGGTATTCTGCACGGGAGGTAAACATGCGGTAAGGCTCATCCACTCCCTTCGTCACCAAATCATCAATCAGCACTCCAATGTATGCCTCGTCTCTATGGAGCACAAACGTCTGGTCTGTTGTTGTGTCACAACAACCAGCACCACCAGCTTTCAATGCCGCATTGATACCAGCCACCGTTCCTTGTCCGCCGGCCTCCTCATAGCCTGTCGTACCATTCACCTGTCCTGCCATAAATAATCCGGATATGATTTTCGATTCCAGCGAGTGCTTTAGTTGGGTGGGATCGAAGAAATCGTATTCGATGGCATAACCAGGACGGTAAACTTTCAAATCTCTGAAGGCAGGTATATGTTTCAAGGCGGCTATCTGTACGTCCATCGGAAGTGATGACGAGAAACCGTTCAGGTATAGTTCGTTGGTATCTGTCCCTTCTGGTTCGAGGAACAACGGATGCTGCTCTCTGTCGGGGAAGGTGACGAGTTTGGTCTCTATCGAGGGACAGTAACGGGGTCCTATCGACTGTATCTGTCCGTTATAGAGTGGGGAGTCTTTCAGTCCTGAGCATAGTGTCTCATGCACGGCAGGATTGGTGTTACAGGTCCAACAGGTCAGTTGGGGCAGGGGACGCGGCTCACTCATATAGGAGAACTGGTGGAAGTCGTGCTCACCCTCCTGTATCTCTAAATCCTCGAAATGAACGGAACGTTTATCGATGCGGACAGGTGTTCCCGTCTTCATACGTTCTGAGCGGACACCATGCCGGGTGATACTCTCTGTGAAGTGAGGTACGGCAGGTTCCGCGATACGTCCACCTGGTACCATCTTACGTCCGATATGCATCAGCCCATTGAGGAAAGTACCAGCCGTTATGATGACGGCTTTGGCACGTAGTTCCACGCCCCAGATGGTCTTTACACCCACCACTTGCTTGGTGGGTTGCTGTGCCACAGCAACATCCTCTACTAGTAGTTCGTCGGCTTGGTCTTGCCAGACATCAAGGTTATCAGTATGATCGAGGACACTGCGCCATTGCCAGATGAACTTACCACGGTCACACTGGGCACGAGGGCTCCACATGGCAGGACCCTTACTACGGTTAAGCATACGGAACTGGATAGCAGTGGCATCCGTCACGAGTCCCATCTGTCCGCCTAATGCGTCAATCTCTCGCACGATCTGTCCCTTGGCAATACCACCTACGGCAGGATTGCACGACATCTGTGCGATCTTGTTCATATCCATTGTTACCAGACAGGTCTTTGCTCCCATGTTTGCTGAGGCACAAGCAGCCTCACAACCAGCATGACCTCCTCCGATAACCAGTACGTCGTATTTCAGTATCATGATGCAAAGATAGTGCAAATAGAGTGAAATCCCAAATTTATTTGAGGTTTCTTATTTCTAACCAAGAAAGAAGAGACTGACACCCACAACAGAGATGATAGCACCAACGACAGTGCGCCATGTGATAGGCTGGTGGAACAACCAACGGGAGGGTAGGATAATGATGATAGGTGATAGTGCCATCAAGGTAGAGGCAATACCGGCACTGGTATATTGAACTGCCATCAGCGAGAACCCTACACCTACGAAAGGACCAAAGATGGTGGTTGCTGTAGCGACAATCATTCCTTTTCTGTCATGTATAGCTTCCCGAAGCGGAGCGAAGCCCTCACGGAAATAAAGTAACAGAGTAAAGCCGATGATGCCTGCTATACAACGGAAGAAATTAGCACTGAACGGGACGAGCCATGCTGGTATCTGTGTGGTGTCATAATGGTCCATACCTATCTTGCTTAATACCAACCCGATGCCTTGACAGAGTGCTGCACCAATAGCAAACAAGACACCGCTAAGGGGAAGTTTCAAAGCGACCTTATGATGCTCCCCACGTCCTAAGACAGAGATACTGATACCAGCCAGTGTGACGAGCATGGCGAGGATACTCATCCCTTTCATCTCCTGTCCTAATGTTATCCATGCCATCAAGGCGGCAGCAAGAGGAGCAAGGGTCATAAATAATTGTCCGTATCGTGAGCCGATGATGATATAACATTGGAACAGACAGAAGTCGCCAATGACATAGCCAACCAATCCAGAGAGCAGCATCCAACCGTATGCCTCCATCGTTCCTCCTGCAGGCAAGGGTGTTCCCACAACAAAGACGAATAGCACCACAGAGAATAGTAATGCTAATGCTATGCGCAGCACGTTGAGGGTCAGGTTCCCCAACAGCTTGCTGCCTAACTCACTTAATAGTGCTGTTGCCGTCCATGAGAACGCCACACCGATAGAGATTATTTCACCAAGATAATTCATAAAAACAGTGCAAAGATACATGATATTTTGTATAAATAAAGGATTTTCTAACGAAAACGTTTGCGGATTTCATTATTTTGTAGTAATTTTGTAGCCTAAACGCACGTGTACATACTTATTAATGAGTATTTTTATTAATTAAATTCTATATTTTTATGTGGTTAATCAATTCATCAATTGGTCGTAAGGTTGTAATGTCCGTAACGGGTATTGCGCTGATTCTGTTCTTGACATTCCACTGTTGCATGAACATTGTCGCGCTCTTCTCGGGCAAGGCTTACAACATGATTTGTGAACTGCTGGGTGCCAACTGGTATGCCGTCGTGGCTACGCTGGGTCTTGCTGCCTTGGCTGTGATTCACATCGTTTTCGCATTCATCCTGACTGCGCAGAACCGTACTGCTCGTGGACAGGAGCGTTATGCAGTGACAGAGAAACCTGAAAAGGTTGAGTGGGCATCACAGAACATGCTCGTGCTGGGTATCATCATCCTGCTGGGTCTGTTGCTCCACCTGTTCAATTTCTGGTACAACATGATGTTTGCTGAGATTGTCGGCTTTACGAGTGGTCATCTGCCCTCTGACGGTTTCGCTTTCATCATCGACACCTTCGGCAATCCTGTATATGCTGTTTTGTATGTTATCTGGATTGTAGCTATCTGGTTCCATCTTACTCACGGTTTCTGGTCAGCCATGCAGACACTGGGTATCAGTGGTAAGATATGGTTCAATCGCTGGCGTGTCATTGGCTTCGTTTATGTAACGCTGCTGATGCTTGGTTTCCTCGTTGTTGTGCTGGCGTTTGCCTTAAAACTGGCTCCAAGTCTCTACTGTTATGCCGGTTCTTGTTGTTAAACCTTAAATTACTTTGAAAAGATTATGGCAAAAGTATTAGATTCTAAGATTCCCGCAGGTCCAGTACCTGAGAAATGGAAGGAATATAAGGCACATCAGCGTCTGGTTAACCCCAAGAACAAGCTGAAGCTTGATGTTATCGTCGTTGGTACCGGTTTGGCTGGTGCATCAGCTGCTGCGTCATTAGGGGAGATGGGCTTCAACGTGATCAACCTGTGCATTCAGGACTCTCCTCGTCGTGCTCACTCTATCGCCGCTCAGGGTGGTATCAATGCCGCCAAGTGTTATCAGAACGATGGTGACTCTGTCTATCGTCTGTTCTACGACACTGTAAAGGGTGGTGACTATCGTGCTCGTGAGGCTAACGTTTATCGTCTTGCCGAGGTGTCTAACAATATCATCGACCAGTGTGTGGCTCAGGGTGTTCCCTTTGCCCGTGAGTATGGTGGTATGCTTGCCAACCGTTCATTCGGTGGTGCTCAGGTAAGCCGTACCTTCTATGCTAAGGGTCAGACAGGTCAGCAGTTGCTGCTTGGTGCTTACTCTTCACTCTCTTGTCAGGTGAAGGCTGGTAAGGTAAAGCTTTACACTCGTTATGAGATGGAGGATGTAGTCATCGTTGACGGTCGTGCTCGTGGTATCATCGCCAAGAACCTCGTTACCGGTGAGTTGGAGCGTTTCAGCGCCAACGCTGTTGTCATCGCCACTGGTGGTTATGGAAACACTTACTTCCTCTCTACCAATGCTATGGGTTGCAACTGCACCGCTGCCGTTCAGTGCTATCGTAAGGGTGCTTACTTCGCCAATCCATCATACGTTCAGATTCACCCCACCTGTATCCCCGTTCATGGTGACAAGCAGTCTAAGTTGACGCTGATGTCTGAGTCACTGCGTAACGACGGTCGTATCTGGGTTCCTAAGAAGATCGAGGATGCCAAGGCATTACAGGCAGGAACCAAGCAGGGCTGGGAGATTCCTGAGGAGGATCGCGACTACTATCTGGAGCGCCGTTATCCTGCATTCGGTAACCTCGTTCCTCGTGACGTTGCCTCTCGTGCAGCCAAGGAGCGTTGCGACAAGGGCTTTGGTGTGAACAACACAGGTCTTGCCGTATTCCTTGACTTCTCCGAGTCTATCAACCGTCTGGGCATCGATGTCATCATGCAGCGTTATGGTAACCTCTTCGAAATGTACGAGGAGATCACTGACGTATTCCCTGGTGATGTCGCTAACGAGATTAATGGTGTGAAGTACTACAAGCCTATGATGATCTATCCTGCTATCCACTATACGATGGGTGGTATCTGGGTAGACTATGAGTTGCAGACCACTATTCCTGGTTTGTTCGCTATTGGTGAGTGTAACTTCTCTGACCACGGTGCTAACCGTTTGGGTGCTTCTGCACTGATGCAGGGTCTTGCCGATGGTTACTTCGTATTGCCTTACACCATCCAGAACTATCTCGCCGACCAGGCTGTATGGCCGAAGGTTCCGACAGACCGTCCTGAGTTTGATGAGGCAGAGAAAGGTGTTGCCGCAGAGATCGACCGTCTGATGAATATCAAGGGTAAGCGTTCTGTTGACTCTATCCACAAGGAGCTTGGTCATATCATGTGGGAGTATGTCGGCATGGGTCGCACAGCCGAGGGTCTGAAGACTGGTCTGAAGAAGATGCACGACCTGGAGAAGGAGTTCGATACCAACCTGTTCGTTCCAGGAACGAAGGAGGGTCTGAACGTGGAACTCGACAAGGCTATCCACCTCCGTGACTTCTTCACCATGGGTCAACTCGTTGCCTTCGACGCACTCTCTCGCAATGAGTCCTGCGGTGGTCACTTCCGTGAGGAGTACCAGACAGAGGAAGGCGAGGCAAAGCGCGACGACGAGAACTACTTCTATGTAGGTTGCTGGGAGTACAAAGGCAAGGGTAACGAGCCTGAACTCATCAAGGAGCCACTGGAATATGAGGCTATCAAGGTACAGACACGTAACTATAAAAACTAAGGAATTATGGCTAAGAATATAAGCTTTACTATAAAGTTCTGGCGCCAGAACGGCCCCAAGGACCAGGGACATTTCGATACTCACGAGATGCACGATATCCCCGATGACACCTCTTTCCTTGAGATGCTTGACATCCTGAACGAGGAACTCATCAACGAAGGCAAGGAGCCTTTCGTCTTCGACCACGACTGCCGCGAGGGTATCTGCGGTATGTGCTCACTCTATATCAACGGTACACCTCATGGTAAGACAGAGCGTGGTGCTACCACTTGTCAACTCTACATGCGTCGCTTCAACGATGGTGATGTCATCACTGTTGAGCCTTGGCGCTCAGCAGCCTTCCCCGTGATTAAGGACTGTATGGTTGACCGTGGTGCATTCGATAAGATTATCCAGGCTGGTGGTTATACCACTATCCGTACTGGACAGGCCCAGGATGCTAATGCTATCCTGATTCCTAAGGAGGATGCCGACGAGGCAATGGACTGCGCTTCTTGCATCGGCTGTGGCGCTTGCGTAGCCGCTTGTAAGAACGGTTCTGCCATGCTCTTCGTTTCGTCGAAGGTATCTCAGCTCGCCCTGCTTCCTCAGGGTCGTGTAGAGGCTGCCCGTCGTGTGAAGAACATGATTGCCAAGATGGATGAGCTCGGATTCGGTAACTGCACCAACACTCGTGCTTGCGAGGCAGTATGTCCGAAGAACGAGACCATCAGCAACATCGCTCGTCTCAACCGTGAGATGATCAAGGCAAAGATGGCTGACTAATCCACCTTATTAATAATAAAAGAGCGCCACAGACTCAAAACCTGTGGCGCTTTTTGTTGTTTCAGAATTATTTTGTACTTTTGCACCATCACCTAAACAAAAGGGGAATGAATCATCAAGATAAAATCACAGAGCAGCGGTCACATTACGATCATTTGGAAAAGATGTCGGTAGCGGAACTGTTGCAGCATATCAATGAGGAGGACACCTTGGTGGCTGAGGCTGTGCATAAGGCAGTCCCACAGATAGAGGCTTTGGTGGAAGCCGTTGAGCCACGACTCAAGCGTGGTGGACGACTCTTTTATGTGGGTGCTGGAACCAGTGGACGACTTGGTGTGCTGGATGCCAGTGAATTGCCTCCTACCTTCGGTATTCCTGACGATTGGGTCATTGGTATCATTGCTGGTGGGGACGAGGCGTTGCGACATGCTGTCGAGAAGGCTGAGGATGATTCCAAAAAAGGATGGCAGGATATGCTGTCATATCAGCCTACAGCCGATGATACCGTCATTGGTATAGCGGCATCTGGAACGACTCCTTATGTAGTAGGTGCTGTCAAAGCATCCAGAAAGAAAGGACTATTGACGGGGTGTATCACCAGTAATCCCCATACTCCGTTGGCAGAGGCAGCAGCATATCCTATCGAGACCATTGTAGGTCCTGAGTTCGTGACGGGCTCCAGCAGGATGAAAAGTGGGACGGCACAGAAGATGGTGCTGAATATGATTTCCACCTCTTTGATGATCCGTTTAGGACGTGTCAAAGGCAACAGGATGGTGAAGATGCAACTGACCAATGCCAAACTGGTGGACCGTGGCACTCGGATGATTCAGGAGTCACTGGGCATTCCCTATGAGGAAGCCGAACACTATCTGTTAGAGGCTGGTAGTGTCGATCGGGTGCTCAAAGGAAAAACGACCAAACGTTGATTTTAATCTTTCGTATCCTTTGCCTTCCTTGCAAATTCGAAGAGGGCAGTGGGCAGATGACAATAGCCGTCAGGATTCTTGTCCAGATAGTCCTGATGATATTCCTCGGCAGTATAGAAATTCCTCAAAGGAGCCTTCTCCACAGCAATAGGCTGATCTAATAAAGCCTGTTGTTCGGCAAACACCTTATTAATAATAGGGAGTTGGTCTTCTGTGACATAATAGACACCAGTGCGATAGCGGGTTCCCTCGTCATGCCCTTGTTTGTTAAGGCTTACAGGGTCAATCGCCTTGAAGAACATATTCAGCAGGAACTCCAGACTCACCACCTGTTCGTCATACGTGATATGTACTGTCTCAGCATAACCCGTCTGGTCGGTATATACCTCCTTATAAGTAGGATTCTCCGTCTCACCGTTAGCGAATCCCACCTCTGTATTAATCACTCCCTCGATCTGTTTGAAGTAATGCTCTGTCCCCCAGAAGCATCCTCCTGCTAAATAAATCTCTTTCATTTGCCTCTTGTATATGTTACTGCAAAGGTACAACTTTTTCCCCAACCACATTCGCCAATTCAAAAATAATTGCTATATTTGCAAACGGAATCATATTGTATAACCCTAAAATGATATTGCCGATGATATAGAACAAAAACGAATGAACGCTAACCGACCTATGAGTCGAGGCTCAGCCTGACAAGGTCACAGAGATTTTAATAAACAATTAATTATTAACTTACAGAATAGCGTTTCTGTTCGTACTTATTAAGATTTTGAGCTTTTAGCTCTTGTTCTTCGTAGCTGAATACCGCCAATCATTCAATCGTAGAGGAACAAGCTGATGGAAGTTCACGTCGTAAGGCGTGGACTATTTGTGCTTGTTATACGATTAGGTCTACTTGGCGGTAACCCAGCTACAGATAAGCATCGAATAGTTCCGCCTTTTTTATTTAACAATGAAAAAAATACTATTATTTGTTCTTTATTTGATTTCGGCTGGTGCGAATGCACAAACCCCTATCACTACTGCCAGCCAATTGCAAAGCATGTCATTAACTGGCAATTATATACTTATGAATGATATTGATCTATCATCGATAACTCTTAACCCCATTGGTGGTTTGAATGGCTCTTTTACAGGGACTTTAGATGGGAATGGTCATACAATAACATTGGGTTATATCAATAGTAGTTATCAAAAGCGTGGTCTATTTAGTGAAATAGGTTCATCGGGTATAGTTAAGAATCTAAACGTTAACGGAGAAACTATCGAGAATTACTCACAAGATTATTGTTACGTTGGAGTCATTGCTGCAAATAATTATGGGACAATTACAAACTGCAACACATCAGTTGATATCAATTCATCTGGTGTAGATAATAACTCCCCGAAAATAACCTATTCGGGGGGCATTGCTGGGTATAATGCAGGAACAATATCGTATTGCTTTGCTAGTGGAAATATTTATGGAGCGAGTTATAATGAAGGAACTGGCGGTATTGTCGGTACTTTGAGTAGACTTATAGAATCCCCTCAAATAGACCATTGTATATACATTGGTAACCTTACAAAGCATTCTCAAAGTACTGGAAATAAAACTGGAATGATCTGTGGATATGCTGATACATTCACTAATTACATAACCAATTGTTATTACATCCAAGATAAGGGATTCTCAGGTATAGGAAGCGTTTCGAGTTCTTCTCCTGTCGCAGATGATGGTCATTGTACTGTTATCGACCAACTTAACCTTAGGGCATTGGCAAAAACAGGAGGAGTGTACGCATCTACATCTAATTCTGTTTTTAAAGATGCAATTCTTGCATTCCCTTACGAAATATCATTTAGCACAACTGACGGTTTAAGTGCTTTTACAAATATCTTAGGAGAAAATGCTAATGTAACTTTTCATCGCGCTTTTACCAGTAAAGTAAAAAGTACTATTTGTTTGCCATTCAACATTCCTAGTGACCAAGCTGCTGCACTTGGGAAATTCTATACTTTTATAGGTATTAAGGATGGTACAAATGATGTCGTACAGATGCAGCAGGTTACTACAGACCTTGTTGCTAATACTGCTTATGTATTTGAACCAATGCCCTTTGGTCATTCTGAAGAATTAGGAATCACATTTAAAAATGTTACTATTGCAAATACCTTAACACCGTCTACTTCATCATCTCAAGTTCAGTTTATAGGAACATACTCACCTAAAACATGGTCAACAGGTGATAGTGATTTAGGTAAGGTCTATGGGTTTGCTACCGCAGGATATGAGAGCGATGGTTTTTCTGCCGGGCAATTTGTAATTTTAGGTGCTGGTGCTTCAGCAGCTCCATTCCGAGCATACCTTAAATATACGCCCCAAACATTATCTACCTCTCGTAGATCTCCTTTGTCTCTTCCTGATGTTTTAAAGATTGAATGGATTTCATCAAATCAAGTTACTGGAATAACAACCATAAATAGACAGAAATTATCAAATGGTTGGTTTACTCTTGATGGACGCAAACTGGACAAAACGCCTACAAGGAAAGGTATTTACGTGAATAATGGTAAAAAAGTAATTATTAAATAAATAGTATAGAAAATGAATAAAACATATGAAAAACCCTCATTAAAGGTTTTTGAAATAGAGGATAAGTACTTAGTTTTGTTAACAACTAGTACGAATCCATCATTTCCTGATTTAGACCCAGAACCAACTCCAGATCCATATCCTTACCCAATAGGCTAATATACTCAAATACTCTTTATTATAACGACTGGCAGAGCAACAACTTTGCCAGTCGTTTTTCCCTACACGTATTTTTTTAAACCCTTGCCACCGTTGCCGCCTTGCAAAACTATTTGACTGTCAGGGGATTGCTGGTGACAAGGAAGCGGCAACGGTGACAAGGAAATGCGATTTTGCTGCAAAAACGGGTAAAAAACGTGTTTAAAACAGACTCCTATTTGTCTTTTGGGAGAGAGAAGGCATCCCGATCAACGATAGGAGGCTTTCCGATCAAAGATTGGAATCAAGGGGATTCCATATTCCACCCTATGGAACAAGTTATTCCACCCCATGGAACAAAGTGTTCCATGCCATGGAACAAAATGTTCCACCCCATGGAACAAACAGGAAGGTGCCGGCTCCAAGGGATGAAGGTGCCGGCTCCAAGGGATGAAGGGGTGATTAACTATATCTTAAGCAAATGAATTTCTGAACACACAGCAGTTTTTCGCTGTTTCTCATTCACTGGTAAGATCCTCTATCTGGTCGATAATCTCCTGATACTGACGCTGGGTCTTGAAGTGGAGAGAGAATCCGAAGATAGCACCAATAATACCCCCGATACATCCTCCCCAGAAAAGACTTTTTCCAAGGGCATCCTGATGGAGCATATATGACTCATACATAAACCAGCCGAGGAAGACGACGATGAGGGGAATGCCGACGAAGAGCCAGTTGGCATCGAACTTCTTGGCGCGAGCCATACGACGACGGACATCCACGAGATTATTCGTCATCATGTTCGAGTCGCTCAGGTTCCTGCTGTTATAATAGGTGCCTCCCAAGCAAAAAAGCATCACGATGCAGGTGAAAATCCAGAAAGGTATAGAGAAACCTGACAGCATCACGAATGCCCAGTAGCTATAGGGAATCATCAGCAGACAAAGCACCATGATAGCATAATATCTTCGGCTGATGTTTCCAGCGGTTTTCTTCATCGACTGTCGGATGATGCGGTCGTTGACGATCTCCTGCTGCTGGAGTTTCTTCTTCAGTGTGTTCAGCTGCTGGCGCATCTCCTCAAACTGAGCCTCGTTCGTGTTGTTTTGAATTTCGTTGTTCATAATGGGTGAATTTTAATCGTTTGACATTTGTTTTAACTGCTCGCGGATCCTGAACAGACGGACACTGACGTTCTTAGTCGTGATACCGATGATCTGACCGATTTCCTCATAAGAGAGGTTTTCAAGCCAGAGCAGGACGATTGCTCTGTCGAAGGGTTGCAATTTGGAGATACGCTTGTGGAGCATGTCCACCTGACGGGTATCCTCGTCACGGTCTTCAAAGAGGTTGATGTCCATGGTCAGTCGGACGGTGGCAGAACGGCGTTTCTTCCTGTCGAGGGAGATGCAGGTGTTCAGTGCCACCCGATAGATCCACGTCCTGATGTCTGAGCGATGCTCGAAGCCTTCGAAACCTTTCCAAAGATTGACTAGTACCTCCTGGAAGAGGTCGTTGACCTCGTCGGCATCTTGCGAGAACATGTAGCACACGGTATAAATGGTGTTCTTGTGTTCCGCTACGGTTTGCGCAAATTGTTGCTCTAATGCATTCATTGTCTTGTCTGTTCAATTGATTTTGCCCATTAGACGCAACAAAGATACGAAAAACTACACGAAAACAGAAAAAATAATCGTCTCTATCGGGGGAACGTGATACGAACATGCAACTATTTGCAGAAAATATCGTATCTTTGCAGCAAGTTAAATAGTCACTCTTTATGAGCAAAAGATATGCCCTTTTCTTCGATATTGACGGTACACTGGTCAGTTTCAAGACGCATGAGATACCACCGTCAACCATCTTTGCCCTGACACAGGCGAAGGCTAACGGACATCATGTGTATATCGCCACTGGCAGACCACCTATTATCATTACGAACCTTGGCGCCATCGAACACCTCATTGACGGATATATCACGACGAATGGTGCTTTGTGCTTCGTAGGGGACGAGTTCGTCACCTACCAACCTATTCCCAAAAGTGATGTGATGACGATTGTTGAGGATGCGGAAACAAAGGGATATAGTCTCATCGTCGTTGGCAAGAAAGACGTTGCCGTCCTTGACCCTACAGGTGATGTGCACCGTATCTTCCAGCAGATGCTTGCCGTCAAGAACCTGGACAAGGCTTCTCCTCTGGAGGAGGTCCTGAAGCAGGATATCTTGCAGATGACCCCTTTCTTCCCTCCTGATTACGAGCAGCAACTGATGGCACGCTTACCCCATTGTATCTCTGGTCGTTGGCATCCCGAGTTTACGGATATCACGGCAAACGGAGCAGATAAGGGAAAGGGTATCGAAGCCATTGCCCGTCATGACGGGCTTGATATCAGTCAGACCATTGCTTTTGGTGATGGTGGCAACGACACATCCATGATTCTACAGGCGGGTATCGGTATTGCCATGGGAAACGCCATCGATGAGTTGAAGCAGCAAGCCGACTATGTCACCACCTCTGTCGATGACGAGGGCATCCTCCATGCCCTCCGCCACTATGGTATCGTCTGATTAGGAATTTCTATGAAATCAGTCTTTTCTTGTTTTATAACCAAGTATAGAAAAGAGATGAAGATAAAACTTCTTAATCCAGATAGAATGACTCCCGAGCAGGTGATCTTGTTTCGGGATGACGTGGTGAATAAGGAGGGACGTACCGCTCCCGGATGGAGTCGCCAGCGTATGCTACTGGAACAAGAAGGGGTGAGTTTCAAGTCTAACGGTCATGTAGACCATCTATGGGAACCAGAAGTAACACTATAGACAAGGGAAAGAACGACCTTGTTGATTACCGCACTACTTTCTTACCATTCTGAATATAGATGGCACGCTGACCATGCTGTGGTTGCCGGCGACGTCCTAAGAGGTCGTAGTACTCTGTGGCATGTTGCTTATTGACAGTTGGCAAAGATACAACTTTTTCCAAAACCATGTTTGTTTATTCAGAAAGAATTACTATATTTGCAGACAGAAAGATGTAAACCAATATTAATAATAAAACTATAGAGATTATGAGACATTTATTTTCTTCACGTTTTATGCGTATTTCAATGGTCTTCGTATTGGCACTTGGTATTTGCAACGAGACTAACGCCCAGTTTGGTGGTTTGCTGAATGCAGCCAAGCGGAAGGCGAAAGAAGCAGTCACTAACAAAGCGACCGATGTAGTCACTAACAAAGCGACCGATGTAGTTAATAACAAAGCGACCGATGCAGTTAATAACAAGGCGAACGATGCAGCCAACACTGCTGTGAATGGTAACATCATCCCGCTTTACTATACCAATGGCAATCCCATGGGAGAGTGGAATCCAGAGACTCGTCAGTACACCCAGATCGGTAAGGTAGGTAATGAGTACAAGCGGGCACATGTCTATACTTTCCAGAGTAACGGTTCTGTGGTGGTAGGTGATGGGCGACGGATTGGTGAGATTCTGCCAGACGGTACGATGAATACTGCTCAGACACAGGGTATCAAATACAACCCACAGACTGGGGAGGTGACTCGCAATGGTGAGTGGTATGGTAAGATTGACGACAGCGGTATGTACCTCTTTAACGACAAGATGGGATGGGCACAAGCAGCCATGGACAAGCAGATACAGGCTTTCATCCTGTTTAACCTTATTGCCACTAACGAGATGCTCACTGAGTTTAAGCAGAAGTATGACGAGAAAGTGAAATTCAATCAAGAGATGCGTCAGCAACAGATTGCTAATGCTAAGGCTGACGAAGCCGCTTCGCGGTCAGGTGGCTCCGCAGGTGCTGTGAAACTCTGGAAGGGAGGAAGCACTGTTGGTGAGATCCGTAGTAACAACGAGGTATGGTTAAGAGGTTCTAATCGTGGTAAGATCGAAAACAACGGCAATATCTGGGTAGGTGGCAGCGTGGCTGGTCAGATACTTTCCAATGGTGATATCAGGAAAGGCGGCTCCATTGTTGGTAAGGTACAAGGAGGCAAGGTATGGCTGGGCGGCTCTATCGTTGGTGAGATCCGTCAAAACGGTGATGTTGTCAAGGGTGGTTCCGTGATTGGTCGTGCCGAGGGCATGAAGGATGCCAGAAAGGTAGCCGTTGTTTATTTCTTTGGTTTCTATAATCTCTGATTATTATAATATGAAAAGGTTATTTGTTATCTTAACAATGGCATTGTCTGTCATCACCATCTCTGCTCAGCGGATTGTTGCTTATATCACAGACACTGATGGTCCTTTCACCAATATTAGGAATGCCCCTAAAGGAAAAGTCATTGGGAAAATCAGTACTAAACAGTCGGTGATAGTCACCTTGGAGAACTATACCAATGGCTGGTGGAAATTGGTAGGACTGCCAGAGGATGCTGAGGAGGCAAAAGACATCCCGTTGGCTTACTCACCTTCAGGTTATTGGATTCACTATTCCGTAGTGGGTTTCAGTACCAGGAACTATGGAGGTCAGACCCTCCATCTACGTCAGTCGCCAGATGCCCATTCCCCTATCGTCTATTCCTTTTCTGGGGAATTACAACTTCACCCCGTAGGTGTCACAGATGGTTGGATAAAAGTAAAGACTAGTGATGGGAAATACACAGGATGGATAGAGGATGAATGGATCTGCGATAATCCTCTGACTAACTGCTGTTAAGCTATGAGGAGATTAGTATTCATGACATTGCTGATGGTCTGGGTGCTGACAACCAGTGCCCAGACCTATCCGCCCAAGGACACCCCCCAGTTGGAGTTCGCCCTCCAACTGCGAGTGACCCTACTTTCTATTTCAAGGCTGCACCCCAATTCGAGGCACCTGCTGACAGCCGTTATGGTTGGCTGAACGATGCTCTCTTCATCTGTGCTCCAGAGTGGACACAAGAGTTCAAAGGCATCGTGCTGAATGTGTGGAAAGTGAAATAATTCAGTGTCTCTTTGCAACCAAAGTATTTACTATTAAACCATCAGACAATGAATATTGGAGACAAGGCACCAGAGATTCTGGGCAAGGATGAGAACGGACGTGAGATTCGTCTGAGTGACTATAAGGGTAAGAAACTCGTGCTGTACTTCTACCCCAAAGACAATACCAGCGGTTGTACTGCTGAGGCTTGCAGTCTGCGTGATAACTACAAGGAGCTGCAGGGGGCTGGCTATGAGGTAGTGGGTGTCAGCAAGGACTCCGCTGCCTCCCATCAGAAATTCAAGGAGAAACATGACCTCCCCTTCCCACTGATTGCCGACATCGACCATACGCTGCTGGAAGCAATGGGAGCCTGGGGTGAGAAGAATATGTACGGCAAGAAGACGATGGGTACTATCCGCACCACCTTTATTATTAATGAGGAGGGTATCATTGAGCAGATCTTCGCCGGCAAACAGGTGAAGACAAAAGAACATGCCGACCAGATACTGAAAAAGTAAAATCTGATCGGCATTTCTAAACCAGTGAACAGTTTATGATTCTTGTTTCAGGCGAGCAGCCATTGTCTGTCCTAATGCCTCACATGCTGCTTTGGTCTCTGAGGTCAGGCTCTGCTTGATCTCAACAGGCTCGCCAACGGGTTCATAATGCAGTTTTTCCTCATTCCAACGAGCAATCTCACTCACCGCTTTAGAAGCCCAGCCGTAAGAGCCGAACCAACCTAACAGGTGGTTCTTGATGTCCTTACCAGCTAACTCGGAGAGTAGTACATCCATCTCGTGATAGAGTGCTGTGTTATACGTAGGAGCACCTACGATTAATCCCTTATAGCGGAACACATCACGGATGATATAGGAGTGGTGAGTCTTGGAGACATTATACATCACGATATTCTTCACACCAGCCTCAGAGGCAGCACGGGCAATCACCTCTGCTGCACGCTCGGTATTGCCATACATCGTACCATAGCAGATGACAAGACCCGGCTCTGTCTCATATTTCGACATACGGTCGTATTCAGCCACTACCTTATCAATATACTGATGCCATACAGGACCATGTGTAGCACAGATATAGTCGAGTTTCACATCGGCAAGTTTCTTGAGGGCATTCTGTACAGGAGTACCATATTTACCCACGATGTTGGAGTAGTAGCGAACCATCTCCAACCAGAAAGTGTCACAGTTAATCTGCTCGTCAACGACACCACCGTTCAAGGCACCAAAGCAACCAAAGGCATCACCAGAGAAGAGCACGTTGCCACAGAGAGTCACCATGGTCTCAGGCCAGTGTACCATAGGAGTCAATACGAAATTCAAGGTATGGTTGCCCAGTTCGATGGAATCGCCGTTTTTCACCTCCACAGTACCCTCAGCAATACCATAGAAGCCCTCCATCATCTGGAATGTCTTCTTATTACCGATGATCTGGATATTAGGATAGTATTTCTTAATCAAGGCGATAGAACCACTATGGTCTGGTTCCATGTGGTTGATGACCAGATAGTCGATAGGACGGTCACCTATCACCTCATGGATATGCTCGATGAATTGGGTGAAAAAGTCAACCTCTACCGTATCAATCAGACATGCTTTCTCGTCGTCAATCAGATACGAGTTATAACTCACACCGTTGGGCAGAGGCCATAAACCCTCGAACAACGACTTGTTACGGTCGTTGACACCCACATAATAGATTTTGTTTGTAATCTCTTGCATAGTCGTTATTGTATTTAATTATTCTTCTATTGCGGACAAAGCTTGTTCCAGTTCTTGCTTCTTTTGTGCTCTCCACAGACACATGATTATTGATGCTTCGGCAGCATTCCGCGGAGAACTCCAAGGCACTCTGAATCACATTGTCCCATTGGCTCTCTGTCAGTCCATTAACAATTTCCTGTCGAGTGATATTGTTCTTGATCAATCCGTAGATAAAACCAGCGTTGAAATTGTCACCAGCTCCTATCGTGCTGACCGTCTTGGTGGCAATGACAGGATACTGTTTGCTGAAGCCATTCTCTGCCCTGAGTTCAACAGGCTCAGCAGCACGAGTATAAATAAACTTCTTGGTATAGAACGAGATTTGGGAACGATAGACAGCGTCTGGATCGTTTTTCTTAAAGAGGATATCAAAGTCCTCTGACGAGCCACGCACGATATCAGCGAGTTCCAGATTCTCCAAAAGATTCGGTGTTATCTTCATGACCTCAAGACGATGCGAGGAGCGGAAATTGACATCATAATAAAGGATGGCACCATGTTGACGAGCATAGTTCAGGAAAGCATATACCTGTGGACGTATGACGGGGTTGAGGGCAAAGAAACTGCCATAAAGGACGATGTCGTCTGGTTGTATATCAGGATAGATATAATCGATACGATCGTTGGGATGGTCTTTGTAGAAAATGTATTCCGCATCATTCTTCTCGTTGAGGAATGCAAGAGACAAAGGTGACTTTGACTCTGGGTAAACATAGATATTAGAGGAGTCTACCCCATTCTTTTCCAAGAAACGAATGATATTCCGTCCCACGCGGTCATTACCAGTCTCACTGATCATACTACAATTGACCCCAGAGCGCCCAAGAGATACCACCGCATTGAAAGTGCTGCCACCAGGTACAGCACTGATAGGCTGCTCATCACGAAAGATGATGTCAAGAACTGTCTCACCGATACCAATAACTTTTCGCATACTATTAGAATTTCCTGCAAAGATACAACTATTTTTCAAAAATACGTTATCTTTGCACTCGAAATGATGAAATATAACATACATACGCTGGAGAATGGCTTACGAGTGATTCATCTGCCATCTACCTCACAAGTAGTCTATTGTGGTATTGGTATCAAGGCAGGCTCACGCCATGAGGAGAAAGGTGAGGAGGGAGTAGCCCACTTCTGTGAACATGTTTCTTTCAAAGGTACGACTCAGCGTTCTGCCTTGCAAATCCTCAATTGTCTGGAGAGTGTGGGTGGCGACTTGAATGCCTTCACCAATAAAGAGGACACGGTCTTCTATGCCGCTATCCTCAAAGAGCACCTCTCACGTGCCGTTGACCTTTTAACGGATATAGTCTTTAATAGTGTTTATCCTGAACAAGAGATGGAACATGAAGTGGATGTGATTTGTGATGAGATAGAGAGTTATAACGATACGCCAGCGGAGCTGATCTATGATGAGTTTGAGAACATGGTCTTCAAAGGACATCCGCTAGGACATAATATCTTAGGAACACGGAAGAAAGTGAAGAGCTATACCGCTATTCATGCCCGGCGTTTCACCAATCGCTATTACCGTCCTGAAAATGCTATTTTCTTCGCCTATGGTGATATCGACTTTAATAAATTGGTAAAGTTATTAAAGAAGAAGGAGATGGTAAGACCTCTTACTGATTTTCCTGCCCCTCCTCCCATCATCGTAATTTCTAAAAAAAGTTCTCCTGAGACCCACCATCAAGCCCATGTCATGCTGGGAACACAGACATTTGCTTTTGATGACCCACGACGGATACCTCTCTATCTGCTTAACAATATCTTAGGAGGTCCTGGTATGAATACCCGTCTGAATCTCTCAATGAGAGAGAAAAATGGATTGGTATATACGGTGGAGAGTTCGATGGCAAGTTATAGTGACACAGGAGTATGGTCTGTCTATTTTGGTTGTGACCATCATCATGTGAAACGTTGTCTGCGACTTGTTCACTATGAGCTTGACCGTATGATGCAGCATCCACTCTCCGAACGGCAGTTGAATGCTGCCAAGCAACAAATAAAAGGTCAGATAGCTATTGCTTGTGATAATCGTGAGCAGTTTGCCCTCGACTTTGCCAAGAGTTTCCTGCATTATGACAAAGAGCGTGACATTGACACCTTGTTCCAGCAAATCGACGCTGTCACCTCAGAACAGTTACTGGAAGTAGCACAGACGTTCTTCGCCCCAGAGAAATTGCAGTTGTTAATACTTTAAATCATTTGTCAGTTCATTTTTTTTGTATAACATTAGCAGTATGAATGAGACGGTAAGACTTACTGACCTGACAATAGGCTATCAGACAAAGCAACATACGACAGTGGTAGCAGAGCATCTGAATGCTGCCATCAAGAGTGGGGAACTCACTTGTTTACTGGGACGGAATGGTATTGGTAAATCCACCCTGTTACGTACGCTCTCTGCGTTCCAACCAGCATTGGGAGGTGAGATACTGATGGCAACGGATCATGATCAGCAAGCAACAGTCGATCGTCTGACTGACAAGCAGCTCAGTCGGCTGATCGGTGTGGTACTGACAGAGAAGCCGAATGTGCGAAATATGACTATTGAGGAGTTGGTGGGCATGGGACGTTCTCCTTATACGGGCTTCTGGGGAACCTTGTCGAAGGACGACAAACGCATAGTGGATGAGGCTATCCAGTTAGTGAGTATTGATGCTCTGCGAGGTAGATATATTCATACATTGAGTGATGGTGAGCGTCAGAAAGTGATGATCGCCAAGGCATTAGCCCAACAGACACCCATCATCTATCTGGATGAGCCGACAGCTTTCCTCGATTTCCCCAGTAAGGTAGAAGTTATGCAGTTGTTACATCGGTTGGCTCGTGAGCAAGAGAAAACCATCTTCCTCTCTACCCATGATGTGGAACTCTCCTTGCAGATAGCTGACTGCATCTGGTTGATGGAACCAGACATGTTGAGTGTGGGAACTCCCCGACAACTTGCTGACGAGGGAGTGCTGAGCCGATTCATTGAGCATAAGGGTATCCAGTTTGATGCCCAGACATTAACTATACGGGTAACAGAATGATAGAGGGGCACGGAGACGATATCTTCCGTGTTCTTGGCAATCTCCAGAAGGGTCAGTGTGGCAAACAGTGTTAGTAGTGTAGTACGTTTCATAAAACGATAGTTTTGATACTTTGCCCTGCAAAAATACTAAAAATTATGAACTATGAACTATGAACTATGAACTTTTTTCGTACCTTTGCAGGCAAAAGAGCAAAAAGTGAATGATGGACGAAGATTTTGACATCCGACAGGAGCAGTTCTCCTCTTCCGAGAAAGACTTTGAGAATGCGTTACGCCCTCTCTCTTTCGGCGATTTCAGCGGACAGCAGCAGGTGGTGGAGAACTTGCAAGTGTTCGTAGAGGCTGCGAAATATCGTGGGGAGCCCCTCGACCATACCTTGCTGCATGGTCCTCCAGGCTTAGGTAAGACGACACTCTCGAATATCATTGCCAATGAGTTGGGGGTGGGCTTCAAGATTACCAGCGGTCCTGTGTTGGACAAGCCAGGTGACCTTGCCGGTATCCTCACATCGTTGGAGAAGAACGACGTGCTGTTTATCGACGAGATTCATCGTCTGTCACCTGTCGTGGAGGAATACCTCTATTCCGCGATGGAGGACTATCGTATCGACATCATGATTGACAAGGGTCCGTCGGCACGTAGCATCCAGATAGACCTCAACCCGTTTACCTTGGTAGGAGCCACCACCCGTAGCGGTCTGCTGACGGCTCCGCTCCGTGCCCGTTTCGGAATCAATATGCACTTGCAGTATTATGAGCCTGAGACCCTGCAGAAGATTATCTCACGCTCTGCCTCTATCCTGCGGGTACCTATCACGACAGATGCCGCGGCGGAGATCTCTCGTCGCTCTCGTGGTACACCCCGTATTGCCAATGCTTTGCTGCGTCGGGTCCGTGACTTTGCCCAGGTGAAGGGTACAGGACGTATTGACACAGAGATCACGAAGATAGCTCTGACGGCACTGAACATCGATCAGTACGGACTGGATGAGATAGACAACCGCATCCTGCTGACCATTATCGATAAGTTCCGTGGTGGTCCTGTGGGTATCACCACCATTGCCACAGCGATTGGTGAGGATGCCGGAACGGTGGAGGAGGTCTATGAGCCATTCCTTATCATGGAGGGTTTCCTCAAGCGTACCCCTCGTGGTCGTATGGTGACAGAACTTGCCTATCGCCATTTCGGACGTAATCCCTATACGGGGAATATTATGGAACCAAACCTGTTTGAATAGTTCAAAGTTCATAGTTCAAAGTTCATAGTTATGAAAGAGAGTATTGTTAAAGATAAAAGTAAAGAGTTTGCTCTCAGAATGATTAATCTTTACAAATATCTGACGACTATGGCTGAGAATAAGGAGTTTGTTCTTTCTAAACCATCGTATATATCTATTATTAATGACAATAGGGAACTTATCAAAATACTAACCCGTATAGTTAAGAATACGGAATAACTATGAACTATGCACTATGAACTATGAACTAAAAACAGGTGTTTTTGTGGGAAGTTTCGACCCATATACAGTAGGTCACGACTCTATCGTGACAAGAGCGTTGGGATTGTTCGACCGTCTCGTCATAGGGGTGGTGGGCGACCAGGTACATAAACCCAATATAGCACCAGCCACCGAGCGTATGCAGGCGATTCAGGAGTTGTATGCCGACGAGTCTCGTATCGAGGTCAAACCTTTTTATGGTCTTACTGTCGACTTTGCCAAGGAGCAGGGTGCGCAGTATATCATCAAAGGGGTTCGCTCTGTCAAGGACTTCGAGTATGAGCGTGAGCAGGCTGACATCAATCGGCAGATCAGTGGTATTGAGACTATCCTGTTGTTTGCAGAACCTCAGTATGCGAGTGTCAGCAGCAGTGTTGTCCGTGAGTTACGGCATTTTGGAAGGAGCGTCGAGGAGTTCCTACCTAAGAAAAAGTAAAAGCATCATGAAGAGAATCATCTATATCCTTTGTCTTGCAGGTCTTGTTAGCTCTTGTGGTACTACCAAGAAACAAGTGGAGCAGCAACCTGTTGTCAGCATCCAGTTTAATGCGGACTCCGCCTATCAGTTCTGTGCCGCCCAGTGTAACTTCGGACCTCGTACCATGAACAGCGAGGCACATGAGCAGTGTGGACAGTGGATTCAACAGAAATTCCAGCAGTATGGTTATCAGGTGGAACTCCAGAAAGCCGACCTGAAAGGGTATGACGGTACCATCCTGAGGAGTACGAATATCATTGCCAACTCTCCACTCTCCACTCTCCACTCTCCACTCTCCAGAATCCTCATCTGTGCGCATTGGGACAGTCGCCCATGGGCGGATAACGACCCCAATCCTGACAACTGGCGAACCCCCGTGATGGCAGCCAACGATGGTGCCTCGGGTGTTGCCGTGATGCTGGAACTGGCTCGTCTGATCCAGCAGCATGACTCCCTGAATGTCGCAGTCGACTTCATCTGTTTCGATGCGGAAGACTGGGGTATTCCTCAATGGGATGAGACGGGTGACGGTACGGACTCATGGGCTTTGGGTGCGCAGCACTGGGCAAAGAGCCAACAGCAGAAAGCCAATAGTCAACAGCCATATCAGTACGCGATTCTCTTGGATATGGTAGGAGGACAGGGTGCTAAATTCTACCAGGAGGGCTATTCGATGCAGAAGGCTGGTCAGATCGTAGAGAAGGTATGGCGTGCAGCCAGTGCCGCTGGCTATGGTAGTTTCTTCCCCATGAAGGAAAGTGGTTTCGTGACTGACGACCATGTTCCTGTGAACGATATCGCCAACATCCCTTGTGTGGACATCATCAACCACTATCCCGACTGCCAGCAGAGCTCTTTCGGTCCTACATGGCATACCGTCAGTGACGATATGCAGCATATCGACAAGAACACCCTACAGGCAATAGGACAAACGCTCCTGCAAGTCATTTATAACGAGTAAAAAAGTGGTGACGGTGACGGTTACAGTTTTCTAAAAGTGATATTCCATGAATTGAATCAAACTTGTATATACATATTACTATATATATATAATATATATATTATATATATATAGTAAAGTTAATAGTCAACTTTTTCAGTACGATTTCACTAAAACTGTAACCGTCACCGTCACCACTTTATGAAAGGAAATCAGTCGGTAACTGAAGGGCATTCAGTTACCGACTGACCACGACTCAGTTACCGACTGATTCCAATGAAAGTGTGCATATTCCATCTGTCCTGCACTATTGAAGGTTCTCAATGATGCTCCGCAAAAGCGGCTTCCTCTGCCTCGGCGATGATTTCCTCACGGGTCTTCTCACGAGGTGTTGCCGTGATGTCATCGAGCGAGAACTCGTCGTGTTTCTTCGTCTTTGGCTCTTCGGACTGGACAACGGGTTCTGCGGTGACAGGCTCTTGGGGTTCTTGAGAGGGTTCGGCAATCTCATCAGGTACGCTGACAGGCTCCTCCTCCATCTTGGTACGCTCAGCTTTTGCGGCAAAGATAGCATCAATGAACTGGGGCTCTCGGCGAAGGCGCAGGAGTGTCTCCTTACAAGCGTGCTGCTGACTCTCCTTCTTCGAATATCCCTTACCGGAACAGCCTTCCACACCTTCCAGTAATACCTGGTAGATAAAGACAGGACTGTTGTTCTCGTCGACAGTCTGCTCCAATTGTCGGAACTCAAGGTTGACACGGTTCTTCTGACTCCACTCTAAGAGCTTGGACTTGAAGTTCACCTCCTTATACGCTACCTTGTCGATATTGATGAGTTGTTTGAGGATACGCTTCTCCATGAACTTCATACAGGCACCATATCCACGGTCAAGATAGATCGCACCGACTAACGCTTCGAAGGCATTACCCCCCAAATAACTATTGTGCGATGTAGCCTGATTGTTGCGGATAATCATGTCAGTAATACCCATCTCCTTAGCGAGTTTTCCCAAGGTCTCACGCTGTACGAGTTTAGAACGTGCATTCGTCAGGAACCCCTCACGCTTACCCTCAAAATGACGGAATACGATATCACCCACTACAGCATCCAGGATAGCGTCACCCAGGAACTCCAGTCGCTCGTTATTCAAAGGACGACCTTTCTCGTTGCGCTTCTTGACACTCTTGTGCATCAGCGCCTGCTTGTAGAGGTTGATATTGCGGGGATAGAAACCAAGGACCTGGTATAAAGAAGAATAAAGCTCCTTCTCTTTGCGGAAAGGGAGCCTTATTCTATCTAAGAAATTATACTTATTCAGCATACTTCTTGAATACTACACAGGCGTTGTGACCACCAAAACCGAAAGTGTTGGAGAGTCCTGCGCGTACCTCGCGCTTCTGTGCCTTGTTAAAGGTGAAATTCAAGTTGTAGTCGATCTCCTCGTCCTTATCGTCCTCCTCATGGTTGATCGTAGGAGGAACGATGTCGTTCTTAACGGCAAGCAGGGTTGCCATCGCCTCTACAGCACCAGCGGCGCCCAGCAGGTGACCCGTCATGGACTTGGTAGAAGAGATGTTCAACTGATAGGCTGCGTCACCAAATACATCCTTGATGGCTTTTGCCTCAGAGATATCACCTACGTGGGTAGAGGTACCGTGAACATTGATATAGTCAATGTCCTCTGGTTTCAAACCAGCATCCTCCAAAGCATTCTGCATCACGAGCTTAGCACCCAGTCCCTCAGGATGAGAAGCGGTGATATGATGGGCATCGGCACTCATACCAGCACCAACCATCTCACCATAGATCTTCGCACCACGAGCCTTCGCATGCTCCAGTTCCTCAAGAATCAAACAACCAGCGCCCTCACCCATGATGAAACCGTCACGGCTGGCACTGAATGGGCGACTTGCCTTCTCTGGCTCGTCATTGCGGGTTGACAAAGCCTTCATGGCATTGAACCCACCCACACCTGTCTCGCAGATAGCTGCCTCGGCACCACCAGCGACAATCACATTAGCCTTACCCAGACGAATCAGGTTGAAGGCGTCTGCCAATGCGTTGGAAGAAGAAGCACAAGCAGATGCTGTGATGTAGTTAGGTCCATGGAAGCCGTACATGATAGATATCTGACCAGCGGCGATGTCGGCAATCATCTTAGGAATGAAGAAAGGATTGAATTTTGGTCCGTCCTCACGATGGGAACCATAATAAGTCACTTCTTCCTCGAAAGTCTTGATACCACCGATACCAACACCAAAGACAACACCGATACGGTCTTTGTTCTCTGTCTCCAGATCCATGGCACTATCCTCTACTGCCTGCTTGGCAGCGATGATGGCAAGCTGGGTGTAACGGTCCATCTTACGGGCTTCCTTGCGGTCGATATATTCGGTTACGTCTAAGTTCTTGACCTCGCAAGCGAACTGGGTCTTAAACTTAGAAGCATCGAAAAGTGTAATGGGAGCTGCGCCACTCTTACCAGCCAGCATGTTCTCCCAAGTCTCCTCAGGATTGTTGCCAAGTGGTGTAACGGCACCCAGTCCTGTTACTACTACTCTTTTTAATTCCATATATTATTTGTATTTAGCCCCCTAAGTTAGGGGGTTGGGGGTCTGAACTGTCTTCCCGAATAATACAGGAATTATACTTGTTCAGACCCCCATCCCCCTAACTTAGGGGGCTATTAAGCATTACTTTATTTTGCGTTCTCCTCGATGTATGCGATAGCATCACCAACGGTACCAATCTTCTCAGCCTTGTCGTCTGGAATAGAAATACCGAACTCCTTCTCGAACTCCATGATGAGCTCTACAGTATCCAATGAATCTGCACCAAGGTCGTTAGTGAAACTTGCCTCTGGCTTTACTTCTGCTTCGTCAACACCAAGTTTGTCTACGATAATAGCCTTTACTTTGCTTTCAATTTCTGACATAATCTTTTACTTTAAATGTTAATAAAATGATTCCTATTTAGATGTGTGCGACCACAAAATGTGGCTTAGCGGGTGCAAAGTAACGAATTTTTATTGAGTTACGCAAATAAATTTAGTAAAAAAGCATTTATTTTTGCACAAACCACCCCATGTTGTGCAGTATTTCGTCGTTTAATGACTCCTTTTTGACAACTCTACACATCAAAATACTCTCTTCTGAGGGGATAGTGATTGCGTAAGTCCTCAAATTTTGTTGGGTTAGCTTTCAATGCTTCACTATCTCTCATAGGATGATAGAGTTCCAGAGGATTGCCCGTATACTGGAAACCTGCAGGCAATTTGGGAGGTTGCACCTTACCAGGATGTGGTAAACCAAAATGCTGGCATAAAGCATCTATCACCATGTTATCAGCATTTGCTTTTCCATCTGCGGAATAACCAGCGATGTGAGGTGTACCGATGAAGACGCAACGAAGCAGTTCCTCGTTCAGATGAGGCTCACCTTCCCACACGTCAATCACGGTATCACGCACCTTACCCTGTAGGAGGGCAGTGAGCAGGGCGGTATTGTCAACCACCTCCCCTCTGCTGGTATTGATAATATAAGGAGTCTTGTGTAAACGATGGAAGAAGGATTCGTCTGCCATGTGCCAAGTGGCATAGTTCCCCTCACGGGTCAATGGAACATGGAAGGTGATGATATCGGCATCCTGCTCAATCACGGACAGAGGAACGAAATCGGGATTCCCTAAAAGAGGGTCGCATATAAGAATGCGCATACCTAACCGTTCTGCGACAGTCTTGACTTTAGAGCCGACATGACCGCATCCCACAATACCAATGGTCGATTGAGGAAGGGAGACCCCTCTTTCTTGTTGCAAAAGCAGTAGTGACGACTCCACGTATTGTGCGACAGAGGCAGCGTTACACCCAGGACAACTGGTCCAAGCGATACCAGCACGTTTCAGGTAGTCAGCGTCGATATGGTCGAAACCTATCGTCGCTGTAGCGACAAACTGTACTTTACTGTCTTTTAATAATGACTCGTCACAACGGGTGCGGGTACGGACAATCAGGGCATCTGCATCTCTGACATCAGCAGCACTGATAGCAGCACCATTCAGTGCCACGACCTCATCGGCAAGAAGGTGCAGTTTCTCTTGGATGTAAGGTATCTTATTGTCAACAATTATCTTCATATCGACTGCAAAGTTATAAAATTAATTTAAATTATGGACGATAGCCTATGAACTATAAACTATTTTTCGTATCTTTGCACCCATTACATATTAATATTACAAATGTTATTTACAGAAAACGCTAACAAAATTTTCAATCAGGCGATACGTGACTATCACTTGAAAGACCACGTAGATACTCCTATCTCCAATCCTTATGAACGGGAGAACATAGAATATGCCCTCTATCTGAAGTGCTGGATAGATACCGTACAGTGGCACTTGGAGGATATCATCCGTGATCCCCATATCGATCCGGAAGACGCCTTGTCACTAAAGCGTCGTATTGACCATAGTAACCAGGACCGCACAGATCTGGTGGAGGAGATAGACTCGTATTTCCGCAAGTTATACCAGGACGTGAAACCCCTTCCTGACGCACGACTGAATACAGAGAGTCCTGCATGGGCTATCGACCGTCTGTCAATTCTCGCCTTGAAGATATGGCACATGCAAGAGCAGGTAGACCGTGAGGATGCCTCTCCGGAGCATATTCAGAAATGTCAGGCGAAACTTGCCGTGCTGAAGGAACAGCAGGTAGACTTGAGTACCGCGATAGATCAATTACTAGAAGATATAGAGGCAGGACGTAAATATATGAAGGTTTATCGTCAGATGAAGATGTATAATGACCCTGCTACGAATCCTGTATTGTATAATAAGAAGTGAAGAAAGAGCATATACTGATTATCCGCTTCTCTGCCTTGGGCGATGTTGCCATGGCAGTGCCAGTAGTCTATTCCTTAGCACATCAATCCTGACGTGAGAATTACGGTATTGAGCCGGAGCTTCGCACGTCCTTTCTTTGAGAACTTGGCACCTAACGTGGGATTTATGGAGGCAGACTTGAAAAGGGAGTATCGAGGGATCAGGGGACTGAATGCCCTTTATCGTCGACTCACGGCAAAACAGTTTACCGCTGTTGCCGACCTTCATAATGTGTTGCGATCGGATTTCCTGCGTATGCGCTTCAATCTTGGACGCTATAAGGTAGCACATATCGATAAGCACCGTAAAGGGCGTCGCCGTCTGATATCAGCCAATAACAAGCAACTGATACAGCAACCCACGTCTTTCCAGAACTATACGGATGTATTTGCACGTTTAGGTTATCCCATAGAGCTTGACTTCCACTCCATCTTCCCAGAGGGAGGTGGTGACCTGAGTCAACTTCCAGATAACTCTCCACTCTCCACTCTCCACTCTCCGCTTAATATAGGTATTGCTCCTTTTGCGGCGCATCAAGGAAAGGTATATCCTCCCCAGTTGATGGAAAAAGTGATAGAGCAGCTGACGAAGAAACATCCAGAGGCAAAGTTATTCCTCTTTGGCAGGGGAGAGCAGGAGGATGAGTTGTTCCCTCAGTGGTGTGCGAGATATCCACAGTGTATCCATGTGGCAGACTATCTGGAATCTATTAAGCAGGAACTGATATTGATGAGTCATCTTGACGTGATGCTCTCGATGGACTCTGCCAATATGCATCTTGCATCACTCGTTGCTACCCCCGTGGTCAGCGTATGGGGTGCCACTCATCCTTATGCTGGTTTCATGGGTTGGAACCAAGGCTCAGAGAGTGCCATTCAGATACCCCTTGACTGTCGCCCATGCAGCATCTTCGGACAGAAAGCATGCCGTCGTGGCGACTATGCTTGTATGACTCGTATCGCTCCCGAGACGATCGTGGAGCGTATCGAACAGATAATATCTCAAAAACCTCATGTATAACTTTAAAATTGTAACATTATGAAAAAGTATGTTTGTGATGTATGTGGCTACGTGTATGACCCAGAGGTAGGCGATCCCGATAGCGGTATCGAGCCAGGAACAGCATTTGAAGATATCCCAGAGGATTGGGTATGCCCAGTGTGTGGTGTCGGCAAGGACGATTTCTCCGTAGAGGAGTAAAATAATAAAAAGATTAAGAAATGTCATTAAAATGTGGTATTGTGGGACTTCCTAACGTAGGTAAGTCCACATTGTTCAATTGTCTGTCGAGTGCCAAGGCGCAGGCAGCCAATTTCCCTTTCTGTACGATTGAGCCGAATGTAGGTGTGATTACTGTTCCTGATGAGCGACTGACGAAGCTTGCGGAGATCGTTCATCCAGGTCGTATTGTACCGGCAACTTGTGAGATAGTGGACATAGCCGGACTGGTGAAAGGTGCTTCAAAAGGTGAAGGCTTGGGTAATAAGTTCTTAGGAAACATCCGTGAGACAGATGCCATCATCCATGTGCTGCGTTGCTTCGAGGATGATAATATCACCCATGTTGATGGAACGATTGACCCGATCCGTGATAAAGAGATCATCGATACAGAACTCCAGCTGAAAGACTTAGAGACCATCGAGAGTCGTCTTGCCAAGACAGAGAAGGCTGCTGCCGCAGGTAACAAAGAGGCAAAGGTGGAGGTCACGGTGTTGAAGGCATACAAAGAGGTGCTTGACCAAGGAAAGAACGCACGTATCGTAGAGTTTGAGAGTAAAGAAGAACAGGATTGTGCCCGCAACCTCTTCTTATTAACGGCAAAGCCGGTATTGTATGTCTGCAATGTCAGTGAGGCTGACGCAAAAGATGGTAATGACTTCACGAAGAAGGTAGAGGCACTTGCCCAGGAAGAGGGTGCCGAGGCAATGATTATAGCTGCTAAGACAGAAGAAGATATTGCCGAGCTAGAGTCTTATGAGGACAAGCAGATGTTCCTGGAGGAGCTGGGCTTGGAGGAGAGTGGTGTCAACCGTCTTATCAAGAAAGCATACTCATTGCTGAACCTTGAAACCTTCATCACGGCAGGTGAGATGGAAGTGAAGGCATGGACTTATCATAAAGGATGGAAGGCTCCCCAGTGTGCAGGTGTTATCCATACCGACTTCGAGAAAGGCTTTATCCGCGCAGAGGTCATCAAGTACGATGATTATATCCAATATGGCTCAGAGGCTGCTGTCCGTGAGGCAGGAAAGATGGGCATAGAGGGTAAGGAATATGTGGTGCAGGATGGGGATATCATGCATTTCAGATTTAATGTCTAAATCATGGAGAGTCTACTTTACATACTTTGGAATCCAAACCTTGAATTCTTCCACATTGGACCGTTCGCAGTCCGGTGGTATGGGCTGTGCTGGCTCCTTGGCTTTGCGGCTGCTTACCTGTTGGTACGTAGGCTCTATCGGGAACAGAAAATCAAGGATGAGCTCTTTGAGCCCCTTTTTCTTTACTGCTTCCTTGGTATTCTGATAGGAGCACGCTTAGGACACTGTATCTTCTATGAGCCAGACTATTTCCTGACCTCAGGGAAGGGACTCGTGGAGATGCTACTGCCTATCCGTTTCCTTCCAGATGGCGGTTTTAAGTTCATCGGTTATGAGGGACTTGCCAGTCATGGTGGTACACTTGGTTTGATGATCGCCCTATGGCTCTATGTCAGGAAGACGAAACTTAGTCTATGGACCGTCTTGGATAACATCGCCATTGCCACTGGCTCGATGGCTTGTCTCATCCGTTTGGGAAACCTCATGAACTCAGAGATTATCGGTAAAGTGACTGACGTGCCATGGGCATTCATCTTCGAACGTGTAGACAGTTATCCCCGGCACCCCGGACAGTTGTATGAGGCAATAGCTTATGCCATTCTGTTCTTCCTGATGTGGTGGTTGCATAAAAAGATGCCTGAGAAGATTGGGACAGGGTGGTATTTCGGACTTTGCCTCTCCTATATCTTCACTTTCCGCTTCTTCATCGAATACACGAAGGAAGTGCAAGAAGCTTTCGAGGCATCACTCCCGATAGATATGGGTCAGATTCTCTCGATACCATTTGTTATTTTAGGAATTTACTGTATGATTCGTAAACAGAAGGTATGATACGCAGAGTCCTCATATCGCTTTTCCTCTTCTGCTCCTGTTCCTTGATGGCACAAGAGCAGACAGATACTGCGTTTCAACGGATCTACCGGCATTATTTCGAACTGTTCAGCAGTAACAAGAAAGACGAGTTTTATAAGACTTCTGACCTAATCCAAAAATACTACCTTACCAAGAAAGACATTATTAATTATTATAAGATACGTCAAAACGAGATACTCTTTGACACCCAGCATGGAGAGACTTATAAGTCAATCAAGAAAGCCAATATCATGCTGGACGATATGAAGAAGGACAATGTCAACCGCTATGATCTGGTGTATTCTACCTTGGGAGCCATCTTTGAGTCACGAGGAAATTATAGAATGGCTGAGCATTACTATATAGATGCGATTAAGAATGTAGCACCAGAAGATACCATAGACTATGTACATGCTATTGCGCAGATAGTCTCCCTGAAAGTGTCACGAGAGCCCGATAAGGCTTGGGAATGGAACGAGCGAATGGGGGCAATGACAACCTATGGCAGTTCTTTCTATAAAGTCTATCTTTCTCTGAAAGGACAGATTTATTTCTTTAAGCGTGATAAAACTAATTTCTTGAAAACCAAGAAAGAGTATGATGCTTGCGCTAAACAAACTAATGATCCTAACCCTTATGGTAGTCAGATCATGAATCTCATGCAGAAAGCCTTTGAGGGAGAATACCAAGAGGCGTTACAATTGTTAGAACAGGATATTGCTGACCTAACGGAGATAGGACGCTGTGAATATCGCATCTATCTTTATGAAATGATGGGAGAAAACGAACTTGCTCTAAAGGAAGTAAACAAACGAAGAGATCTCCGTGACTCCCTCAATAGTGACATGCTCTTTAATAATATCAACGAGATTAATGCCGAGGTGGGTATTGCTAAACTTCATGAAGAGGCAGTTAAAGAGCGAGAGTTCTGGTTCTTTGTGGTCATTCTGCTACTCATCTTAGCTCTTGGACTCATCATCTCTCGTTATTACGTTAGGAGGAGATACCAGAAAAAGATCATTAAGCAGAATGAGCAATTGGAGATTGCTTTGAGTGAGGCGAAAGAGTCTGACCGTATGAAGTCTTCTTTCATAGAACATGTCAGCCATGAGATACGCACACCTCTGAATGTCATTACGGGTTATGCACAGGTCATCACAAATCCTGATTATCATTTAGAGGAAGAAGAACGGAACAATATGCTTTATGCCATCGCTCAGAATACGACGAGCATTACTAATATTGTCAACGATTTGTTGGAGCTTGCCCAAGACGAGAGCAAGGAACGCTATCGTCGTGACGATAACATCTTGGTCAATTCTTTGTGTCGCAACATGATGAGCGAGATGGATAAACGTAATAGAGGACAACTGAAATTGCGTTTCTTCTCCAAACTACCTGATGATTATACTATCCAGAGCAATCAACAAGGTATAGAGAAGATTCTGTATCATTTATTAAGTAATGCCCTAAAGTTTACAAAAGAGGGCACAGTAGAGCTTTTTGTCCACGAGAGTCCTGATCATGGGTGTGTGCGTTTTATCGTCACAGATACAGGTATCGGTATTGACAAGGAGAATCAAGAAAAAGTCTTTGAGCGTTTCTATAAAGTGGATTCTTTCAAACAAGGTTTTGGACTTGGACTTCCTACAAGTCGCAAAATAGCTTTACAGTTAGGTGGCGCATTGGCTATTGACAAGGAATACGAGAATGGTACTCGTCAGGTTCTCACTCTCCCTGTTAAATAATTGTTAAACTTTGCCCTTGTTTCTCTTTCTGAAACAAATGAGGTGGTTTTTTGTAACAAAAGAAAACAAATTATCAAATGGAATTTACTATCTTTGCAGCAAATTATTCTATTTGGAGATAGTAAATATTAAACTAATAACAACAATGACAACAAATGAAATGACACAAGAGACGAAAGGCTTTTATAAGCTTTCATGGCTCCAAAGAATCGGATTCGGGTCGGGTGACCTTGCACAGAATCTGATTTTCCAGACTACCTGTATGTATCTTCTGTTCTTCTACACTGACATCTATGGGCTTGATGCTGTTGATGTGTCTGTGATGTTTACGGTAGGTAATATCGCCAATGTGATATGGGATCCTATTGTGGGAACTCTTATTGACAAGAGTAATCCCCGGTTAGGTAAATATCGTGCTTATCTGGTGTTTGTCGGTATACCACTAACAGGCTTCGCCATCCTCTGCTTTTGGAACGGCTTTGCTCCTTCGTTGCTCTATGCTTATGTCACCTATATTGCGATGACATTACTCTATACCTTTATTAATGTTCCTTATGGTGCCTTGAATTCCTCACTTACTCGGGATACGGATGAGATTACCATTCTTACCAGTGTCCGTATGTTCATGGCTAACTGTGGTGGTCTTGCAGTAGGTTCTGGGCTACCTCTGCTGATAGCTTATTTTACTAACGAGCCAACAGAAGGTCTTCCAAAAGATCCTGGATCATGGTTTACAACGATGTGCATTTATGCACTTGTAGGTCTTGCCTTGCTGTTCTTCTGTTTCAGTCAGTGTAAAGAGCGAGTGGTAATGGATGCCAGTGAGGCTGCTAATGTGAAAATCAGTGATCTCTGGATGGAGTTTTTCCACAACCGTCCATTACGAGTTATAGCCTTCTTCTTTATCACGGCATTTGCCATGATGTCAATAGGTAATGCTGCAGGTGCTTACTTCATTAATAGTAACATGCACGGAACACCAGAACAGTTATCTTTCTTTATGGGTCTTGGTTCTGCTCCGTCATTTATCTTCATGCCACTTGTTCCTATTATAAAAAAGATGGTGGGTAAGAAGAATATGTTTTATATATTCCTTTCGATAGCCATTATCGGTATGGCATTCCTCTATATCGTAGCCAAGATGGATGAGCCCAGCATGACGCTTGTTTATATTGCTCAGTTCGTGAAGTCGACAGGTGTTATAGTTGCTACAGGATATATGTGGGCATTAGTTCCTGAGGTGATTTCTTATGGCGAGTATGTCAGTGGTAAGCGCATCGCAGGTATTGTTAATGCTCTTACTGGTATCTTCTTTAAGGCTGGTATGACTTTGGGTAGTGTCGTCGCTCCAGCTATTCTGGCTTATGTTTCCTATAATCCTGAGGTGATAGAACAAACACCAGAAGCACAAGAGGGTATCCTTTGGTTAGTATGTGTGATTCCTGCCGCCTTGCTTCTCCTTGCTATGTTTATCATTTCTAAATATGAGTTGACAGATGAGGTGATAGACGATATCAATAAAAAGATAGAGGAGCGTAATAAAGCATAAGTAGGATAAGAATATAGAAAAAAGAGGCACCCTCGCAATTTGCGAGGGTGCCTCTTTCCTATTTTGTTATCTTCAACTCAAAAGGTGCTGCAGGAAGCCCTTTCGTGGAGTATAAGTGTGCGCGGATGGGATTATCCTTCCAGGCATAACGTATGGTAGCAGGCTCAGAAATATCCGATTCCAACAATACCTGATTACCTTTTGAAACTGCTTTGACATTGACGAACTTATTGTCGGTACCTGCTATTTCAAATTCTGCCTGCTCGTCTGGTCGAAGGGGCTGGTCGAAGGTGACTACTACTTGGTTGTTCTCCACCTTGGCACTGAGAGGTTGGGGTGAGAGGAGAACATTTTTATGGTATGCCAACTTGTCGAGGCAGAGTCCTACACGTTCTGCCAATTCTTTTTTCCGTAACGGGTGAATATCCACCGTTTCACCGAGGTCAATGGCGACGGCAAGAGCAGCGTGTGGGTCATTTTCTGCTACTTGACGTTGTGCTTCACGCAATTGTGCCCAATTGGAATGTTGAGGCTGTTCCGATGACTCCATATAATTGGCAAGCTGTACGATGCAGAAGGGCAGTTTGGGATCCTTCCAAAGCGTACGCCAATTATTCATCATCTTACGCAACAGATCCGCATAGGGTGCAGGATTACCCGTATTCGATTCTCCTTGATACCATACCACACCCCGGATGGCATAGGGAGCTAATGGATATACGACTGCATTATATAAAGTGGTAGGCAAGTTTTGAAGTGAGACATCACCGCTGGGGCAAGACGGCATATCAGCTCCTGTGTGGTGTTTCCAGTTCTCATTCAACGGGATGAAATCTGTAGGCATCGGATTCAGACTGAAACGGTCGTCCCCAAAGGCAAGCATATAGGGTTTCTCCTTGATAAAATGGGCAATTCCGTATTTATTGATAAAGCGGATAGTAATCACATTGTCGCCCTCACGGAGCATTCCTTCGGGGATATCATAACGACGGGGAGGATACTGGTAATAAGTGCGACCAATCTCCTTACCATTCAGATAGGTGTAATCGGCATCGAAGAGCGTTCCTAACAGCAGGCGTGCAGGTTTTCCGGCATGTGCTTTATCCACATGTATATGTTGACGAAGCCAGATACTGCCGATGATACCTCTTCCATTCTTTTTTGCCCATTCCATCGAATACTGATTGACGGTTTTCCATGATGAGTCGTCATAGTCGAAGGACGTGAAATGTTCTTTAATGCCAGGGTCTTTCTCATTTAATAGCTCATTCCACCGTTGGTCTGCCAATTGATTTGCCTTAGCTTGCGCTTTCACAAAATCGTCATTCTGGTAGATACGTGTTTTCTCCACCAATAGGGGATAATCTCGTTGTAAACTATCTGCCGAAATCCATGCCTCGATAGGTGTTCCTCCCCAGCTGTTTACAATAATACCCTGTGGGACACCATTCTCCTCTTGCATTCGTTTTCCTAAGAAAGACCCTAATGCGGAGAACAGCCATGCGTTTTTTTTGGTTAAAGGTTTCCAATTGATGGAAGTGGGACGAATATCCTCTTGTATGCCGTGTGTGTTGGTTTCGTTCTGTACACGGAACAGTCGGACTTGATTATTGGCTAACTGGTCTATCTCTTTGGTATATTGAGGATAGACACGCTCGATGGTCACATCCATGTTCGATTGACCGGAACATAACCATACATCACCGACTAATACATTGGTAAGTACGATGTCCCCAATCATTAATGTATAAGGTCCTCCTGCCTTCATCGCAGGTAAGTCAGTTCGAAATTTCCCGTTGGAATCAGCAGAAATGACCGTTTTGAATTTGTTGATTCGGATAGTGATTTTCTCACCTGCGTCCGCCTGTCCCCATACAGGAACGGGTTTTCCTCGCTGAATGACCATGCCAGACTGGAAAAACTGGGGTAGTTTGACCTTAGCATTAGTTTCCATAGCCACCATCAAAAGGTATGCTAAAAGGATCGTTAGTTTATACGTTTTACCCATAATACTAAAAAATGTTTATTTTGGTGCAAAAATAATAAAAATAGGTGATGAACTGGAAAAAAAGTGCTTTTTTCTTAGTTGCTGAAACAATTGGGGTATGTTTATGTAACAAATTCGCATAAAAATTTTGGAAGAAATGTTGTATCTTTGCATCATCAAATTGATAAAAATCTAAAATGAGTAGTAGAACTATGTGGCAAATTAATTCTGTAGAGGAAAAACTCGGATACTCATTGGGAGGCGTTGCTTTTGTTGACCTTTTGGTGGGAATCATCTGCGACTGTTTCCCTTCTTTTATTTATAATGTACGCGTAACGCAATATCTTTTCATTCCAGGGATGTGTTCTTCTTCCATTCCCCAGGAGATAAAGTAAATAATTTTTTAATCAGCAGACATGAGACATTTGATTATTATGAAGATTTTTAGGTTAGTAGTTGTATTGTTTTCAGTGATTACAGCTGAAGTAGTGTTGGCTCAATCCGCGCTGGGAAGCGCGGATGGGCAATGCTACCTCAAATTATCTGGGAACACGTTGAAAGACGCTTATCGTGACTATTGGTATACTGGAGTCAGTGTTAATCAATGGGAAGTGGAAGCTGATAAGAACGGAGGTAACGCCTTTGATGTAACTGGGTTTGTCAGCAATGACCAGACAGCCGATTGGCAAGTGATAGTGAAGAACTTTAACTGGGTGGTTGCTGAGAACTGCATGAAGTGTGAGGTGATCCATCCGAAAGAGGGTGTTTATGATTTTACACTTGCTGATAAGTTTGTTGATAAAGCGAAAGCCGCAGGACTGAAAGTATTGGGACATTGTCTGATTTGGCATTCTCAGTGTGCCCCCTGGTTTCATTACGATGAAATGGGCAATTTAGTATCTCCTGAGGTCTTGAGGAAGCGCATTCGTGAACATATATATACGATTGTCAATCACTTCAAAGGGCGCATCGATGCTTGGGATGTCGTTAACGAGGCATTTGAGGATGACGGTACCCCACGTAACAGTCTTTTCTATCAGATTCTTGGAACGGACTATATCCCTCTTGCTTTCCGATATGCGCATGAGGCAGACCCCAATGCCGAGCTCTATTATCAAGATTTCTCCATGAACAAAGCGAAGAAGGTTGAGGGTGTTGTCAACTTCTTCCGTCCTCTTATCAAGCAGGGCTTGCCAGTCAGTGCTATTGGTATGCAGGGACACATGGTGTTGGAAGACAATAACTATATCGAGGAATACGAGCATTCCATCAATACGATAGCCTCCTTGGGTATACCTACAGCCTTTACCGAACTCGACCTGACAGTATTACCTAATCCTTATGGATTCTCTGGTGCTAATGTGAGCGACCGTTTTGCTTATCGTCCAGAGATGGATCCCTATAAGAATGGGCTTAGTAAGGAGCATGAGGCAGAGATAGAGAAATTCTGGATCAGTTTCTATCAGATGTTGCTGCGCCATCATAAGGACATCCAGCGTGTCAACTTCTGGTGCTTGAATGATGCCATTTCATGGCGTAATGACTTCCCTATCAAAGGGCGTACCGACTATGCGACGTTGTTTGACCGTCAGAATCAGCCCAAGCCTTTTGTGCAGGCTTTGATCAATTTGGTGAAGCCCCAGACAACAGAAACGAAGAAAGTGAAGAAGAACATAAAATAGTTATTAATTAAACAACTACTGACTATGGCAAAATTACCTCGTTATTTATTCCCGAGTGATTACATGGCTGACCCTTCAGCCAATGTGTTTAATGGTAAATTGTATATTTACCCTTCCCACGATCGTGAGGCAGGACATGCCTTCGATGATGATGGTGGTCACTTCCAGATGAAAGACTACCATGTGCTCTCTTTTAATGATGTGGAGAACGATGAGGCTACAGACCATGGCGTGATCCTCGATGTGGAGGATGTCGCATGGGCAGAGAAGCAAATGTGGGACAATGATGTTGTGGAGAAAGATGGTAAATACTATCTTATCTTCTCCGCCAAGGACTATAATGGTGTGTTCCATCTGGGTGTTGCTGTCGCCGACAAGCCAGAAGGTCCTTTCGTTCCACAGGAGCGTCCTATCCGTGGCTCTTTCTCTATCGACCCATGTGTGTTCAAAGATGACGACGGAGAGATATACTGTTATTTTGGGGGACTCTGGGGTGGACAGCTTCAGTGGTATCAGGCACCTGCTAAGTTGCAAAAGGAAGGTGTTGACCTTGGTCCTGCCGCTGATAAGAAGACACAGCTCTATGCGCCAGCTGACGTACCAGCGCTCTCAAGCTTTGTGGTTCGCATGAGTGATGATGTCATGCAGTTTGCCGAGGCTCCACGCTCTGTAGTGATTCTCGACAAGAACGGAGAACCTTTGAAGGCTGGTGACCCACACCGTTTCTTCGAGGCTTCATGGATGCATAAATATAATGGAAAGTACTATTTCTCTTATTCTACAGGTGATAGCCATTTCCTCTGCTATGCTATGGGCGACACACCTTACGGTCCTTTTACCTATCAAGGTGTTATCCTCGACCCGGTAGTAGGTTGGACAACCCATCACAGTATTGTAGAATACAAGGGACAGTGGTATTTGTTCTATCACGACTGTGTTCCTTCTAACGATGTTACTCATCTGCGTAGCTTGAAGGTGCAGTGTTTGTTCTATAACGAGGATGGAACAATTAAGAAGGTGATGAATGAATAATCAAGAGATATTTGCTAACTATTATCAGCGTTATCGTGAGGAAATCGTCGATTTTATCATGATACGCGTTCAGGACAGAGAAGAGGCTCAGGACATGGTCCAGAACCTCTTCCTGCGCCTGCTGACTCGTCAGCAATTAGTAGCAGAGCAATCATTGCCCAGTCTGATTTATACCATGGCAAGACATATGGTGGCAGATTATTATCGTCGTCGGCATGTTTATGAGGAATATGAGCATTATATTCGGCATGACAACGACAGTGATGACTCGATGGAATCGGTATTTTCTGCTCGTCAGATCATGGAAAGGATGGAATTCTCATTAGCCCGTTTGCCAGAGGGATGCCGAAAGGTTTATAGGCTTCATATCTATGATGGTATGAAGGTTAGTGAGATATCACAAGCATTGGGAGAAGATTACAAGCGTGTCGAGAATCAATTAGGACATGCCCGTAAGGTTGTTCGCCAGCATTTAAGGGCATGTGTTTAATGGGTTAACACCTATATCTTATTTTGTATATCTTTCTATCAATTCTTTGAAAAGAGGATTGAGAGAGAGTATTTGGGTATTGCCAGTCATCAGTAACTGCTTACGGGCACGGGTGATAGCAACATTCAGTTTGCGGTCGATGACCTCACCGTTCGACTCGAAGCAGTTAGCGGTGAGGAAATCGAGTTGATAGGGGTGTTGGATGGTGAAGCCATAGATGATGACATCACGCTGACTACCCTGGTAGCGTTCTACAGTATCGATGGAGATATCCATCAAGGCAGGGATATTCAATTGTTCTATCTCCCGGCGGATCATCGCTATCTGGTTGCGATAGGGTACGATGACACCCACCGTCCGTGCTGCGTCAAAGCGGTCAGCACCATACTGGCGATAGATGCGGTGAAGGAGGTCAGCAATGATGTGCGCCTCAGTGGGATTGACCTTGTCGGAGGGGGAGATGGGACTAGGGGAGCTAGTAGAACTAGATATACTGGGAAAACTAGTATCACTGGGGAAAAAGATGACGCGATGCTGTTTCAGCAGTTCGTCGACCTGGTCTTTCGAGGGCTGTTGGTAGTCCAGTTGCTCTTCCTCTTGGTGTGGTAAAGGCACCGGTTGCAGGTGCTCCTCGGCATAGAACATCTCGTTGGGGAAGGCAGCAATGTCTGGGTGCATACGTCCTTGCCGCTGAAGGATAGCCGTAAAGGCAGTACGTTTTGCCTCTCGCTCGATACGCAGCAGCCGTTCAAAGAGTGACAGTCGGCATGCCGAGAGGGCAGGGATGTCATCTGGCTGTTGCACCACGGCAGGCAGTTGCTTATGGTCGCCGATGAGGATGAAGCGGTCGACCTGTGGGGAGGCGAGCAGTCCTATCACGTTCGGCTCTAAGATTTGGGATGCCTCATCGACGATACAAAGTGAGAAATGTTTCAGTTGGAAGAGATAAGGTCGTGACTGCATCGTGGATGTCGTGCTGACGATGACCTTGGTGTTGATGATGTATTGTCGGAAGTCGTCCATCCGAGGATATTGGTTGACGACATGACACAACAGATTACTCGCAAAACGAGGGTCGCAAGAGGTGTCACTACCTAAGCGGAGATAGTCAATACCAGCATCCTCCAGCATCCCGCATATCTCATCCACCGCCCGGTTGGTGTAGGAGAGTAATAAAATTGACAACGGAGAATTGGCAGTTGAGAGAAGCTCCTCTTCCACCAAGAAACGGAGAGCCATGGAGGTCTTGCCCGTTCCTGGAGGGCCTTGCAGGAGGAAATAGTCACGAGCCTGTTTTGCCTTGAGCAGGATATCATCATAATGGGGATGATAGGAGCGTGACAGTTGAAGTGTCTCATCACATCGTGGTTCCCTTTCCCCTAACAGCAGGTCACGACGCTCAGGCTCAGCTGCACAGAGCGCATGGAGCGAGCGGATAGCAGCGGTCGTCCCCATATCCGAGAAGGTAGGTTCGATGGCATATGTCGTATCCTCGAAAACCTCCGGGTTCTGTTGTCCGTCATTCAGGCGCACCACCACCTCATGGTCTGTCAGTCGCTCTATCACACCTTTATATAATATAGCATGACAGATGGAAGGCTCGTCATCGTAGGCATAGAGACACGCCATATCGTTACGACGGAAATTAGGTAGGAAATCATCGCCCATGTCGGGTATTGATAGCGTTAGGCGGTCGTAACCGCTATAGGCTGCCGACTGCTCCTTATGTAATATACGAAGCCCATAGAAGATGCAGCCAGTGTCACGCTTTTCTGTCAACGGCATGTTCCATAGGTTCGCCACAGCACCCCCTTGTCCTTCCTGTGTTCCCACCTTTTGGGCAAGTTGTTCACGGTAGACGAAGGTCATCATGCGCTCGATATAGTTTTGTGTAGTCTCTGAGAGTCCTTTCAACGAGTCAAGACTCAACTGGGGCAGTATCTGGTTGAATCCCTTCTTTGCCACCTGTATCTCTTGTGCCACAATCTGGTTGCGCAGACGGATCGCCTCATGGAACAACTGCTGATAGTAGTTGACCACCAACAAACCGTGCTTGGCAGGATAGCGGGAATAGAGCAGTCGGATGTCCACCTTATCGGTAGAGAGCTGGAAGTTATAACGCAGGATACCGTAGTACAGCAGCAACTGCACATAATGGGATTCCGCATAGAGATGCGACGCTTGGGTAGAGAGTCCTGCCGAATGCTCCAGGTTCCAGTTCTTACCCGACTTCTGCTCCACCAGCAGGTGCTTGTCACTCGTCATCAGGTCGACACGTCCCTGCAGTCCTAAATGCTCACAGACAAAGGATGGCTCTAAAAGAGGTAAGAAGTGAGATGTATGAGGTAAGAGTTGTGACACTGCCTCCTTGATATTCTCCACTTGTCGAAGGGCATCTTCCTTGAACTGCCGGGGATTGAACTCCGCACAGGTGCAGAATTGGAGTGCCTGCTCACGGAAGGAGTTACGGATAGTGTCATGCGGATGATAATCCGTCTGGTTGATGATATCATCCAAGGCTGCCCCTGCGAAGTTACCCAAAAGAATAGGCTGCGTGTTTGCCGATGCTTGCAGGCGACGTAGTGTATAGGTAATCGGATAATGTCCATGATTCACAAAGCAGGCCGCCAACGAGGAGATGTCTATCAGAAAGTCGGGCTCCACCACGATGAGTTTAGGCAGGATGGTCTGTCCTTCCCGATAGCAGTCAAGCAGATTCAGTTGCATCCCCTCAGTCAATAGTGGGCGTAGTGTCTCATCGTCTGTCTGGATACATACACTGCCGTCGTCAGTTGTCGCATAGATATATTTCTCGTCCCAATACGACACCACACAGCGGACATACCGCTGGTTGATATGCAAAGCGAGATTGGTGGGACGCCCCGTTGTGGGGATACGTGTCACCAGGTCATGGGGAATATCCTCGTTGAAGACAGCAGAGATAAAGAGGGCGAGGGCACGAATGTCGTAACGAAGATCCTGACGGGTTAGCACCCCGTCTTTCCTGTTGGAATGTCGACGCATTGTCTGGATGGCGATACGGTCGGCAATGCCGATACCCGCCTGTTTGCACAGATAATCCGTCTGTGCCATTAAGTTACCGAACCCCTGACCGCTACCTTTCAGTGCCTCCGCACAAGCCAATACCAGTGTCTCATGCATATAGCGCAACACAGTCACAGACGGCTCTGCCTGTACGATCTCCACACAACGCTCAAAGAGTTCCGAAACTTTCATGACGACAAAGGTAGACAAAATACTTGATAATCTTTGCGAATATCGGGATTTTTTGTACCTTTGACCTCTGAATGATGATATATAATCGTTATTTTTACAAAAGACAATGAATACAAGAAGCATCCTATTAGCCATCTGCTTGATGTCCTGCCTGATGGCTTGCCGTCAGCAAACGCCCAAGGCTTACGTTACTGAACTCGACAGTAACGACAGCCTCTCTATTGTCATGGGCGACTCCAAGATGATAGACTACCATAGTGAGCGACTCGGCATCACCGTCATCCTCCGTTACGACCCCAGGCATGCTGAGGCTGTCGAGCCTCTCAAGGAACTGGTACGCGACTACCATTTGTGATTTGTTTTTATGAAGGTACCGCCTTCATGGGTCGAAAGTACTCACGTTCGGAAATCTTCAAATATATTTGGAATTTCACCCAATTTGCACTATCTTTGCACCCAGAAACCAAAAACTATAAGATTATGGAGAGATATTTAGCAGACGCAAGTCGTTATGAGAACGGGATGCAATATGAGCGTTGCGGACGCTCTGGTGTGTTATTACCAAAGGTGTCATTAGGTATGTGGCATAACTTCGGGAGTGTGGACCCCTATGAGCGCAGTCGTGCCATCCTGCGTTACGCTTTCGACCATGGCGTGACCCATATCGACCTCGCCAATAACTACGGTCCTGCTCCAGGCTCCGCAGAGGAATGTTTCGGACATGTGATGGACGATGATTTCCGCCCCTATCGTGACGAGCTCTTTATCTCCACCAAGGCAGGCTATGGGATGTGGGAAGGTCCTTATGGAGACTGGGGCTCCCGTAAATACTTGATATCCTCGTTGGACCAGAGTCTGAAGCGTATGCACTTAGACTATGTAGACCTGTTCTATAGTCATCGCTACGACCCTAATACACCCTTGGAGGAGACCCTGCAGGCGTTGGTAGATATCGTACGAGCCGGCAAGGCACTCTATGTGGGTATCTCCAACTGGCCTTTGGAGCCCCTTCGCTTTGGAATAGAGTATCTGAAGCAGCATGACACACCTCTGCTGATTTACCAAGGCAAGCTGAATATGCTGGATCGGGCACCTATCGACGAGGGTATCCTGCAGCTCTGTCATGAGTCAGGCGTGGGCTTCATCGCCTTCTCACCCCTCGCTCAAGGGATGCTGACAGACCGTTACCTGAACGGTATCCCACAAGACTCCCGTATGGCAAAGGGTGTGTTCCTCAGAGAGGAGATGCTGACACCGGAACTGTTACAACAGCTCCGCCAATGGAACGAGGAGGCACAAAAGAAAGGCGAGAGCCTCGCAGAGATGGCACTCGCCTGGATATTAAAACAGCAAGGGGTGATTTCCGTCCTCGTGGGAGCCAGTTCTACGGAGCAGCTGGCTCGTAACCTACGATGTGTCAACGCACAGGCTCCCGATTAGTCTACTCCACCTTCGATGTCATTTCATTACGCAAGCCCTTGAAGCCTGTGAGATAACACTTTGCCGATCCGAAAGAGAGGAAGAGGTCAAGGCGTACGGGCAGGTGGTTAGCATCATCTGTGACGAAGAAGCGAATCAACTCATGGTTCTTACCATCCTCACGCTCGATAAAGGAGAAGGTGAGACAACGGTATTTGGTAGAGCTGTTCTTCATCTTCAAGGTCGTCTTACCCGTGTATTTCAACCAGGAGTTCGACAGATGGCGAGCATCACTGATAGGCATGGAGATATTCTCACCCACCTTCAGTTTAGAGGCGTCGAAATTACGGGCACGCAGGAAGATACTCATCATATCGTAGATGCAGTCCTTATACTCCGCATCCTTCCAATGTACCTCCCCGTCATGGTCGATACGATGCATCCGCAGGTGGCAGTTGTCGTTAGGGTAGGTATACCATAACTCATCCACGTAGTATCTCTTACCCTCACGGGCACCCTTGCGGAAATAGAGGGGTGACAGATCTAAGTTGGTGTAACATAATAACGTGTCACGCATCACGAAATAGTTATCGAGTTTGCTGTTACCACGAGTTATCAGACTGCTGCGATAAGTAGGTTTGCCATTGCGTGTCGACTGGACAGTAGACATGGAGGCAGTGCCCACCTTTATCCATACGAATTTCCAATTGAAATAGAGGTCATAAGACAGAAATTCTCCTGACTTAAATGCCGTGTTCTCGATGCCACACTGTGCATGAGCAGCCATCATACCGCATGATGCGATGATGATTAATAACAGTCGTTTCATCATTCTTTCCTATTTAACAGTTTCCTTTTTTACATATTCTATACCCAACTCGCGAGCACGGTCCGCATTACGGTTACGGAGTTTCTGTTTCTCCTTGTCAGGTTTTTGTTTCGTTATCTCACTAGGCTTTTGGAGGTTAAGAGGTGTTCCTTTCAAGTTCCAAGGCAGTGTCACGTCAAATTTCGCCTTACACTCAATGGATTTCGGATAGTAATACACCTCCTCCGCCTGCAAATCCTTCTCATAGTCGCCCGTATCCCATAGCCCATTGCCGTTTCTGTCGATGAAGGCACGGAGATAATAGGTTCCCGGGGGTAGGTAGAAGAACTCGGCATTGCCATTCGCTGCCCTTACCTGTTTCAACGTCTTGTCACTCTTGTCCAGCAACTGCACGACGACTGTTGTGTCATTGATACCGCTTAGTTGCATCAACAAGGTAGCATAGTCATCCAGTGAGTGTACCTTAATACCTTGTTTATAAGTCGCAGAGGCATAGCCATAGATATCCACGAAGGCGGCAGAGTCGATCTCCAAACTATATTCGGTGTCTGGTTGCCACTCGGCGATGAACTCATAGATACGTAAGGTAGAGTCCTTCCGATGGAACTCATAAGGGGTGTTATACCATAACGAGTCTATTTTCGTATAGAGGTGGATTGCCGAGGTGTCACATGTCACCAGAGGAGTAGGCATCTCGAACGTCGTGAGATAGTCAGGGTCCATCTGTTGTTTCACGTTGTACTTGACATTCAGAGGCTCTGGGGGCATGATACTGTCGTAGGGCTCCCCACGCTTCTTTAGTTTCTCTTGTTTCTTCTCCCATTCCTCTATGGTCTTCTTCCGCTCCTTCATGCGTTTCTCATAACTCGTCTTGGCGAGCACCTCGACGGTGTCCACCTGGGTAAAGAGTACCCCTGCAGAGTCTGTCATCAGATAACTCAGCTCCATCCGTAGGGTGTCCTGATTGACGAGCGTGGTGTCACGTAACCAATAGGTCAGGGTGTCTTTCTTCTCACTGCTTTCCACGATAAACGCATCCTGCTCGTTGAAGTTCAACCCTTTGATAACGGGCAGCTCTGGATGGCCATAGCTGAAATAGAGGGTGAAGTGATTAGGCTCTGTACGCTCAGGTTGTTTCAGCAGGTAACGCTCTGTCTGTGTCTCTTGGAAGGCGAGCAGTACGATATCATCCGGATAATAATGGATATAAGGTATCTGAATGATATTATCGATATGCAGAGTGTCCTTCCAAATGGTGTCCTGTCGGACATCAGGTTTGGACGAGGGCTGGAATGTCTGATGGGAATAAGCGATCATCTCACTCTTCTGGTTGAAGATATAGTCACCGTCAGCGTCTTGCAAGGCGAAGACACGATACTCTCCTGGTGCGACACCTTTGATGACGAAACGTCCTCGCCCGTCAGTACGTGACACACGCAACAGCGGCTTGGTCTTGAAAGCACTGTCACTCAAGTCGTTATACAGTCCTACCATGATACCCTTCACTGGCTCTAGGTTAGAGGCATCCAGCACATTACCAGCCACCTCAAAGGTGTCTATCTGCTCTCCCGTGGAGAAGGTGAAGGTGTAGTTACCCAAAGGGTTCCCCTCGTTATTATCAGTAATGGCGTCACTGAAGTCTATCGTGTAGGTCATATTGGGCTTCAGAGAGTCTTTCAGCTCCACCACGATCTTCTTTCCTGCCTCCTTGATCTCTGGCATCTCCAACTGGGGGGGGGACACGATGACCTTCTCATTAGCATTCGTCATTTTGATATACTCATCAAACTGGATGGTGATCTTCTGTGTGGTCACTCCTGTCGCTCCATCTGCCGGGGTAGAGCCGATGATGCGTGGAGGGTCATCGTCATACCATCCTCCGTCAGGCTGTCCCATACGGGCACAGCTGACGATGGCGCATACCAGACATACTATGTAGAGGAGTTTCTTCATGCGTTCAGTTTCAGTAATTGGTCTATATGCTCACGAGAGTTGCTCAGGCGGGGCACCTTATGCTGTCCTCCCAGTTTTCCCCGTAGCTTCAACCAGTCGTTAAACAGTCCTGTCCGTGCCTCTATCAACTCCAAGGGTTGCAACGTGATATCCTTATAACGTTTTGCCTCGTAGTCACTGTTTACCTCTTGCAACTTTTGGTCGAGTAGATGGGCAAACTGCTGTAAGTCCTGTGGTGGTTTTGAGAACTCGATGAGCCATTGGTGGCGGCATTTCGCATTGGCATCCATGAAGACTGGTGCTGCCGTATATTCCAATACTTCTGCACCTGTCTGTTGGCAAGCGTAGGCAAGTCCCTGCTCGGCATTATCCACGATCAGCTCTTCACCAAAGGCATTGATAAAACTCTTCGTACGTCCTGTGATAACGAACTTATAGGGGTTGGTAGAGGTGAAACGGATTGTATCACCAATCTTATAGCGCCACAGTCCACATGAGGTGGAGATCAGCATGGCATAGTTCTTGTCTTTCTCCACTCCCCATAGTGGCACAATCCTAGAACCACTAGAATTACTAGTTTCACTAGAACCACTAGAAATCTCCTCAAACTCATAGAACACCCCATAGTCGAGCATCAGCAGCATTGCCTTGTCGGCAGGGTCGTCCTGCAAGCCGAAGAAACCCTCCGAGGCATTATACGTCTCCATATAATGCATATTGGGAGAGGTGATTAGTTGCTCATACTGCTTGCGATAGGGAGTAAAAGCAACACCACCATGGAAGAACACCTCCAGATTGGGCCATACCTCCTCCAGATGGGTCTTCCCCGTTATCTCCATCATACAGTTCAGTACTGACAGCATCCAGGAGGGAACACCAGAGATATTCGTCACGTTCTTGTTCATCGCCTCACGGGCTATGCGTTCACGCTTAACCTCAAAGTCCTGCAACAAAGCAGTCTGTTTCTTGGGAACTCGCACAAGATTGGCAAGCGGATTGATATTCTCAATCAGGATGGCACTGAGGTCACCTACCAGTGAGCCTGGCAGGTTATAGTTGGGGGCATGACTGCCACCGAGTATCAGGGCACGACCGTCAAACAGGCGTGACTTGGGGTTATTCCTTAGATAAAGTGCTACAGAGTCGAAACCACCAGCATAGTGGATTTTCTGCAAACCCTCAGGACTGACAGGGATAAACTTCGACTTATCATTGGTGGTTCCGGAGGATTTGGCATACCATTGCACACGTCCTTTCCATAAAACATCTGACTCACCATGACGCATACGGTCAATCTGTCCCTTCAGCTCCTCATAGGTGTTCACAGGGGTATGCTTTGCGAAATCGTCATAACCCTTCATCGCATTGAAGGCATACTGCCGACCGTATTCTGTGTTTTTGGCTACCTGCAACAAATGGTTCAGCACCTTGCGCTGCAAAAGTTCTCCTTGCGTCTGGTGTTTCTCTAAAGCTCGCATGCGGGGCTCAAAGACATATCTTACTATACTGGTTATACTCATACAACGTGCAAAGGTAATGGAATTTGGACGAATTACCAAATAATTTAACGATTCATCAGTAGTTCGGACAGTTCTTTCATGCCCTCACTGGCACCCTTCTGGATCTGTTGGACATTCGCACCAGCGGAGACAGGCTTGGGGTCGATGAGGTAGATGGGGACACCAGGACGCACGTATTGCACCAGTCCTGCGGCAGGATAGACATTGAGTGACGTGCCGATGATAATAAAGATATCTGCCTGCATAGCCTCTGCGGCAGCGGCACTGATCATGGGGACTCCCTCTCCGAAGAAGACGATGAAGGGACGAAGCAAAGAACCGTCACCAGCCTTTGTGCCAGGCTCCACCTCACAGTTCTCTGGGGTCAGTGTGATTTGGTAACGGGAATCGTCGACATCACGACTGGAACAGACCGTCATCAGTTCTCCATGCAGATGGATCACCTTTGAGGAGCCTGCCATCTCATGCAGGTTGTCGACATTCTGGGTGACAACAGTCACATCGTATTGTTCTTCCAGTTTTGCCACTAAACGATGTCCCTCGTTGGGTTGTGTCCCAATACATTTCTTACGCAGCATATTATAGAAATTCGTTACTAAGGTAGGGTCTGCCTCCCATCCCTCATGGGTCGCTACCTTTGCCACAGGATAGTTCTCCCATAACCCGTCAGCATCACGAAACGTCTTTAATCCACTCTCTACCGACATACCGGCACCTGTCAAAACCACAATCTTCTTCATAAGTCTTTCTGTTTTAGAATTTCTGCAAAAATAATAAATAAATAAGAGTTGACAACGGAGAATTGAGAATAATTTAGTAATTTTGCAAAATTAAACAGAAAACACCATGGCAGAACTGGGTTTTCGTAAGCGTCTTGCCTTAGAACTGGCGGCACAGATGAGCCGTAATATCCGTAAGGAGCATCCTCTTCGACAATTATTCTGGGAGTGCACCTTGCGGTGTAACGTGAGTTGTCGTCATTGTGGCAGTGACTGTAGGAAACTCTCTGAGGTCCAGGACATGCCTCGGGAGGACTTCTTCCGTGTCCTTGATAGTATAGCTCAAAAGACAGACCCGCACAAAGTGTTTGTGACGATAACAGGTGGAGAGCCGCTTTTGCGGGAGGATCTGGATATTTGTGGACGTGAGATTTTCGAGCGTGGATTCCCTTGGGGTATGGTCACTAATGGACTTGCGCTCACCCCGGAGCGTTTTGAGTCGTTGAGGAAGGCAGGTATGCATAGCATAACGGTCAGTCTGGACGGACTGGAGGAGAATCACAACTGGATGCGTCGTCATCCACAAAGTTTCCAGATGGTCGACCAAGCCTTAGACCTCTTTGTGCGCCACCCGCAGATCGCCTCTGATGTCGTCACCTGTGTCAACCAGCGTAATTACAATCAGTTGCCTGCTATCCGCGACTATCTCATTAGGAAGGGTATCGGCTATTGGCGTATCTATTCCATCTTTCCTGTGGGACGTGCCGCCAACGACCCCACGATGCAACTGAGTCATGAGCAGTACCGTGGGATGCTTGATTTTATTCGCCAGACCAGAAGTGAGAGGAAGATCAATGCTTCGTATGGGTGTGAGGGTTTCCTTGGACGTTATGAGGGCGAGGTCCGTGAGATGTTCTTTGATTGTCAGGCAGGTGTGACAGTAGGTTCTGTGATGGCTGACGGTTCTATTGCCGCCTGTGCCAGTATCCGAGCTGACTATCACCAGGGTAATATCTACGAGGACGACTTCATGGAGGTATGGGAAAAGCGCTATGCACCCTATCGGAATCGTGACTGGATGCGTAAGGGGGAATGTAAAGAATGTCACTATTGGCGCTATTGCCGTGGCAATGGAATGCACCTCCGTGATAGGGAAGGGAACCTGATTCTCTGTCATTTAAAACGTATCCAAGAAGCAGACAAGACAGTTAAATAATCTTTATTTTAGGGTTTATTCAATAATAATCCATAATTTTGCACCCAGAAATCATCAAACGTTTGAAATATGAAGAAGATTCGTCAATCTGTAAACCTCTTGCTCTCTGCCATCATCGTGGCTCTTGGCTTTGGTTCTTGCGTGTCTCAGAAGACCTACAATGCTGCTCAAGAAGAGATCAAGCAACTCAAGGGTGAGAACGATGCGCTGAAGGCTGAGAATGCGAGTCTGCGCCATGATATCAACAAGATCAGGGAGTATCAGCAGAGAGCGGAAGAGCGTAAGGTGGTTTATGGTCCTCGTCCTACGGGATATAACGATAAGATCGGCAAATAGGATATACATTATATAATATAGAGAAAGAAAATGGATAAAGTAAGTTATGCGCTGGGCTTAGGCATCGGACGCCAGTTGGCTCAGATGGGTGCTACTGGATTGAATATCGACGACTTTGCCGCAGCTATCAAGGATGTGATAGCAGGTAACGACCTGAAGGTATCTAACCGTGAGGCACAGCAGATCGTACAGGAGTATTTCGCTGCACAGGAAGAGAAAATCAACAAGCAGCGTGCAGAACAAGGGAAGGTGCATAAGGAAGCTGGTGAGAAATACCTCGCTGAGAATGCCAAGAAGGATGGGGTCATCACACTACCAAGTGGACTGCAATATCAGGTTTTGAAGGAAGGTAATGGTAAGAAGCCTACCGCCAAGGATAGTGTGAAGTGCCACTACGAGGGATTCTTGATTGATGGTACTGTATTTGACAGCAGTGTAGAGCGTGGTGAGCCAGCTGTCTTCGGACTGCAGCAGGTGATTGCAGGATGGACAGAAGGTTTACAGTTGATGCAAGAAGGTGCTAAGTACCGTTTCTTCATCCCCTACCGTCTTGCCTATGGTGAGGGTGGTGCCGGTGCCTCTATTCCTCCCTTTGCAGCCCTGATCTTCGATGTGGAGCTGATTCAAGTGATGTAATATCGAAACAACGAAATAATTAAAGAAAAAAATGAGAAAGTTTACTTTTGCTGCTATTGCAGCAGTAGCCGCAGCAACATTGTTCTCCTGCGGTAATGGTGCTCCGAAGGCAAACCTGAAGAGTGAATGTTGATACCTTCAGCTATGCTATAGGTATGGCACAGACTAATGGTCTGAAAGATTATTTGGTTAATCGTCTGGACATTGATACCGCTTACATTGACGAGTTCATCAAGGGTCTTAACGAGGGTGCTAATGCTGGTGACGACAAGAAGAAGGCAGCTTATTATGCTGGTATTCAGATTGGTCAGCAGATCAGCAACCAGATGGTGAAGGGTATCAACCACGAATTGTTTGGTAATGACTCTACTCAGACCATCTCTTTGAAGAACTTCATGGCAGGCTTTATCAGTGGTACTACAGGTAAGGGCGGTCTGATGACTGTTGACTCTGCTCAGATGGTAACCCAGACATTGATGCAGACCATCAAGGGAAGATACATGGAGAAGGAGTTCGGTCCTAACAAAGTGGCTGGTGAGAAGTTCCTCGCAGAGAATGCTAAGAAAGAGGGTGTGAAGACCCTTGAGGGTGGTGTTCAGTATAAGGTCATCAAGGAGGGTACAGGTGCCATCCCTGCCGACACCTCTCGTGTGAAGGTGAACTACGAGGGTCGTACCATTGATGGTAAGGTGTTCGACAGCACTTACAAGCGTGGTGAGCCCGCAGAGTTCCGTTGCAACCAGGTTATCAAGGGTTGGACAGAGGCCCTCGTTCACATGCCTGCAGGTTCTGTATGGGAAGTTTACGTTCCTCAGGAGAAGGCTTATGGTGCTCGTCAGCAGGGTGCTGATATCAAGCCATTCTCTATGCTGATCTTCAAGATCGAGTTGTTTGTTAGAGGTTAATCCTAAGAGAAAGTAATCCATGAGAAAAGTCATGATAGTAGCACTCACCATGATGGTGGGTGCTTTTTTCAACAACGTTAAGGCGCAGCAGCTGGTCACCCCCGTTGACTCTTTGAGCTATAGTTTCGGTTTAGTTCAGTCGAAAGGATTGGTGCGTTTCCTGCAGCAGTTCCGTCAGGAGGTCTTTGGTAATGACTCGACACAACGTCTTGACATCGACCTCTTCCTCCAGGCGTTCAATGCGGGAGTGAAAGACGAGAAAACACTGATGACCGTTGACTCTGCCCAAGTGCTTACACAGCATCTGATACAGTCTATCAAGTCCGAGACCGCCATGAAACTGTATGGCGCCAACAAGAAAGCTGGTGAGGACTTCCTCAAGGCGAACGCCAAGAAGAAAGGTATTAAGACCTTAGCGAGTGGTGTACAGTATAAGGTGCTGCAAGAAGGAAAGGGAGCCATCCCTACCGCAGACCAGAAAGTCAAAGTACATTACGAGGGACGTACCCTCGACGGTAATGTCTTCGACAGTTCTTACAAGCGTGGAGAGCCTACCGAGTTCGGTTGTAAGGAGGTCATCAAAGGATGGACGGAGGTACTCACCCACATGCCCGTAGGCTCTACGTGGGAAGTGTATATCCCACAAGAGCTTGCCTATGGCGACAGACAGGCAGGTAAGGAGATCAAGCCATTCTCCATGCTGATTTTTAAGATTGAGCTTTTGGAGATTAAAGACAAGTAAAAAACAAGGAGAGCAGACGAAAATCTGCTCTTTTTGTTTAAAATAATGCAATTTTCTTTGCAAAATGTTGCCCGTATCGATTATTTTTCCTACTTTTGCTTACAAATTGTAAACTTAAGACCTTATTTTTAATATGGCGACAACAGAGAAAATTGATCAACTAGACAAGAAGATCCTGAATATCTTGTCGAAGAATGCCCGTATTCCTTTCAAGGATGTGGCAGCAGAGTGTGGCGTGTCACGTGCCGCCATCCATCAGCGTGTGCAACACCTGATAGAAAGTAACGTGATAATGGGTAGTGGTTTTGATGTCAATCCCAAGAGTCTGGGTTACAGCACCTGCACCTATGTAGGTATCACGTTGGAGCGTGGTTCTATGTATAAGGATGTGGTAGAGTGTCTGCAGCATATCCCGGAGATCGTGGAGTGCCATTTCACCACTGGTCCTTATACCATGTTGGTCAAGTTATATGCTCGTGATAATGAGCAATTGATGCATCTGCTGAACGGTCGTCTGCAAGACATACCAGGTGTTGTCGCCACAGAGACCTTGATATCTTTGGAGCAGAGCATCAAACGTGAGATACCAGTTAGCGTTGATGAGTAAGCCTATGGACAAGTATAATTGGCAGTCACTACTGGCTCAGCGAGTCAATACGACATTCCCGGAAACGACAATAATCCCTGTCATTGGCATCACCGGTAATTATGGTGATCAGACCTGCAAGCTTGCAGAGGGTTATTACAAGTCTGTCCTTAAGGCAGGAGCTATTCCTATTATCATACCTCCCCTTGACGATACCGATGCTATCCTCAACACCTTGAGGAAAATTGATGGTCTGATTCTCAGTGGTGGTGGTGACTACGATCCCCGCTATGCCGGTGAGGAGCCTGATCCCAAATTGGGTGAGATCAATACCGAGCGAGACCTTCCAGAGTTGTTCATTACCCGTCTTGCCTATAACCGCCAGATGCCCATTTTAGGTATCTGTCGGGGAATCCAGACCCTTGCCATGGCATTGGATGGAAAGGTCAAACAAGATATTACCGATGTAGCTACCATCAATCACTCCCAAAGTGAGGACCGTTCCGTAGCCACGCATCAGGTCACTATCGAGAAAGACTCCATCCTCTACCAACTCTATGAGAAGACACAACTCTCCGTCAATTCCTTTCACCATCAGGCAGTATGTGACTGTGGGGAACGGTTCCGTGTGACAGCAAAGTCGGAAGATGGTATCATCGAGGCGATGGAGAGCCGTGAGTATAAGAGCATCATGGGTGTGCAATGGCATCCTGAGTGTCTTGACGACGGGCTTCCCATTTTCGAATGGATCGTTAAAGAGGCAGAGGATTACCATAATTTACTGGTCTTCCATAGATCCCTACACACCCTCGACTCCCATTGTGACACACCGATGTTCTTCCCGCAGGGTGTCGATTTCGGTAATCGTGACGACAGGATTCTTGTTGATTTGCATAAGATGAATGACGGGCACCTCGATACCTCCATCATGGTCGCCTATCTGCCACAGCCTACCGAGAACCCCACCGCATATGCCGACAGTATCTTTGATAAGATAGAAGAGATTGTCAGCCGGCACAAGGACTATCTTGCCATTGCCGACTCTCCAGCATCCATCCTCTGTAATAAAGCGAATGGCAAGAAGTCCATCATGCTGGGTATAGAGAATGGTATTGCGTTGGATGGTAAACTGGAGAACGTGGAGCACTTTTCCAAACGTGGAATTGTCTATATCACCCTCTGTCACAATGGCGACAATGATATCTGCGACTCCGCCAAAGGCAGTCAGACACATAATGGTGTCAGCAAGTTTGGTAAGAAAGTCATCAGGGAGATGAACAAACGAGGTATCCTTGTGGATCTCAGCCACGCGTCAGAGAAGAGTTTCTATGACGCACTGGAAATCAGTAAGAAACCCGTCGTATGCAGCCATAGCAACTGTCGTGCTCTCTGCGACCATCCCCGTAACCTCACAGACGACCAGATGCGAGCCCTTGCCAAGAAGGGAGGTGTCATGCAGATCACCCTTTATCATGGTTTCCTGCGTAGTGACGGGGAGGCAACCGTTGAGGATGTCCTTGCCCATCTGGAACATGCCATTGAGGTGATGGGAATAGAGCATGTGGGTATCGGAACCGATTTCGATGGTGACGGTGGTGTTCGTGGTTTTGCCAATGCCTCAGATGTCCTCAACTTCACCCGTCTGCTGAGGAAGCGCGGTTATTCCAAGGAAGACATCCAAAAGATATGGGGTATGAATTTCCTGTATGTCATGAATAGAGCACAATTAGCGAAGGGATTATTATGGTAACCTATAACGTCGAGAACGTCCGTTTTCCGAAGATCAAACGCCGTGAGACCACCGCATGGATCCGTCGTGTCGCTGCCACCTATGGTAAGAAGGTAGGGGAGGTCGGTTACCTCTTCTGCGATGACGAGCATATCCTGGAGGTCAACCGCCAGTATCTGGGACACGACTACTATACTGATATCATTACCTTCGACGATGACGAGGGGGACACGCTCAATGGTGATTTGGTGATTTCCCTCGATACCGTCCGTTCCAATGCCGAGCTATTCCATAAGGAATACGACGAGGAGCTGCATCGTGTCATCATCCATGGCATCCTGCACCTCTGTGGCATTAACGACAAGGGACCTGGTGAGCGTGAGGTGATGGAGGCTGCCGAGAATAAGGCACTTGCCATGCGCTGAACGTAAAGAACGACATATTAACCAAACTATATATGCGAAAACGATGGACATGTATGGCTTTGTCCATACTATTGTTACTTTCCAGTTGTAACCAGCAACCGCCACGTTATGTCATTGGTGTCTCCCAATGCTCAGGAGATATCTGGCGTGACAAGCAGAATGCCGAGCTGCGTATGGGTGCCTATATCCAAGGCGATGTGGAAGTACGTTTCGCCTCCGCCTATGATAGTGACCAGCGGCAAGTCCAGCAGATAGACAGTCTGGTGAGCACGGGCATCGACCTGCTCATTGTCGCTCCCAATCAGGTGGCAACAATCTCCACAGCCATCGACCGAGCCTATGATAAGGGTATTCCTGTTATCGTTTTCGAGCGCAAGACCAACTCTAAGAAATATACTGCCTTTATAGGTGCCGATAACTATGAGATGGGGCGCGTGATGGGTGAGTATATCGCCCAACAGCTCAATGGGAAAGGAAGGATTCTGGAGATCAAGGGACTGAAAGGCTCTTCTCCTGCTATCGAGCGACATAACGGTTTTGTTGAGGCTCTCCGCCATTTTCCGCAAATGGAACTTGTTGACACCCTGCAGGGTGACTGGACAGAGCAAAGCGCCTATGAGGCTGTGAAAGGATGGGCATCATCCTCTGCAACTCCTATTGACTTCGTCTTTGGGCAGAACGACCGTATGGCGTTGGGAGCCCGTAAGGCACTCACAGAAGTTCATCCTTCTCTTTCCACTAAGTATTGTGGTATTGATGGACTACCCGGTGAGGAAGGAGGCATCCAGCTGGTACGCGATTCTGTATTGGTTGCCAGTTATATCTATCCGACCCATGGTGACAAGTTGATACAGCTTGCCGTTAATATCCTTGATGGGAAACCCTATGAGAAAGAGAACCTCTTGAAGTCGGCACTCGTCACTTGTGCCAATGCCAATATTGTGCAGATGGAGACGGAGGAGACCATGCGGCAGACCACCTATCTCGACCAGTTACATGAGAAGGCAGACTCCTATTTGCGGGAACTCGCCACCCAGCGTACCGTGAGCTGGATGCTGGTTGCCATCATCTTTATTATCATCATAAGTGCTATCCTGATAGTCACCAATATGCATCGTCGTCATCGTTTGGAGCGACAAGCATTCTCGATGGTGGTCAATGTGCCTCAGAGTGAGACCCTTCCACCTTCCAGTGGGCAACCCTCAAGCCACAAATCCCCAATTCCAACCCTTACAGAGGTTACTCTAGAGGAGCAGGCAAATATGGAGGCAGAGAATGATGCCCGTTTCTTGGAGAAGCTTCGTCAGTATGTGCAGGAAAAGATGGGTAACAGTGATTTCAGTGTGGAGGATCTGGCGGTACAGATGGGTGTAAGCCGTGTACAACTATACCGTAAGGTGAAGGCGCAGACAGGACGTACCCCTGTGGATATCATCCGACTGAGCCGTCTTAATCGTAGTAAAGTATTGTTGCAGACTACCGATCTCTCTGTTAGTGAGATAGCCTATCAGGTAGGCTTTACTGCCCCCAGCTACTTCACCAAATGTTTCAAGGAAGAGTTCGGCTCATTGCCGGGAGATATAAGAAAATTACAAGAAAAATGAAAAAAAGTCGAAGATTTTTTTGGTAATTCAAAAAAAACCACTACCTTTGCACTTGAGTAATGAATAGTTGATAATAAGTTAGTTAGAAATTGGAGTAGGAGTTGTCGTGAGACAGTTCCTACTATTTTTTTGTGCTGTTGGAAGGAAATGATGGGATTCATCGGGTTATGAAAACTAATAAAAATCGTTCATTATCTAACAAATATGTTACGTTGAACGATTTTTGGGATTCTTTGAAACATCTTTTCTATCCCTCACCTATAGTACTTTTGCAGCAGTAAAAGTTAACAAGAGTACTAACAAAAACCTAAAAAGCAAATGGAACAAATGAAAAGATTCATTTTAAGCTTCCTCGCCTTGGCGCTATGTACTATATTGTATGCGCAGGAGGCTGTCACGGGTAGTGTAGTCGACCAGACAGGTGAGCCTGTCATCGGTGCTACCGTGATGGAAAAGGGTACGTCAAACGGTACAGTGACCGATTTTGACGGTAATTTCTCGTTGAAGGTGGCAGCAGGTAAGATGCTGACCATCTCCTACATCGGTTATCAGACCCAGGAGTTGCCTGCTGCCAATGGCATGAAGGTGACGATGCAGGAAGATGCCTTGGCACTCAACGAGGTTGTCGTAACGGGTTATACCACTCAGCGTAAGGCAGACCTGACCGGTGCCGTATCGGTAGTCAGTGTTGCCGAGCTTGCCAAGCAGAACGAGAACAACCCGATGAAGGCTCTGCAGGGTCGTGTGCCAGGTATGAATATCTCTGCCGATGGTAATCTGGAGGGTGCCGCAACGGTACGTATTCGTGGTGAGGGTACCCTGAACTCTGGTGTCGACCCACTCTACATCATCGATGGTGTGCCTACGACATCGGGTATGCATGAGTTGAATGGTAACGATATTGAGTCTATTCAGGTATTGAAGGATGCCGCCTCTGCCTCTATCTATGGTAGCCGTGCTGCCAATGGTGTGATCATCATCACTACCAAGAAGGGTAAGGACGGTAAGGTGAAGGTAAACTTCGACACTTCGGTGGCTGCCTCTTTTTATACCAACAAGATTGAGACGATGAATGCCCAGCAATGGGGTCGTGCCTTTTGGCAGGCGAACGTTAACGATGGGCTGAACCCCAACAACAACAACTTAGGTTACAACTTCGATTGGGGCTATGACGCTCAAGGCAATCCCGTATTGAACAGTATGTCGATGGATATGTTCTTGGACGAGGGCGCTTCGGTACGCTCCTCAGACACCGACTGGTTCAAGGAGATTACTCGCACAGGTGTCGTACAGCAGTACAACCTCTCAGTAAGCAACGGCAACGAGAAAGGCAACTGCTTCTTCTCCGTGGGCTACTACGATAATATGGGTACCATCAAGGACTCGCACTTCAGTCGTCTGTCTGGTCGTGCCAATGCCGACTATAAGTTGTTCGATGGCAAGGTGGTGATTGGTGAGAACTTCACCGTAAACCGCACAAAGGGTGTCTCCGCCCCTGGTGGTATACTGGAGAATGCCTTGGAGTTTAACCCCAATTTCCCCATCTATGCGGAGAATGGAGAGTTTGCTCAGGCTCTTGGTGCCTATTCAGAGCGTGAGAACCCGATGAGCATGCTCTCTAATAATAAGAATAACGAATACACCCAGTGGCGTATGTTCGGTGATGCCCACCTGAGTATTACCCCGTTCAAGAACTTCACGATCCGCACCACCTTGGGTATGGACTATACGCAGAAGCAGCAGCGCTTCTTCCTCTATCCGATAGTCAATGGTAAGATGAAGCGTACCGAGTCAGCTGCCGAGAGCAAGCAGGAGCATTGGATGAACTGGATGTGGAATGCCATTGTTACCTACAACTTAGAGAAGGGCAAGCACCGTGGTGATGCCATGGTTGGTGTGGAGGTCAACCGTCAGAACTATAATATGAGTGATGCCCAGCGCTACGAGCTTGCCATCCTGAATACGGACTACATGTGGCCCTCTGCAGGTACTGGTCGCCAGTTGGCAACAGGTTTCGGCAATGGCTATTCGCTGGTATCATTCTTCGGCAAGGTAAACTACACCTACGATGACAAGTATATGGCTTCGTTCACCATCCGTCATGACGGTTCGAGTCGTTTCGGTGAGAACAGGCAGTACGGTACCTTCCCCTCTGTCTCTGCAGGTTGGCGTATCACCCAGGAGAAGTTCATGCAGAAGACCAGCTCATGGCTCGACGACCTGAAGCTGCGCTACTCATGGGGTCAGACTGGTAACCAGGCGATTGACAATACAGCACGCTATACACTCTATCAGGCACTGGTGTCTGCTAATATCTGGGACGAGAACCAGGCTGGTTCCGCCTACGACATCAAGGGTACGAACGGCGGTGCTGCCATTCCTACGGGATATGTACGTTCACAGCGTGGTAACGAGGACATCAAGTGGGAGACCACTACCCAGCACAATATCGGTATGGATTTCGCCATGCTGCGCAACGAGATTTACGGTAGTGTTGACTGGTTCCATAAGAAGACCACCGACATCCTGCTCTTCATGGAGGGTATCGCCTCGATGGGTGAGGGTAGCGGTCAGTGGATTAATGCTGGTGAGATGAAGAACACTGGTTGGGAGTTCTCGTTAGGCTATCGCCACAAGCTGGCGAACGGGTTCTCATGGGATGTCAACGGTAATATCAGTCTCTATCGCAACGAGATTACCAAGCTTCCTGAGACCGTGATCGCCAACGGTAAGTTTGGTGGTAACAGTAAGTTAAGCGTTATCGGCAACTCAAAGGGCTCGCTGGTAGGTTATGTAGCCGACGGTCTGTTCAAGAGTCAGGAGGAGATTGACAACCACGCTGTTCAGCAGGGTGCCGGACTGGGACGTATCCGTTATAAGGACCTCAACGGTGACGGTTATATCACGGAGGACGACCAGACATGGATCTTCGACCCGACACCTAAGTTCACATGGGGTCTGAATATCTACCTGCAGTATAAGAACTTCGACTTCACCATGTTCTGGCAGGGTGTTCAGGGTGTCGATGTCAATACGCACGGCTTCAAGGCTCGCACCGACTTCTGGGCTAACTCTACGGTCAATGTTCCCTATTTGAACAAGGGTACCCGTGTGCTGGGTGCTTGGAGTCCTTCCAATGCAGGCAGTAACATTCCTGCACTGACCACAGCCGACACCAACAACGAGGGACGTCTTTCTACTTATTATATTGAGAATGGTTCGTTTGCCAAGCTTCGCACCATCCAGTTAGGATACAATATTCCTAAGAGCTTCACCGATAAGTTGCATCTCGACCGTCTGCGTGTCTATCTCTCAGCACAGAACCTGCTGACTATCAAGAGCGGCAAGTTCACGGGCTCAGACCCAGAGAACCCCGGATTCAACTATCCTATCCCTCTGAACCTGACATTTGGCTTAAACGTTTCATTCTAAATATACGATATCATTATGAAAACAAAGATTTTATATATCATCTGTGTTGTCGGTATGCTTGCTTCCTGCAATAATTTCCTTGACGACCAGAAGCCTCAGGCTACACTGACACAGGACGAAGTGAAAGACCCTAAGTATATTGACGATGTGCTGACATCCGCCTATGCCGGTCTGGTTGCCATCGAAGACATGAACTCATCGTTCTCGCTGTGGAACTATGACACCCGTTCAGACGATGCCTACGTGGGTGGTGCTTCTTTCTCGGACGGTGAACCCTTCCACCGCTTGGAGAAAGGTACGGGAGTCATGACTCAGGACTGGCCCTTCTCCTCTATCTGGACCAAGCTTTATAAGTACCTGTCACGTGTTTCGCTGTCACTCGACATGTTGGCAGTCGCTGATCAGGAAAATGCGACGATCCAGCAGCGTACTGCTGAGATGAAGTTCCTCCGTGCCTATGGTCACTTCCAGCTGAAGCGTTTGTTTAAGAAGATTCCTTTCGTGAACAAGCTGAACATGACAGAGGACGACTACAATACCCTCTCGAACACCGAATACACGAACGACGAGGGATGGCAGCTGATCATCAATGATCTGGAGGATGCCTATCAGGTGCTGCCCGTCACTCAGACCGAGAAGGGACGTCCTACTAAGGCTGCGGCTGCCGCTTTCCTTGCCAAGGTATATCTTTATAAGGCATATCATCAGGACGATGCTAACTCCAACCAGGTGACCAGCATCAGTCAGGAGGATCTGCAGAAGGTACTGCAGTATACGACCCTCTCTATCTATACTGGTGCCGGCTACGGACTGGAGAGCGATCTGCATAACAACTTCCGTCCCGAGGAGGCATACGAGAATGGTAAAGAGAGCATCTGGGCAATCCAGTACTCACGCAACGACGGTACCACATGGGGCAACCTGAACTTTTCCAACCGTCTGATAGTGCCATGCATTCCTAAGGTACATGACTCTGGAAACGACTTCTACAAGCCCTCTCACAGTCTGGTGAATGCCTATCGCACGAACAGCAATGGCCTGCCCATCTTGGATAATGCCTCTACTACCGACTATGAGGTAGGCGGCAGCGAGACCGTAGACCCCCGTCTGTTCGTCACTGTCGGTGTGCCCGGCACTCCTTATATGTTCAACACGAACTTCATGATAGAGAAGAGCAACACCTGGAGCCGAGCAGGTAGCGGTATGTATGGCTGGAACGTTTCACTGAAGCAGAACGTGGACCCCGCACTGACCGACATCTATCTCTTTAACTGCGACAACCAGTGGGCATCGTCCATGAACCGCATCGTGTTCCGCTATGCCGACGTGCTGCTGATGCGTGCGGAGGCTCAGGCTCAGCTGGGTAATACGTCAGAGGCTATCACACTGGTGAACCAGGTGCGCGACCGTGCTATCGGCATGGCAAAGACCAGTATCGTCTCTACCTATCCTGTCAAGTATGGTGTACACTACGCCGTCAACAAGTATAACGGCACTTATAGCAAGGATGAGACACTGAAGATTGTGAAGATGGAGCGTCGTCTGGAGCTTGCCATGGAGTCAGAGCGTTTCTTCGACCTCGTGCGCTGGGGTGATGCTGCTACAGTCATCAACAAGTTCTATACCGAGGAGGGAGCTAAGATGAACTTCCTGTCGGGTTCTTCCTTCACAGCCAATAAGAACGAGTATTTGCCTATCCCCGACGAGCAGTACAAGGCTGCTAACGGACACTACCAGCAGAACTGCGGACAGTGGTAATACGGTTCCTAAATAACAACTAATAATAAAAAAGAGATATTATGATTACCAAGATTAAAAATATATTCCTTGCAGGTTTGGTGTTCTGCGGTGTTGCCGCAGTACTCACAGCCTGTTCCAAGGACAACACCAGTGACATGAAGGTCAGTGGCAGTTGTCTGGTGGAGGAACTGGTCCTCAATGGTGAATACAGGGCTACCGTCAATCTGGAGAAACGACTGCTCAAGGTGAAGGTGCCTGTTGACTTCTCTGCCAAGGACAATATGGAGATTACAAGTCTGATACTGTCACCTGGCGCTACTTCCAACTTCAAGGTGGGCGACCGTCTGAACCTCGACGGCTCCAAGAGTCTGCGCGTCATGAATGGCGACCTGCAGATGGAGTATCAGATATCTGTCCGCAACGACGAGGCTGTCATGACATCGTTCATCTTAGAAGGTGTCAAGGGCGCTATCAACCAGGAGGATAAGAGCATCACGGTGTCCGTGACGGGCAACAGCGGTATCGACTTGTCAAACGCTACCTTCGAGACCGTATGCAGTGAAGACGCAGTGTGCAGTCCTGCCAGCGGTACGAAAGCCAACTTCGCCGAGCCGCTGGAGATCGTTGTCACCGACAATACGGCGACAAACACCTATACGGTATATGTGACGCTCATCCAGAACCCTGTAGCCATCTTCGTTGGCGAGGCAGAGAACGTGGAGATGCTGAATCCTGAGGAGAAGGCGGCAGCTAAATGGCTCACCGGTAACATTCCTGGTGCGGCGTATGTGTCATGGGACGACATTGTCAGCGACAATATCTCGCTTGACGAGGTGAAGTTCGTCTTCTTCCACCGTCATTGCACACCCTATGGCACCTATAACGGCTTCGTGGATGCGGAGAAGAAGGCAATGACGGCACTCTCTAAGATGAAGGAGCTGAGAGACCGTGGTGTCGGCTTCGTGCTGCAGCGTTCGGCTGTCAACTATGCCATCGCTCTCGGTGCTATGCCTGAGGATGCTTATCCTAACAACGTATGGGGTACGGACGGCGAAGGCTCTGACCTGATGGGTGCCGACCCATGGACCTACAGAGTCTTTGACATCGCTCATCCGCTGTGGAAGAGCCTGAAGAGGTCACCAGGACTGGGTGACGACCGTATCATCACCCTCGACGAGGGCTACACCATCTGTAACACCACGTCACAGTATGGATTCTGGGGCGACTATCCTGACAAGGAGGCTGTGGAGGCAAAGACAGGCGGACGTGCCTTAGGTGGCGACGGCAACGTGTCATCATGGGAGCTGAAGGCGGCTAATGGCGAATACGGTAAGGGAGGTATCATCTGTTTCGGCTCTGGTGTGCTCGACTGGAACTCACCGACTCCTTACACCTCTAACTACCATGACAACATGGGTACCATCATGCTCAACGCTTACAATTACGTAGGAAAAGAATAGTTTAGAAACTTAAGCAGAATAAGAAATTATGAAAACCAAGATTTTCAATATCATCCTCGCTTGTCAGCTGTGTTGCGGTTTTGCCGCAACCCTGACAGCCTGCAGCGACGATAATGTCACTGGCGACCCCGCCAAGGACTGGGCAGGCACAACGGAGCGTTTCGTCCCCACTGACGAAAAAGGATTCTCAACCTATTATACTCCAGCCATTGGACGTGTCGGTGACCCTATGCCGTTCTACGACCAGAAAGCAGGCAACTTCAAGGTGCTCTATCTGCAGGAGTACGATAACAACATGGATAAGCGCTTCCACCCCATCTGGGGCGTTCAGACTACCGACGGATGCAACTACACATCACTCGGCGAGGTCATCCCCTTCGGTGACAATGACTATCAGCAAGATGCTGCCATCGGTACGGGTTGCGCCTACGAGAAGGACGGCATATACTATATCTATTACACTGGTCATAACGGCAACTGCCAGAACCGTGAGGTAGTGATGCGTGCCACTTCCACTGATTTCAAGACGTGGACAAAGGACAACCTCTGGGCGCTCAACGGTCCTGAGTTCGGCTACTCTGGTAATGACTTCCGTGACCCGCAGATCTTCGTCGCCGACGATAACCTCTACCACATGGTCATCTCTACCTACCCCATGGGTGGCGGCGATCCCTGCTTCGCGGAGTTCAAGTCGACCGACCTGAAGACGTGGGAGCACGTAGGTCGCTTCAAGATGATCTGGGACCGTATGTTAGAGTGTCCCGACATCTTCAAGATGGGTAACTACTGGTATCTCGTCTACAGCGAGAGTGTGAGAACCAGCTGGAGCCGTAAGGTGAAGTATCTGATGGCTACCTCCTACGAGGACCTGAAGGATGCCTTTAACAGTGGTCCCAAATGGCCTGCCGACGGTCCGTTATGGCGTGAGGGCGCTCTTGACACCCGTGCGTTCTATGCCGGCAAGACAGCCTCCAACGGTACCGACCGCTATATCTGGGGCTGGACACCGTTCCGCTCTGGTGCCGACATCGACGAGAAGAACATCAACGTAGGTGCTGGCGACGGCAACGAGCCTAACTGGTCGGGATCACTGGTATGCCATAAGGTGATCCAGCATGAGGACGGTACACTGTCGTTAGGTGCTGTGCCGGCGATGGCTGCCAAATACAACCAACAGCAGGAGCTGAAGGTCATGGCGTCCAACGGTTACAACAACGGTCAGCTCTCCGGCGACGATGCCTACGTGATGTACAACCGCTTAGGTGCTCATAACCATATCTCGTTCAAGGTCACCACGTCTAATAACTGGGATAAGTTCGGTGTATCCTTCGTACGGGCGACAGACGCTATGAAGTACTATACCCTGGTGGTCAACCCAGAGAATGAGAACGACCGTAAGGTGAACTTCGAGCAAGAGGGTGAGGAAGGCAAGGGCTTCATAGAGGGTGCCGATGGCTACGGGTTCTATCGTCCTGCCAATAACGAGTACAACATCGACATCTATACCGACAACTCGGTACTTGTCATGTACATCAACGACATTGTCTGTGACACCCAGCGCATCTACGGTATTCAGAAGAACTGCTGGAGTATCAACAACTACGGAGGCTCCATCACCGTGAGTGACGTGAAAGTTTCACAATATTAATGAATGATAGTTTTGGTTAGTAGTTAGTAAGTAAAGATTAATGACTCCGCCCCAGTTTCTCGATGATTCTTGGGCGGAGTTTTTCCGTTGAAATCGGTGTTTTTGAATGTCTGAAACAAAAGTTAATCGATTTGGAACATTTTTTTTGTACATGATTGCCAAAAAAGTTGTATCTTTGCAACACCTTTTCGGAGGTAATGCGATCTTTTGCGACATATGAATTAAAAGAGTCTAAGTTTTCGATTAACTAAAGAGACCAAAAAACATTTTTCCGATTACGAAGACTACCGGGCTCACACCCTATGGGGCGTGGGCATTGGTGGTTTCTGGCTATAATCGGAAAGGGGTTGGTCCCCCTTGTTAATTGGTTAGATAACTCAAGATGCCCTCGTCTCTTTTATATAATAAGGTAATTAACCAACACAATGTAAAATATATGGAGACGGAAGTCTATACTTATTATCAGCACTTCACGGATACCTGTCCGGTGAAGACGACGATGGAGCACATCGTCAGGCTGATTAAAGATGATGAGGCGGTAGCGGCGAAGACCGCCGCCCACCGTAACGACCCGAAGGCGGGTCATAAGGATGCATGTCCCCTGTTTGCCGTCGCCGGCATCATGGAAGGGGGCAAGGCGGCAAGTAATATCGTGGGAATGACAGGCGTGTCAATGGTCGACGTGGATCATGTCAGCCAGCAGTCAGACGAGCAATGGATAATATCGCTGGCAACTCTGTTCCAGAATCTCTGCGCCGACCCCCACACATTACTTTGCTACCGCACCATCAGCGGTGACGGCATCCGTGTGCTGTTCCGCTATGAGCTGGATGAGCGTTACGACCTGGAGAGACAGAAACAGTACTACCCCAAGGCGTTCCTCTATGGTAACGACTACTACGCGCGGACGTATGGCGTGGCGTATGACGAGAAATGTAAGAACGTCGGCAGACTGAGCGGTATCGCCCACGACCCTGAGGTGTATCACAATCCCGATGCCGTGCCCTTCACCAAGGAGGAGATACAGGCGGCTGCCGAGCGTGTCGTCAGCCAGAAGAAGGAACGGCGAAAGTGGGAGCGTGAGCAGAATAGGATCACCGCCTGTTACGAGAAAACCATCCGCAAGGAGGTGGAGGCTGACGGTGCCGTCTATGCCGCTGGCTCGCATAACGACTACGTGATGCGGGTAGGGTATAAGTTGAATCAGTTTGGATTTAGTTTGGAGGCAGCGAGGGAGTGGGCAAGACGAACCTTCCGTGAGTATGACAAGGCAGAGAGTGTGATTGATAGTTGCTATCAGAAAACGGAGGAGTTCAACAGCCGAGCAATGAAGTCCCACTCCTCTCGTCTGCTAACCAGTCCGCCCGACAGCCACTATGCGACGGTGGAGGATATCCAGGCGTTCCTCACTGACCATATTCAGTTGCGACATAATGTGATCACGGGGAGGGTGGAGTATAAAGCGGACGACTGGGAGCCTGTCACCGACCGTATCGTCAACTCGCTGTGGTGTGAGATGTCGAAGACACAGAAAGTCGTCCCACAGGATATCTACCGGGTCATCCAGAGCGACTACGTACCGCTGTTCCATCCGTTCAGGGAGTATCTGGAGGGACTGGAGACTGAGACCCCCTCTAACTCCCCCTGTTTAGGGGGAGAACAAGAGCATGATTATATTCAGGACCTTGCCAATACCATCACCCTCAAAAGTCCTCCCCCTAAACAGGGGGAGTCAGAGGGGGTCTTCTACTCCTACCTCAAGAAATGGCTCGTCGCCATGATTGCGGGATGGCTCGACCCGACGGTCGTCAACAATGTCATTCTGGTACTCATCGGTGAGCAAGGCTCCTATAAGACCACCTGGTTCTCGTACCTGCTGCCACCACCCCTGCGACGGTATTTCTACACCAAGACGAACGCTAACCGCATGGGACGTGACGACCTGCTGACACTGGCGCAGTACGGACTGGTGTGCTGTGAGGAGCTGGACACCATGCGACCGTCGGAGCTGAACCAGCTGAAGGCGGCGGTCACCATGACGTGTATCGACGAGCGAGCGGCATACGCCCATTTCCATGAGCACCGACCGCATATCGCCTCGTTCTGCGGAACGGGTAATAACAAGCAGTTTTTGTCGGATCCAACGGGAAATCGACGGTGGCTGCCCTTCGAGGTGGAGGCGATCCGGTCGCCCCGTGACCATCCGCTCGACTATGACGGCATCTACCGTCAGGCATACCGTCTTTACAAGAGCGGTTTCCAGTACTGGTTCTCGCAGGACGAGATCAAGCGTCTTGCCGAGCATAACCGTCAGTTCGAGACTCCCCGTCTTGAGCAGGAGCTGGTGGATACCTACTTCCGTGTGCCCAGAGCGGGTGAGCAGGGCGAGTTCATGCCCGTGTCCCGTGCGGTACAGATCATGGGCGGCAACCTCACCCAGCGGCTCAACCCGATACTGGTGGGAAGGGCATTTGTG
>CAJONQ010000029.1 GCA_905235835.1 uncultured Prevotella sp.
GCAATCTTCCCAGATTTGCGTAGAGCCTCCCGACCGTATTGCTTCGTATTTCCTCGAAATGCCTTTATCTATGCACTTTGTTGCGTTAATTCTCCAAAATTGCTTTTCAAAGTCAGACTTTTTTCGTAACTTTGCCATCAAAGATGGCGAACTTACTCCGTCTCGGCAAAAAAAAGAATAAATTCTTTTGTTTTGCTCTCGACTTTTCGTAACTTTGCCAACAAATAATAAAAAGTATATGACAAGAGATGAGTTTGAGGCATTGATGGAGAAATATGCCGAACAGATAGAACACATTCGTCAGTCAGCACACGATTTGCATAAGAGTGTGAACCAGACCTATGGCGACAATCTGCCCTATGGCTACCATCTGGATATGGTGGTCAACGGCATCCGGGACTTTGGACATCTGGTATGTGCCAGGGAGGAGGATATCCTGCCAATATTCTTTGGCGGTTATTATCATGACAGTATCGAGGATGCTCGTCTGACCTATAATGACGTGTTGAAGACTGCAAGGCAGATGATGACAGAGGAACAGGCATATATGGCGACAGAAATTGCCTATGCGCTGACCAATGACAAAGGGCGTACTCGTGCTGAAAGGGCAGGGGAGAAATACTACAAGGGTATTTGTGAGACCCCCTACGCTCCCTTTGTGAAACTCTGCGACCGTCTTGCTAATATCACGTTCAGTTGTTCGGGCATTAACGAGGATAATCTCCACATGAAGGAGGTGTACAAAGGAGAGGTACCTCATTTCCTCGCTTCTATCAATCCAAATAGTGATGACCAGCGCTTCCTCGTGCCTCAGGATGTGGTGTTGAAACTGGCAGAGTGCTTGATTGACGACTTGGAGCGTGAGGAGCAGAACGCATCGGCATGGTGGCATGAGTATTAGTTGAGAGTTGAAAGTTGAGAGATAAGATATGGCATTTGGAACTTGGATAGGAGGATTCTTAGGGTGGATGACGGCAGGTCCGTTAGGAGCATTGGCAGGTATCGTGTTGGGCAAGATGTTCGACTCGATGATGGATGCGGTGAACTCCCCAGAGACACAAGGCACGTTTGAGAGTCCTTTCGGACAGCAGACGACAAATAGTTATCAGCGGACAACCAGACAGCGTACTGACTACGGACAGCGTAACAGTTTCTTGTTCTCCCTGTTGGTACTCGCCTCATATATTATCAAGGCAGACGGAAAGGTGATGCACTCTGAGATGGAGTTCGTTCGTCAGATGCTGCGTCAGAACTTTGGCGAGCAGGCTTCGATAGAAGGTAATGATATCTTGCGGAAACTCTTTGACGAGCAGAAAAGGGTAGGTGCTTCCTCTTTCAAGCATACGGTGGCAGACTGTTGTCAGCAGATAGCCCGCAACATGGACTACTCCCAGCGTCTGCAACTGCTGAACTTCCTCGTAATGATCGCACAAGCCGACGGCAAGGTGCCCCAGAGCGAGATAACGGCACTGAAAGAGTGTGCCCAGTGGATGCAGATGTCTGCCGAGGAGGTTGACTCGATGATGGGATTAGGTAAGGACGACCTCACCTCTGCCTATCAGGTACTTGGTGTTTCACCGAATGCGACGGATGACGAGGTGAAGAAGGCATATCGCAAACTCGCCTTGGAGCATCATCCTGACAAGGTGGCTGCCTTGGGTGAGGATATCCGTAAGGCTGCGGAGAAGAAATTCCAGGAGATTAATGCCGCCAAGGATAAAATCTGGAAGGCAAGAGGGCTTTAGAGAGTTGAGAGTTGAAAGTTGAGAGTTGAAAAGTCCGGCTATTATAGTTCCAGAGGGATTGCATGAGGTATTGCTGCATGCCTGTTGTGCTCCTTGTTCATCCGCTATAGTGGAGTGGATGCTGCAACATGATATAAAGCCTACCATTTTCTATTATAATCCCAATATCTATCCTCGTGAAGAATACGAGATTCGTAAGAACGAGAGCAAACGTCATGCGGAGAGTCTTGGTGTCGAATGGATTGACGGCGACTACGACCATGAGGGATGGTTGCAGGGAGTCTGTGGCCTGGAGGGAGAACCCGAGCGAGGGCGACGTTGTGTGCAGTGTTTCACCCTTCGTCTGACGAGGGCAGCACAAGAGGCAAAGAAATTGGGTTTGCAGTATTTCACCACCACACTCGCCTCGTCACGATGGAAGAGCCTGGAACAGATCAATCGTGCAGGATTACTTGCCGAGCATGCCGTGGAGGGTACTACCTTCTGGGATCAGAACTGGCGAAAGGGGGGACTGCAGGATCGTCGCAACCAGTTGCTGAGGGAATACCAGTTCTATAATCAGCAGTATTGCGGTTGTGAGTTTTCCCAACGGAAAGAATAAAAACGAGGCACATTATTTGTGAGTCTCGTTTTTTTTATGTAATTTTGTCGCCCAAAATAAATAAGGTATATATGTTTGAGAATTTAAGTGACAGACTTGAACGGTCGTTCAAGATATTGAAAGGTGAGGGAAAAATCACCGAGATTAACGTTGCCGAGACCTTGAAAGATGTGCGTCGCGCCCTGTTGGATGCCGATGTCAACTACAAGGTGGCGAAGACATTCACAGATACTGTCAAGCAGAAGGCGATGGGTATGAACGTGCTCACTGCCGTGAAGCCTGGACAGTTGATGGTGAAGATCGTCCACGATGAGCTTGCTGAGTTGATGGGTGGCAAGGCTGTGGAACTGAAACTGGAAGGTCGCCCCTCCATCATCCTGATGTCTGGTCTACAAGGTTCCGGTAAGACAACATTCAGTGGAAAGCTTGCCAACATGCTGAAGAACAAGCAGCATAAGAACCCCTTGCTGGTGGCTTGTGACGTCTATCGTCCCGCTGCTATCCAGCAGTTGCACGTAGTTGGTGAGAGTGTTGGTGTTCCTGTCTATTCAGAGCCCGACAACAAGAATGTCGTAGAGATTGCCAACAACGCCATCAAGGAGGCGAAGGCAAAGAATTATAATGTGGTCATCATTGATACCGCCGGTCGTCTTGCTGTCGACGAGGAGATGATGAACGAGATAGCTACCCTGAAAGAGGCAGTCAATCCAGACGAGACATTGTTCGTTGTTGACTCGATGACGGGTCAGGATGCTGTCAATACAGCCAAGGAGTTTAATGACCGTCTCGACTTTGACGGTGTGGTACTGACCAAACTCGATGGTGATACCCGTGGTGGTGCCGCCCTTTCCATCCGTACTGTTGTCACCAAACCCATCAAGTTTGTGGGAACGGGTGAGAAGATGGAGGCGATTGATGTGTTCCACCCAGAGCGTATGGCAGACCGTATCCTCGGTATGGGTGATATCGTCAGTCTCGTAGAGCGTGCTCAGGAGCAGTTTGACGAGAAGCAGGCCCGTGAGTTGGAGAAGAAAATCCGTAAGAATAAGTTTGACTTCAACGACTTCATGCAGCAGATACAGCAGATCAAGAAGATGGGTAACATCAAGGATCTTGCTGGTATGATTCCGGGAGTGGGTAAGGCTATCAAGGATATTGATATTGACGATAATGCCTTCAAGGGTGTTGAGGCTATCATCAACTCCATGACTCCCAAGGAGCGTGCCAACCCTGACATCATCAACCAGAGTCGTCGTCAGCGTATTGCCAAGGGCTCTGGTACGAAGATAGAGGAGGTCAACCGCTTAATCAAACAGTTTGACCAGACCCGTAAGATGATGAAGATGGTGGCTGGTGCCGGCAGCTCAAAGATGGCGCAGATGGCTGCCGCTATGAAGATGCGTGGTGGAATGCCGAAAATTTAATTTAAGATATGCAATTAATAGATGGAAAAGCAACGGCAACAGCCATTAAGGCGGAGATTGCCGAAGAGGTAAAAGAGATGGTTGCACGTGGTGGCAAACAGCCGCATCTGGCTGCCGTACTCGTTGGTCATGACGGTGGCAGTGAGACATACGTGAAGAATAAGGTGCTTGCCTGTGAGGCTTGTGGTTTTAAGTCAACACTTATCCGCTATGAGGCTGACATAACCGAGGATGAGTTGCTTGCCTGTGTCGACAAACTGAACAAGGATGATGACGTGGATGGCTTTATCGTACAGCTGCCCCTTCCCAAGCATATTGATGAGCAGAAGATTATCGAGGCAATCGACTATCGTAAGGATGTCGACGGTTTCCATCCCATCAATGTGGGACGTATGGCTATCGGACTGCCTTGCTTTATCTCTGCAACACCATTAGGTATCATTACCTTGCTGAAACGATACAATATCGAGACCAGCGGAAAGAAATGTGTCATCTTGGGTCGTTCTAATATTGTGGGTAAGCCCATGGCACAGTTGATGATGCAGAAACAATATGGTGATGCTACCGTGACCGTTTGTCACTCTCGCTCAAAAACACTTAAAGAGGAGTGTCGGGAGGCAGACATCATCATTGCCGCTATCGGTCAGCCCGACTTCGTGACTGCCGATATGGTGAAAGAGGGTGCCGTCATTATCGACGTGGGTACTACCCGTGTTCCTGATGCTACCCGAAAGAGTGGGTTCCGTCTGAATGGTGACGTGAAGTTTGACGAGGTGGCTCCTAAGTGCTCGTTTATCACACCAGTACCTGGTGGAGTTGGACCGATGACCATCTGCTCGCTGATGAAGAATACTCTTGCCGCTGGTAAGAAGGAATATTATAAATAGTGTAGAGTTGAGAGTTGAGGGTTTAGAGTTTGCTACAGCCCAAGAGTGGTATGAGCAGGGCAATGCCTGGCGGAAGCAGGGCAACTGGCAGGAGGCGATCAACTGCTATATCAAGGCAATAGAGCTTGACCCAGAAAGTCCTGCTGTAGAGGCGAAACGGATGCTCGACGATATCATGAGTTTTTATCACAAGGATTACTATAATCCATAAACAAATACTAAAAGAATGGCTAAGCTGAAAGGTGCTATTGTGGTGAATACCGACCGCTGTAAGGGATGTGTGCTCTGTGTGAGTGCTTGTCCACAGGGTGTCATCGCATTGGCTAATCGTGTCAACGTGCATGGCTATCCCTATGTGGAGCCTGCACAGATAGACAAGTGCACCGGCTGTACGTCGTGTGCTGTGGTTTGTCCTGACGGATGTATCACGGTCTATCGTAAAAAAGTAGAGGAGTAAAAAGATGGCAGAACAGGAAGTAACACTTATGAAGGGCAACGAGGCGATAGCCCACGCTGCCATCCGTTGTGGTGCTGACGGATATTTCGGATATCCTATTACCCCACAAAGTGAAGTGATTGAGACCCTTGCTGAGCTGAAGCCTTGGGAGACTACTGGTATGGTGGTGCTGCAGGCAGAGAGTGAGGTGGCGTCTATTAATATGATTTATGGTGGTGCGGCGGCAGGAAAGCGTGTGCTGACCTCTTCTTCTTCACCAGGTATCGCCCTGATGCAGGAGGGTATCACCTATATGGCTGGTGCAGAGCTGCCCGGTGTGTTTGTGAATGTACAGCGTGGCGGTCCTGGTCTGGGTACCATCCAGCCTTCACAGGGTGACTATTTCCAGGCTACCCGTGGTGGTGGTAATGGTGACTATAACGTCATCGTCCTTGCCCCTAACTCCGTACAGGAGATGGCTGACTTCGTCGACCTCGCCTTTGAGTTGGCGTTTAAGTATCGCAATCCGGCAATGATCCTTGCTGATGGTGTTATCGGACAGATGATGGAGAAGATCGTATTACCTCCTTATAAGCCCCGTCGTACTGAGGAGCAGATTCGTAAGGAATGTCCTTGGGCAACGATTGGGCGCACCAAGGACCGCAAACCGAATATCATTACCTCGTTGGAGTTGAAGCCGGAGGCAATGGAGGCTCGCAATCTCCACTTGCAGGAGAAATACAAGGAGATCCAGGAGAAGGAAGTACGTTATGAGACTCTCTACTGTGATGATGCCGAATATCTGATTGTCGCTTTCGGTTCTGCGGCACGTCTGACGCAGAAGGCAATAGAGATGGCTCGGGAGGAGGGTGTCAAAGTAGGATTGTTGCGTCCTATCACATTGTGGCCTTTCCCCTCAAAGGCAATCGCAGAGATGGCACAAGGAAAGAAAGGTGTTCTCGTCGTAGAGATCAATGCCGGACAGATGGTACAGGACGTTCGTCTTGCTATCAATGGCGCACTGCCTGTTGAGCAGTTTGGTCGTCTGGGTGGTATCGTACCAGAGCCTGAGGAGATTATTGATGCTTTAAAGAAGATGATGTAAGATGGAAAACAATATCATATCACCAGAGAATCTGGTATATCAGAAACCAACACTGATGAACGACAACCACATGCACTATTGTCCTGGTTGCTCGCATGGTGTAGTCCATAAACTCGTGGCAGAGGTCATCGAGGAAATGGGAATGGAAGAGAAGACGGTTGGTGTCTCTCCCGTAGGTTGTGCGGTATTTGCTTATAACTATTTGGATATCGACTGGCAGGAGGCTGCCCATGGACGTGCTCCCGCAGTGGCTACCGCTATCAAGCGTCTGTGGCCCGACCGTCTGGTATTCACCTATCAGGGTGATGGAGACCTTGCCTGTATCGGTACCTGTGAGACGATTCATGCCTTGAACCGTGGTGAGCATATTGCCATCATCTTTATCAATAATGCCATTTATGGTATGACGGGTGGACAGATGGCACCTACGACACTGATGGGTATGAAGACCTCTACCTGTCCTTATGGGCGTCAGGCAGACCTGCACGGCTATCCTTTGCATATCACCGAGATTGCAGCCACACTGGAGGGTACATGCTATGTGACCCGTCAGTCGGTAGAGACTGTAGCCGCTATCCGTAGTGCGAAGAAGGCTATCCGTAAGGCTTTCGAGGCTTCGATGGCTGGCAAGGGTAGCAGTCTGGTGGAGATTGTCAGTACCTGTAACAGCGGTTGGAAGATGTCGCCAAAGGCTGCCAACGAGTGGATGCAGGAACACATGTTCAACTACTATCCGAAAGGAGACTTAAAAGACACGACAAAATGAAAAAAGAGATAATTATCAGTGGCTTCGGCGGTCAGGGCGTCCTCTCTATGGGTAAGATTCTTGCCTATTCAGGATTGATGGACGACAAGGAGGTGACATGGATGCCTGCTTATGGTCCCGAGCAGCGTGGTGGTACTGCTAATGTGACCGTTATCGTGAGTGACGAGAAGATCAGTTCTCCCATCCTCAGTAAGTTTGATATTGCTATCGTGCTCAATCAGCCTTCTTTGGAGAAGTTTGAGCCGAAACTCAAACCAGGCGGTATTTTGATCTATGATGGTTATGGTATCCTGAATCCCCCGACACGTAAGGATATTACCGTCTATCGTATTGATGCTATGGACAAGGCGGCTGAGATGAAGAATGCCAAGGTGTTCAATATGATTGTGCTGGGCGGACTTCTCAAGGTGGCTCCTGTAGTCAGCACAAGTGGGGTGGAGAAAGCCCTCTACAAGACATTGCCCGAGCGCCACCATGCTATGATTCCTCTTAACATGCAGGCAATCGAGGAGGGTGGTAAGATTATCGAACAGGTATAATAATATATAATAAGGTATAGGAAAGTGGCATGCAGTATTGTTTTGCATGCCACTTTTTGATTGGTATCATTAAAAAGTTGTCCCAATTGCGTATTTTTCTTTTCATTTTTTCCAATTATCCGTATTTTATTTGTACCTTTGCACCACGAAACCCATTAAAAATAGAAAAATGAAAAAACTATTAATGATTGTAGTCATTTTGTGCACCGCTGTAGGAGTTCGTGCAGGTGGACTGATGACCAACACCAATTATCACATTGCCTTTGATCGTATGATGGCACGTGGTGCCACTTTTGACATTGATGCTGCTTACAGTAATCCAGCAGGACTTGCCTGGGGACATGAGGGATGGCAACTTTCTTTGAATTTCCAGAAACCGTGGCAGGATCGTGACATAGAGACGACTATAAACGGCTTCCTTGGCTCAGACTTCAATAAGAAATACCATGGAAAGGCATCAGCCCCTATCGTGCCGGCATTGTTTGCCTCGTATAAGAAAGGTCGCATTGCTATATCCACTATGATCGGAATCGTAGGTAGCGGTGGCTTTGTGGAGTTTAAGGATGGTGTTCCTATGTTTAACTTACTCGTGAACAGTATGCTTGCCAACAATGGTATTTTGCCTAACCAGTACAAACTCGACTCAGAAATGAAGGGAAAGCAATATATTTACGGAGGTCAGGTGAACTTCACTTATAAAATTACTGATTATCTGGCGGCAGCCGTAGGTATACGTGCCAATTATTATGATGGATATTACCGTGGACATGTGATAGCCACAGACCATCCCCAATTGGGTGAACTGGCAAAACTATTGCTTGACGTAGACCAGAAAGGGTGGGGCTTCGCACCGATTATAAGCCTTGACTTCCATAAAGGTCCTTTGACACTGGCTGCACGTTATGAGTTTCGAACAAAACTCAATCCGAAGAACGAGACAAATGTATTAGACGCAGGTCTTGGCACAAACGTCATTGCTGCGATGATGGCAGCGGATCCTGCTGGTGCACAAGCTAAACTGCAAGCACTCAGTGGACAATTAGGTGCATATACAACTCCTTATTCAGATGGAGAGAGGACACGCTATGACATGCCTGCCTTGCTGTCGGTAGCTGCTGGCTATGAGTTCACTCCAAAACTGCGTGCCACATTGGAATACCACTTCTTTGATGATAAGAACGCGAAGATGGCAGATGACCGCCAGAAAGAATTGAAACGGGGTACTCATGAGATACTGGCTGGAGTGGAGTATGATATCAATGAGAAATTCACTGTCAGTTGCGGAGCACAGCGCACAGACTATGGTCTGAGTGATGGTTATCAGCAGAATACCTCTTTTGCTTGTGACAGTTGGTCTATTGGTTTAGGTGGTGCTTGGAATATCACAGAGAAGATTCGTCTGAATGCTGGCTATTTTATTACACTGTATAGTGACTATACGAAGCAGCAGGACAATTACCTTGGAACCCCTTATGCTGGAAAGGATGTTTATTCAAGAACTAATAATGTGATAGGTTTAGGTGTAGACTATAAATTCTGATTTTGTAGGAAAAAGCGGGTGGGAATGCTAAAAAAATCAATATAAATCAAGAAAATTTAGTTAAAAACGTACTTTTTACACGATTTTCTTGGAACTTATTGTTTTTTTTATTTATTTTGCACCCGAAATTAAAACAGAAATAGGTAGATGTTTTTATAAATTAACAAAGTTAGTAAGAAAATGAAAAAACTTTTTTTAATGCTTGCTGTCGCTATGATGACAGCTTCTGTGTATGCACAGAAAACTGCAGTTACTGCAAACAAGGCTGGTGACAACTGGTATGTTGGTATCAACGCCGGTGTTGCTACTCCTGTGAACAAATTCGATTTTGGAGGCACAAAGTATGGTTTCATGAAGGGTGTATCTCCTGAGTTTGGTGTACGTGTTGGTAAGAACCTGACCACCGTATTCGGTTTGGCTTTGGACATCAACAATTATTTTGGAAACAAGTCTGATTCTAAGTCAATGTTTGGTAGCAAGACTTTCGTCAATCGTACAGACTTCGACATTTTGAGCACTTGGAACCTGAACAACTTGTTTGCTGGTTACAATGGTGAGCCACGTAAGTTCGAAGTTATTGCCTTAGCTGGTGGTGGTTATAGCCGTGCTTGGGAAGAGAAGGCTGGTGGTATCAACGCTAAGTTTGCTCTTGACCTCGCTCTGAACCTCGGTGCTGCTAAGCAGTGGCAGGTTTATTTGGAGCCAGGTATCGTATTTGGTGAGCCGACTCCTGTTTATGCTAACCCATTCCGCAAGAATTTAGTTGATGGAACTGGTTCTAAGAAATGGGATGCTGCTTTCTCTCTGAAGGCTGGTGTCAACTACAAATTCGGTAATAGCAATGGTACTCACAACTTCAAGATTGAGGAACTCCGTGACCCAGCAGAGATTGACGCTCTGAATGCTAAGATCAATGAGCTCCGTTCTGACGTTGACGCTAAGAATGGTCAGCTGAACGCTGCAAACAAGACTATCAACGACCTGAAGAAGAAGCTCGCTGACTGCGAGGCTCGTCCTACCACAGCTGCTGTTGTTGAGAAGACTGAGACTGTTCTTCAGCCAATGGTTATCTTCCGTCAGGGTAAGAGCACTATCGACGCTGCTCAGTATGCAAGCATTGAGATGGTTGCTAAGTATCTGAAGAATCATCCTTCTTCTAAGGTTCTCGTTAAGGGTTATGCTTCTCCAGAGGGCAAGGCTGAGTTGAATCAGAAGCTTTCTGAGGCTCGTGCTACTTCAGTTGCTAATGCTCTGATTAAGCGTTACAAGATCTCTAAGGATCGCATCACCACTAAGGGTTATGGTGCTACTTCTGAGGTATCTGAGGAGAACGACTTCAACCGTGTTGCAATGTTCGTTGACACTACTAAGTAATTTAGTAAACTAAAAAATAGAATCCCCGCAGGTTGTACTTGCGGGGATTTTTTATGCCCATTTGTTCCAAAAACGTTTCTCTATGTTTCATCCACCTATTTTTTTGTCTTTTTTACTTGTTTTGTATTTGTTTTCATCTTAACTTTGCAACATCAATTACGACAACGTACAGATTCTATGAAACAAATAAAATTGTCATCAAAAGGTATTTTTCGGTTAGCATTGATTGCTCTCGTATTGTCAAAAGGCATGATGAGTTATGCGGCTTCACGCTTTGTCGGATTCACATTGGGAGATATGTTACTTACTGATGGAACAGTGACTATTAGTTATGATCAGTCAGATGCCAAGGCAGTAGCTATTGCCGCTAAGACACTGGCCGCAGATTTCGCAAGAGTGACTGGCAAAGAGGCTCGACTTGAAAAAACATCTGATGCTAAAATCATCGTAGGAACGATAGGGAAGTCTTCTTTTATTAATCAATTGATAAAACAAAAGAAACTGGATGCGTCGTTACTGAAAGACAAGCGAGAGAAATTCATCATCACAATCATAGATGGTCAGATGGTCATCGCTGGTAGTGACCGTCGCGGTACTGTCTATGGTATTTATGAACTTTCTGAGCAGATGGGCGTGTCTCCGTGGTATTACTGGGCAGACGTGCCAGTAGAGCATCATGACCATATATATATTAATAAAGGTATATATACGGACGGAGAGCCAGCTGTTAAGTTCCGTGGTATCTTCCTGAATGACGAGGCACCTTGTCTGACATCATGGGTTAAGAACACCTTTGGAACAAACTATGGTGACCATCGTTTTTATGAGAAAGTCTTTGAACTAATACTCCGTCTGCGTGGTAATATGATGTGGCCCGCGATGTGGATGTGGGCATTTTATGCTGACGATCCACAAAACTCCAAGACGGCGGATGATATGGGGATTATCATGGGAACATCCCATCATGAGCCGATGGCACGTAACCATCAGGAATATGCCCGTCGCCGTGGAGAATGGGGACCATGGAATTACCAGAAGAATCAGCAGAAACTTGATCAGTTCTTTCGTGAGGGCATCGAACGCATGAAGGGTACCGAGGATATGGTGACGATTGGTATGCGTGGTGATGGTGACGAGGCGATGAGTGAGGATGCGGATACCAAGTTGTTGCAGCGTATCGTGGAGAACCAGCGTCGTATCATTAGTCAGGTCACTGGTAAGAAGGCAAAAGAGACCACACAGGTGTGGGCATTATATAAAGAGGTATTGGATTATTACGACAAAGGAATGCGTGTTCCCGATGATGTCATCATGCTTTTGTGTGATGACAACTGGGGTAATGTCCGCCGTGTGCCTAATATGAAGGAACGTCAGCATCCAGGAGGATGGGGACTTTATTACCATGTCGATTATGTGGGAGCACCTCGTAACACGAAATGGTTGAATGTGACACCAACCCAGAATATGTGGGAGCAGTTGCATCTCGCCTATGCCAACGGTATTGAACGAATGTGGATTCTGAATGTGGGTGACTTGAAACCGATGGAATATCCCATCACCTTCTTTATGGACATGGCATGGAATCCTAATCAATATGAATCTAAACTAATTATCAATCATACTCTGGCGTTCTGCCGTCAGCAGTTTGGCGAGAGTCAGGCTGCTGAGGCAGCACGCCTACTTAACCTATCATGTAAAATGAACGGTCGTATCACAGCAGAGATGCTGGATGCTAAAACCTATAATATATATACAGGAGAGTGGCATCAAGTAGCTGATGATTTTATGCGGTTGGAAGCAGAGGCATTACGTCAGTATCTGACCCTTGACGAGTGTTATCATGATGCTTATCAGCAGTTGATACTTTTCCCCATACAGGCAATGTCAAACATCTATCAGATGTATTACGCTCAGGCAATGAATCTGAAACTCTATGAGGAGGGTAATCCTGAATGCAATTTGTGGGCAGAAAAAGTGGAGCAGGCTTTCTGTCGTGACTCGATGCTCTGTGCTGATTATAATCATCAGATTGCTCATGGTAAATGGAACGGTATGATGACACAGAAGCATATCGGCTATACCTATTGGAATGACGACTTCCCGGCAGACCGTATGCCAGAGGTTAAGCGGTTACCTGAAGGAAAGGCTGGCGGTTTTGTCTTCACCATGCAACAGGATGTGGTATCTATGGAGGCAGAGCATTATTATGAGGCTAAGAGTAATGCGGAAACTACGTGGACGGTCATTCCTGATATGGGACGTACTCGCAGTGGTATCGTCTTGATGCCCTATACGGAGAGTCCTTCAGGTGGCAGCCTTTCGTATCGCTTTAAGACTGATGGTAAGACGATAGATAAAGTGAAGGTGCATGTAGTGGTAAAGTCTACACTTGACTATTTAAATAAAGGTGGTTTGACGTATCAGGTATCACTCGATGGGAGTTCTCCTGTAACTGTGAATTTCAATAAGAATCTCAATGAGGACAAAGAGAACATATACACGATTTATTATCCAATCATTGCTCGGCGCGTGGTCGAGAGTATGATCGAATTACCTATGGGAATAGGTGATTCGCATACTCTCACCATTAGTCCAGATGATCCTGCTATAGTCTTCGAAAAGGTCATCGTAGACGCTGGTGGCTATCAGCCCTCATATCTCTTCATGGATGAGTCTCCATGTAGAATTGACGCAGGTCAAAAATAAGGCTTTTGAACCTACTTTTGGTTCTAAAGAGTGAAATAATAGAAGTGATTACTGTAATTTTGCATAAAGAAAAAGCATAGAAATAGACATTAGGTAGTTCTATAAGGTAAGAAGATTGTTTAATAGGAACATAAAGAAAAGGTCTCTCGTGATGAGAGACCTTTTTTGCTATTGTGTACGAATAGTGATACTTGTGGGACGTAGCTTTCCTTTTTTGTCTTTGATATGCAGTTGTATATCCCCAGCCTGTGATGTGGTCCGAAGGACAACTACGAGCTCGCCATTAAAAAGCTTCATCTTGGGTTGTTTAAAGGACTCCAGTGAGGTGGCGTCACCATTGCAAACCGCCTCAAACTGTCCAGTACCCTCAACAGAGAAGGTTAACTCATTATCACAAGTAGGAACAGGGATGTGTTTAGCATCCTCTACACTGATAGTTACAAATACCAGATCTTCACCATCCGCACGATAACTGTCTCTGTCAGCCTTTGCAACTAAGGCGACAGCCTTTCCTGCTGTCTGTCTGCAATCCTCTCCAATCTGATGGCCTTGAGCATCGTATGCCACGACACGGATGTTTCCTGGTTCATATCTCACATTGTTCCAGCGCAGACGATAGCGGTCCAGTCGTTTAGCGGGATTCTTGCGGATGCGTCCCTGGCTTTTTCCATTGACAAAGAGCTCAGCCTCCACACCGTCTGTGTAACAGTATACAGGTGTTATCTCCCCTTTGCGTCCGTTCCATGTCCAGTGGGGCAGCAGATGAACGGTATGTTCCTTGGTGTTCCACTTGGAGCGGTATAGCCAGTAACGGTCTTTGGGAAGTCCTGCAAGGTCACAAATACCAAAATAACTGCTGCGTGAGGGCCAATACTCATCGTAGGGAGTAGGCTCTCCTAAATAGTCATAGCCTGTCCATACAAACTCCCCAATCACCCAAGGGTAATCGTCCTGACAGCGCCAGTCATCATCAGGCAGGTTAGACCAAGAGCACCATTCCACGTCATAACTGCTACACTGTCCGTCAGCTTTTTGCAGTGCTGTAGGGTCATAGTTGGGAGAGTAGGAGGCGAATTGTGAGTTATCAGTGGGTACAACAGGGAATTTGTACACCCCACGTGACGATACTGTTGACGCTGTCTCACTACCCAACAAGAAACCTTGTGGCAGTTGTTTGATGTTGTTCTCATATTTATGTACTCGGTAGTTGAAACCTGGCACCTCCATCGCTTGGGCAAAACCACTGTTTAGCGCATCCTCTGCACGATCCATACCCTGTGTCACTGGTCGGGTGGGGTCGAGTGCATGACAGAGTCCTTGCAGTTGCTTACTGATCTGTCGTCCTTCCTCGCTCCATTGTTCTGGTATCTCGTTACCTATCGACCACATCACGATACTGGGGTGGTTACGGTGGTTCAGGATGAGATTGGTGATATCCTTTTGTGCCCATTCCTTGAAGAAACGGGCATAACCGTTCTTACACTTGGGATATATCCACATGTCGAAACTCTCTGCCATCACCATCATACCCATCGAGTCGCATATTTCCATCTGCCATGTTGATGGCATGTTATGGGAAGTACGGATGGCGTCGCATCCCATCTCTTTCATCGTACGGATCTGGCGAATCAATGCCGCTTTATTGATGGCGGCACCAAGAGGACCAAGGTCATGATGCAGACAGACACCTTTTATCTTTCTTGTTATGCCATTCAATTGGAAACCACCTTCACGAGATACTTTGATGGTGCGGATACCCATTTTCTGGGTTTTCATGTCAACCGTCTCCCCCTCTTTGACGACCTTGGCGGTCAGTATATATAAATAAGGTGACTCGGGTGACCATAGGTTAGGACTCTTTACCAGCAGGGTGGTGTTGACCAGTCCGTTCTTCACGCTTATTCCATTGGCGGAGGCAATGATATTTCCCTTGTTGTCTGCGAGTTCCATGTTTGCGGTTACTCCTTCAGTAATTCCTTCCACAGACATATCCACAGCAACCTCCGCCTTCTCATGGTCCAGTTGAACCGTACGGGCAAACAACGACCAGTCGTCGATGTGTGTTTGATGCTTCAGAATCAGCGTGACAGGACGATAGAGTCCTGCACCCGGATACCAACGGCTGCTCTCCTCCAGATTCTGCAGATGTACACTGATATCCATCTTCCCTGCTTTCATATAAGGAGTGGCATCAATACGGAAGGCATTATAGCCATATGCCCAGTAGCCGGCTTCCTTGCCGTTGATGGTAACACATGGCTCCGCCATAGCACCATCGAACACCAGTTCCGCAGTCTCATAGCCTTGTGGAATTGTGATGGTGGTGCGATACCATCCCTCCCCAATCCATGGCAGAGCCCCCGAACGACCTGATTTTTCTGTTGCCTCTGTCTCACCATTCTGTGTGATGGCAACCTTCTGCAGGTCCCATTTCTTGTCAAATGGACCCGCTATCGCCCAGTCGTGAGGGATATTCACTTGATTCCACGATTGGTTGTCACGCGAGAACTCCCAGGTTTTCAGATTTATTTCTTTTCGAGGTTGCGCAAATGCTGTCAAGCATATAAGCCATGCACCGATTAGTAGTCTTGTCTTCATTTTTTTCTAAGGTTATTAATAATGTATGCAAAGATAATCAAAATTTTTTGTATATTTGCATCCAAATAGAAAAAGATTCGATAATTAATCAAAAACTATAAGATGATGAACAAGATAATTAAAGGACTCCTGTTGGTTGTGATGATCTTGCTGTTGGTAGGTTGCAAACAGACAGTCAAGGACACTCCTACCAGCCTGAAACAAAAGAATATTGTCATCCTATATGAGAATGACGCACATTGTGCGATGGACGGTTATGCCAAACTAGCAGGACTGCGTGATGCCATAGCAGACACAGCCGATGTCTGTCTGGTGTCGAATGGCGATTATGTCCAAGGTCAGACGGTGGGAGCCATCTCGAAGGGACAATATGTGGTGGATGTCATGAAGGCTCTTAATTATGATGCTATCACATTGGGGAACCATGAGTTTGACTATGGCATGGAACGTATGTTTGAGTTGCTCCGCCAGATGCCAGCCCCCGTTGTATGCTGCAACCTTTATGATATACGTACTGGTAGGATGGTGTATGCACCCTTCGTGATGAAACGCGTTGGCAATAAGAAAATCGCCTTTGTCGGTGTTGTCACACCAACCTCTATGGAGGACGAGGCGTATGCTTTCAAGGACGAGCGTGACAGTCTGATCTACGACTTGCAGACTGAGGATATCCCCGTATTGGTACAGCGTGCGGTGGACGAGGCGAGAAGAGCAGGCGCAGACTATGTGATTGTCGACTCTCATCTGGGTGAGCGTGAGACAGCACGTCATTCCGACTCTCATACGCTGGTGGCGAATACCACGGGTATCGATATTGTCTTGGACGGACATACTCATTCATCCATTGTTGCTGACACCATACTGAATAAGGTGAGAAAACCTATCATTGTGACACAGACGGGGACGAAATTTGCCAATATCGGAAAATTACTCATTACTCCTGATGGTAAGATGACGACTACGCTTATCCCCATGGAGAGTGTGAAAGAGAAGAATACTTATGTGGCACATTTGGTGGATAGCATCAACACGATGCTGAATGCGCAGACCAGTCGTCTGATATGTCATAGTGAGGTTCCTTTGCGTATCTATGATGACGAAGGTAATGAAGCCGTCCGTGTGAGTGAGACGAATGCTGGTGATATTGTTACTGATGCCTTCCGTCTGGTAACTGGTTCGGATATCTCTGTGTTGAACTGTGGAAGTATCCGCAACGAGGTGAAAGCGGGTGACCTGACCTATGGCGACCTACTATCCTTGTTACCTTACGATAACTATATTGTAGTGGCAGAGGTGAAAGGCAGTACATTGGTTGCTATGTTGAATAAACTGATGGCTTTCCTGCCTAAGCCCGATGGACAGTTTCCGCAGGTGTCGGGTATGAAGTTCACTGTTTACGAGAACGAGCATCGTGTCAGTGACGTACAGGTACTCAACAGTTTTACACAGCACTACGAGCCTATCAATGAGGAACGTGTCTATAAGGTTGCCACTACCAAATATTGCGTGACGGATGGAGGACTCTATAATGCACTGAAGGGTTGCAAAATTATTTGGGAAACAAAGAGAACCTATAACGATATCTTTATTGAGTTTGTCTCCAAGAACCTCAATGGACATATTGGTCAAGAATATGCGAAACCACAAGGACGTATCATAAAAAAGTAAGAAAATGATGAAGAACATTTGTTTGATGGCACTTATGGTGCTTGCTGCCACGACTGTAAAAGCGCAGTCTGCTGGCAATCTGTTCAGTGCGAAAGCAATGGATTATCTGAAGTCTGTGCCTTTTGATGTGAACCGCACATCACTGTACAGCGCAGCGGAACTTTATGCAGGTTACGACCCCAAGAAGGAGGCATCTTTTGAGACCTGCTACGACACGAAGGTGTATAAGCACTTTATTGAGAATGGAAAGCAGGCTAAGAATGTGGAGGAGTCTCTGGCTCGTACGCTGCATGACCACTGTATCCATGTGGCTCTTGACGAGTTCTTCAAAAAGTATGACTCACGCCTTTGTCTGGGTATCATGGGTGGACATGCTTTGCTTCGCTCAGACCCGATGTATAAGAGGGTGGTGCTGTTAAGCAAGCAACTCACGGAGCAGGGTTTTATCATGTTGAGTGGTGGTGGACCAGGTGCTATGGAGGCAACCCATCTGGGTGCTTGGATGGCAGGACGTACAGAGCAGGAGGTAGATGCAGCCATCGAGATGCTCAAAGTGGCACCGTCGTTCAAAGATAAAGGATGGCTTGCTACCTCCTTTGAGGTGATGGAGCGCTATCCTCGTAAGGGTGATTATGTGAGTCTCGGTATTCCGACCTACCTCTATGGTCATGAGCCCTCAGCCCCCTTTGCTACACATATCGCCAAGTTCTTCGAGAACAGCATCCGTGAGGATCTGATCCTGACCGTTGCCTTTGGTGGTATTATCTACACACCAGGAAGTGCCGGCACGATGCAGGAAATCTTCCAGGATGCCGTACAGAACCACTACTTGTCGTTCGGCTACTCCAGTCCGATGATTTTCCTCGGCACCGATTTTTGGACGAAGGAACTCCCTGTATATCCCTTCTTGGAGGAACTTGTCAAGTTAGGGAAATACAAGAACCTCCAGTTGACCCTTACCGATGACTTCGACGTGATCGTCAAGGAGTTGAAGGCATTCCGAAACAGATAAAATCTTTAAGAGAAGTATTTCGACTAAATCGAGGAAGCGACCATGCTTCCTCGTTTTCTTTTTCCCTCCCCCTCAGCAGGGGGAGGTCAGGAGAGGGTCTTCACTTTTTTCCTATGAATCCTTTGGAGTTTTCTAAATTATTCGTATTTTTGCACTAAGTAACAGAATAACTATTCTTATTATGGCTAAAAGAACTGACGAAGGCTATTACATCGAAAGCAAAAGATTTCGAGAGGAAGCATTGCGTATCGCAGATACATTAAAAAACTGTCCTATGCATTTTGTAATAACTAATGTTATCACAATGGAAGTGGAAATTACTAAGTCTGATTTGAAGACCATTGTAAGTAAGAATACTCAAGACAATCGCTTTAATGCTTTTAAGAATAAGGTTGCCCAAGATTTGAAAGGTTTTCTTGAAAAGTCTATTTATGAAGGTTGGCGTGAGGTTCTTCCAGGAAAACATCCAGAAACTGCTTATTTTGCATATTTTAGCCGTGAACTTGGTGAAAAAGCCTATTTATGTATTCGTAAGATAAAGAATACTGGTCTGTTCAAACCTTATGCTATTATAGACCAGAAAACATTTGACGCTGAGATTCAAAATTTGAGGAAATAAAAAACCGCTGAACTGATTTGCTAACCCGATTACGGTGCTACTCTTTCATTTCAGCGGGAGGAACTTGTTTCCTTTCGTTTGCAAAGATAGAGATTATTTTCTTGTCTTCCAAATATTTTCTGTACTTTTTACGTTTCCTCCCCTCAGCAGGGGGAGGTCAGGAGTGGGTCTTCACTTTTTTCCTATGTATTTAGAGGCCTCTAAACTACCATGAACAACGAAAACTAATCAAACTTAAATCATTGTATTACAGTCACTTTTAGATTTTAACACTTCAGAAGCCGTTTTTGGTTGCTTCGGAAATTCCCTATAAATTTGCAACGTATTTCTACCGCAGGGAATTTACGAGGCTTTATTTTTACCACATCGTGGACAGAGTTGAC